>JAMFSV010000302.1 GCA_026225455.1 Burkholderiales bacterium | reverse complement strand
TTGCCATGAACTTGAGATCATGCGCCGCGCCGCGCGCATTTCGGCCGACGCCCACCTGCGGGCGATACGCGCGACCCGGCCCGGGATGCATGAATATGAACTCGAAGCCGAGCTGTTATATGAATTTCGCCGGCGTGGCGCCCAAGCGCCAGCCTACGGCTCCATTGTCGCGGCCGGCGTCAACGCTTGCACCTTGCATTACCCGGCCGGCAATACCGTCGCGCGCGACGGCGACCTGATCCTGATCGATGCGGCATGTGAGCTCGACGGCTATGCCGCCGACATCACGCGCACCTTCCCGGCCAATGGGCGTTATTCGCGCGCCCAACGCGAACTCTACGAGATCGTCCACGCCGCACAAGCCGCCGCCATCGACGCGACCCGCATCGGAGCCCGTTACGACATGCCGCATCAGGCCGCCACGCGGGTTCTGGCACAGGGTCTGCGCGACAGCGGCATCCTCGACGGCAATCGCCTCGGCAGCGTCGACGACATCATTGCAGCCGGCGCCCATACGCGTTTTACGGTGCACAGCACCGGCCACTGGATCGGCATGGACGTGCACGACTGCGGCAATTATCGCGAGTTGCCGGCAACCTCGACCGACACCGGCGCAACACCTGCCCCGGCACCGGACGGCAGCCCGATCGCGCCGCCTTGGCGTCAGTTGCAAGCGCACATGACGCTGACCATCGAGCCCGGTTTGTACATCCGCGCCGCCGAAGATGTACCCGAACAATATTGGGGCATCGGCATCCGCATCGAGGACGATGCGATCGTCACCGAGTCCGGCTGCGAATTAATCACACGCGACGTGCCGGTAGACGCCGATGAAATCGAAGCGCTGATGCGTGCATGCTGATATCACCTCAAGCCATGATGGAACTTGCATGACGCAGATCGCTGACACCCCGGCACGCGAGCCCGCGCTGAGCGTCGACCTGGCCATTGTCGGCGCCGGCCCGGTCGGGCTGGCGTTGGCCGGCTGGCTCGCGCAGCGCAGCTCAACCCGGGCACTGACGGTCGCCCTCATCGATACGCGCGATGCAGCGGCATCGCTTGCCGCCGGCAGCCAAGCCGACCCGCGCGCCATCGCGGTCTCCCAAGGCAGCAGGATGCTGCTTGAACCGCTGGCCTGGCCGGTCGAAGCAACGACCGAGCGCGGCAATTCAAGCGGGATCAATTCAAGCGGGATCAACTCAGTCGGGGTCATCAAGCAGATTCATATTTCGCAACAAGGTCACTTTGGCCGAGCCCTGATCGATCACCGCGAACACGGCTTGCCGGCTCTCGGTTATGTGGTGCGCTACAGCCGGCTGGTCGAACAACTCGCTCAAGCGGTCAAGGCAAGCCCGGTGCGCTGGTTGACCCACACCACGGCGCAGGCACCGTTGCAGGACGCCGCAGGCGTAACGTTGCCGCTCAGCTCCAGCGATGCGTCAGGACCGGCGGATCTGCGCGCCAGCCTGGTGATCCATGCCGAAGGCGGTTTGTATCAGCCGCCGCACGCAGGTGCTGCCCCGGATCGGGCGCCGCGCCCCACGGACTCACCGCAAGTGCGTCCCATGCAAACTCGCGACTACCAACAAACCGCGATTGTGGGCACGGTGCGAGTGGCGTCGCCGCGTCCCGCCGTGGCCTGGGAAAGGTTTACCCCGGAAGGTCCCCTGGCCTTGTTACCGCTGGGCGGTACGCAACAGGAATGGGCCCTGGTGTGGTGCGGCCGCCCGGCGGCATCGCAAGCGCGCATGGCGATGTCGGAGCCTGATTTTCTGGCGGCGCTGCAGTCCGCCTTCGGCACTCGCATGGGACGCTTCACCCATATCGACGCTCGAGCCGTCTTTCCGCTTGGCTTGAATGCGCTGCAGCAATTGGTCGACGGCCGCACGGCGGCCATCGGCAATGCGGCACAGACCTTGCATCCGGTCGCGGGCCAAGGTCTTAATCTAGGTTTGCGCGATGCCTACGCGTTGGTGGATGCACTGGCGCAGCATGGGGCCAATCCCGAGGCGCTACGCGATTTTGCCGCGCGGCGCGCCGGCGACCGGCGCCTGACCATCGCCGCGACCGATACCCTGGCGCGCGCCTTCACCGCCGATTTCGCACCGCTGGGCGCACTGCGCGGTCTGGCCCTGAGCGCGCTGGATTTCATGCCGCCGGCAAAAACCTGGCTGGCGCGCCAAATGATGTTTGGGCAACGTCGTTAACCCTAAGCGGATCGGGCCGCGGGCCGCTCTCAAGCGGCTCTCCGGAGGCACGCTTGAGGCTAAGTTTTTATTCAGGTCGAAGCGCGGCCCGGTTAACGTTAAAATCGCTGCTTTATGAGATATTGCCCTGCCGCGTCTCGGCCACTCCTACCCCGCGAGACACAGGTCTTAGACCGGAACCCCAAACACGATGCCCACTATCGGCCGCCATATTTTGCGTAACAACCTGTTTGTCGCCCCCATGGCCGGGGTGACGGATCGGCCGTTCCGCCAGCTATGCAAACGGCTGGGCGCGGGTTATGCGGTGTCCGAAATGGTCGCCTCAAACGCGCAGCTGTGGAAAAGCGAAAAAACCATGCGGCGCGCCGACCACACCGGCGAAGTCGAACCGATCTCGGTACAAATTGCCGGCGCCGACCCGCAGATGCTGGCCGAAGCAGCTCGCTACAACGTCGATAACGGTGCGCAGATCATCGATATCAACATGGGCTGCCCGGCCAAGAAGGTCTGCAACGTGGCGGCAGGCTCGGCGCTGTTGCAAAACGAAGCACTGGTCACGCGCATTCTCGAAGCCGTGGTGAATGCGGTGGGGGTCGGTCCGGACGCCGTACCGGTCACCCTGAAAATCCGCACCGGCTGGGATCGCGAACATAAAAACGCCTTGCATATCGCGCGCATCGCCGAACAGTCGGGTATCGCCATGCTGACGGTCCATGGGCGCACGCGCGCCGATTTGTATCATGGCGCGGCCGAATACGAAACCATCGCCGCCGTCAAAGCGGCCTTGAATATCCCGGTGGTCGCCAACGGCGATATCGACTCTCCCGAAAAAGCGCGGCTGGTGCTCGCAGCGACGGGCGCCGATGCCCTGATGATCGGGCGCGCAGCCCAAGGGCGGCCTTGGCTATTCAGGGAAATCGAGCATTTCCTGCTGACGGGCACCCGCTTGCCCTCACCGCGCGTCGACGAGATCCAGGAGATCATGAATCATCATCTCGAAGATCATTACGCGTTTTATGGCGAATTCACGGGGGTTCGTACTGCACGCAAGCATATCGGCTGGTACACTCGCGGACTCGCCGGCGCGCAAGCTTTTCGGCATCGAATGAACACGCTGGACTGCACGCGCGAGCAACTGGCTGCCGTCAATGCATTTTTCGACGCACAAAAAGCTCACTCCGACCGGCTCGTCTATCTTGAGGAAGAACCTGTAACCGAATTTCCGATCTCCGGCACGACCGACGCCGCCAGGCCGATTTCGGCAAACTCCGGGGTATCTCACGAGGCATCCCCGAGTTCATTGTCACTCCTACCCAACCGACTAGCAGCATGAGCAAGCACAATATAGAACAATGCGTACGCGATAGCCTCGAAATGTATTTTCGAGATCTCGACGGCTCGCGACCCCACGATATTTATGACATGGTGATCTCCTGCGCGGAGAAACCCATGCTTGAAATCGTGCTGGCCAATGCCGGCGGCAATCAGTCGCTGGCGGCCGAATATCTTGGCATCAACCGCAATACTTTGCGTAAAAAATTACAGCAGCACGGTTTGTTGTAAGCCGCTGCGCCCAAGTCTGGATTTCAGGATCCAGCTTTTGTCACCAACATGCCCGTCCGCGGGCTTTACTCCTCTGCCGCCATGATCCAGCAAGCGCTTATTTCCGTCTCCGATAAAACCGGGATCGTCGAGTTTGCCAAACAACTCTCGTCGCTCGGCGTCAAGCTCCTGTCCACCGGCGGCACCGCCAAATTGCTCGCGGCGGCAGGCTTGAGCGTCACCGAAGTCGGCGATTACACCGGCTTTCCGGAAATGCTGGATGGGCGGGTCAAAACCCTGCACCCCAAAGTGC
>JAMFSV010000301.1 GCA_026225455.1 Burkholderiales bacterium | reverse complement strand
GGGGGCGGTAGTGTGGGTTCGCTGATGCAGGAAGCTGCCGTCCAACTGCTCGACGCCGCCACCGTCAGCAATCTGCCACATTGCAGACGCATTGCCCGAGCCGCCCTAATGACCGCTCAGGCCGAATTCCAGCCCCAAATGAAGCGCTTCCCTGCAACGTAGAACAATCCGAAGATCCTAGCAGTCGGCAAGCTGCGAAGTTCGACGGAAATGCAGGGCTGTAAGACCTCGAAGGTGCTTTGAAAGACAATTCGGAGGGTTCGTTGCAAACAAAAGACGCTGCAAACGCCTTCAGTACCCTTTGTCAATTAGTTCCGCTTACGCCTTGTCGGGTAAGGCATGGCGGTAACTAATACCCCCGTAAAAGAAACTTTTCCGGGGGTGAGTAAAAGAAACTAATCAATGTCAGCAAACACCCGCCACATTTCACACCACCTCACTCCACCGTCACCGACTTAGCCAAATTCCTCGGCTTATCGACATCGGTCCCTCTTGCCACCGCCGTGTGATACGCCAGCAGTTGCAAAGGCACCGTGTGCAGGATCGGCGAGAGCAGGCCGTAATGTTCAGGCATGCGTATCACATGGATGCCGGACTCGTTCACGATATGCGTGTCGGAATCGGCGAATACATACAGTTCGCCGCCGCGAGCGCGCACTTCCTGCATATTGGATTTCAGCTTTTCCAGCAGCACGTCATTGGGCGCAACGGTGACGACCGGCATGGCTTCCGTGACCAAGGCCAGCGGGCCGTGCTTGAGTTCGCCGGCGGGGTAGGCTTCAGCGTGGATATAGGAAATTTCCTTGAGCTTGAGCGCGCCTTCGAGGGCAATCGGGTAATGCAGGCCGCGCCCGAGGAACAGGGCATTTTCTTTTTTGGAAAAATCTTCGGCCCAGGCGATGATCTGCGGTTCAAGCGCCAACACGCTATTGAGTGCCGCCGGCAGATGGCGCAATTGCTTGAGATAACTGACTTCCGCCGAGCTGTCGACACGGCCGCGCAGTTTGCCCAAGGTCGCGGCCAGGACAAACAAGGCGACCAGTTGAGTGGTGAAGGCTTTGGTCGAGGCCACGCCGATCTCGGTACCCGCATGAGTCAGGAAGGTGAGTTCGGTGAGGCGCACCATGGCGCTTGAGGCCACGTTGCAGATCGCCAGGGTGTGGTGATGACCCAGTGATTGCGCATGCTTGAGCGCGGCCAGGGTGTCGGCGGTCTCGCCGGATTGCGAGATGACTACCACCAGCGCCTTGGGGTTCGGCACCGAGTCGCGGTAGCGGTATTCGCTGGCGATTTCAACCTGGGTCGGAATGCCGCCGATCGATTCGACCCAATACTTGGCTGTCAGTCCCGAGTAGTAGCTGGTGCCGCAAGCGAGTATCAGCAGGCTATCGATGGCGGGCAGCACCTGCTCGGCTTTTTCTCCGAACAGCGAAGCTTCAAAGGTATTGGTGACAGGAATCGTGTCGGAAATCGCCCGCGGCTGTTCGAAGATTTCCTTCTGCATGAAATGCCGGTAAGGTCCCAACTCCACCGCGCCGCCATAGGTTGTGACGGTACGAATTTCGCGCTCGACCATCCGTCCCTCACGGTCGGCCACGCGCACTTGTTCAAGGGACAATTCGACCACATCGCCTTCTTCGAGGAAGATAAAACGATCGGTGCTGCCGGCCAGCGCCAAAGCGTCCGAGGCCAGGAAATTTTCACCGGCGCCGATGCCGACCACCAGGGGCGAACCTTGGCGCGCGCCGACCACACGGTTCGGTTCGTCCTTGCTGAAGACGGCAATGGCATAAGCACCATGCAGCAGCTTGGTGATTTCGCGCACGGTATCGAATAGATTGCCGCGATAGTGCTGGTGGATCAGATGCGCGATGACTTCGGTGTCGGTCTGGCTGACGAATTCATAACCTTTGCCGCGCAACATCTCGCGCAGCGATTCGTAATTTTCGATGATGCCGTTATGTACCAGCGCAATCGTATCGCGCGAGAAAATCGGGTGGGCATTATGCGTGACGGGCGCGCCGTGCGTGGCCCAACGGGTATGGGCAATGCCGGTAAAACCTTCGAGCTGGGTCTCGCGTACCTGCTGGTCGAGGTCGGCTACCCGCGACACGCTGCGCGCGCGCGTCGGTTCGCCGTTGGCGAGCACCGCCACCCCGCATGAATCGTAACCGCGATACTCAAGACGGCGCAGGCCCTCGACCAGGATCGGGACAATATTACGCTGCGCGACAGCACCGACGATTCCACACATTATGCTTGTTCCTTAGAGATTGACATGCCGCGGCGCAAGCCACGCGCAGTGGCTTTATTTTTTCTTGACCGGGCGCAGGTAGCCGGTTTTTTCGATCTGGGTCTTTTGGTTCAGTACCAGCGTTTCGGCCGGCACATCCTTCCAAATGGTCGTGCCGGCAGCAATGGTCACGCCGCGCCCGACTCTGACGGGGGCCACTAATTGGCTGTCGGAACCTACAAATACATCGTCTTCGATAATCGTGCGGTGTTTGTTGGCACCGTCGTAATTGCAGGTGATGGTGCCGGCGCCGATGTTGACGCGAGCCCCGATATCGGCGTCGCCGATATAACTCAAATGGTTGGCCTTGGACCCGGCGCCCAGCACGGCATTTTTGATTTCGACAAAATTGCCTACGTGGGTGCCGTCAGCCAATTGCGCCCCGGGGCGCAAGCGTGCATACGGACCGATCACCGCAGCCGCACCGACCACCGCTTGCTCCAGATGCGAGAAGGCATCGATGCGCGTACCCGCGCCGATGGTCACGTCGCGCAATACGCAGTGAGGCCCGACGCTGACATCGTTGCCCAACACCACCTGGCCTTCAAAGACACAATTCACGTCGATACTAACGTCGCTGCCGCAGATCAAGGTACCGCGCACATCGATGCGCGCCGGGTCGGCCAGGGTGACGCCGTCCGTCAGCAACGTGTCCGCGACCGTGCGCTGATAAATGCGTTCGAGTTCGGCGAGCTGGGTCTTGCTGTTGACGCCCAGGGTTTCCCAAAGGTCGTCAGGCTCACTGGTCAGCACCGCCACCCCTGAGGCTATGGCGCGCTCAACCACGTCGGTCAGGTAATACTCGCCCTGGGCGTTTTCGTTTTTGAGGGTGGCGAGCCATGCGCCAAGCTGTGCGGTGGGCGAGACGACGATGCCCGTGTTGATTTCGCCGATGGCCAACTCAGCCGGGCCGGCATCTTTTTGCTCGACAATCTGGGTGACACGCCCACGGCCGCCGTCCGGCGCCGCTTCGCGCACAATCCGGCCATAACCGGTGGGATCGGCCATTTCCACCGTCAGCACCGCATAGTGTTGAGCGCCTGCGGTGGCGACCAGGCGTTGCAGGGTGCTGGCCCGGGTCAACGGCACGTCGCCGTATAACACCAGTGTGGGTACCGACGGGTCGAGCAAAGGCAAGGCCTGCTGCACCGCGTGCCCGGTGCCCAGTTGTTGGGCTTGCAGCACAAATTCGATATCGGGCGCGGCGACGTGGGCGCGCACTTGGTCGGCACCGTGTCCGACCACCACCACAATTCGCGTCGGCGACAAACTGCGGGCAGTCTCGATCACATGTGACAGCAACGGACGGCCGGCCAGCGGGTGCAGCACTTTGGG
Organism: Burkholderiales bacterium; assembly: GCA_026225455.1. Lineage (GTDB taxonomy): Bacteria > Pseudomonadota > Gammaproteobacteria > Burkholderiales > Burkholderiaceae > LMUX01. The sequence goes on along the minus strand of JAMFSV010000301.1, from coordinate 694 downwards.
TAATGCGGAGCGCATGCGCTTGCCTGCACCAGCCGCCAAAATCACAATATTCACGGAGAGGCCCGAGTTGAAAAATATCGCCGAATTTTAGCACGCAGGCTATTGAGCCTTATGCCCGCGTTACGGCACGACTTTGCGGCAGGCTTATTTCAGTCGACGGGGCGAGAAACACGCCGCGTCGGCATCAATCGCCGAAAGCGCCAAAGCGTATCACCGACTCGCCCGCCGCCAGACCGGTAGCAGGGTCGTCGCCGGTCGCGCAAGCACTTTCGTCGGCGGCTTCGTCAAAAGCCAGATCGCCGTTGCTGTCGGCCACGCCGGTCGCGCGCAAGGCGGTAAATGGGTGCAATTGCCGGTCCATCAAGTGCGACGGCACCACATTCGACATGGCGTTGAACATGCTTTCGACGCGGCCCGGAAAACGCCGTTCCCAATCGCGGATCAGCGCTTTCATCTCGGCCCGCTTCAGATTGGGCTGGCTGCCGCACAAGGTGCAGGGAATAATCGGGTACTGGCGCAACTCGGCGTAACGCTCCAGATCGCTTTCCTTTACATACGCCAGGGGCCGGATCACGATATGCCGGCCGTCGTCCGACTGCAGTTTGGCGGGCATGCCTTTGAGCTTGGCGCCATAAAACATATTCAGGAACAGCGTTTCCAGAATATCGTCACGATGGTGGCCTAGCGCGATCTT
>JAMFSV010000300.1 GCA_026225455.1 Burkholderiales bacterium | reverse complement strand
CCTTCCTTGCTGGCGGCCAGGTCGACCATATAGGAGAAAAACGGCGGCTGCGAGCGGCTCAGATAGTAGGTCCGATTGCCATTGGGAATATGCCCGACGGTGTCGATCAGATAAGCAAAGTTGTCCAGCATGGTATCGACCAGGTCTTCGCGTCCGGCTTGTTGCAAACCGAGCATGGTGAAATAGCTATCCCAGTAGTAACTTTCGCGAAACCGCCCGCCCGGCACTACGTAAGGTTTGGGTAGCGGAATCAAGGAACTGTCGTGCGGCGCGCTAGTGGTGATCCGGGTCAAGGCCGGCCATAACCAGTCGATGTGTTGGCGTAGCGGCTGGGTGGGCGGCGGCGTGACCGATGACTCGACCGGCGCAGTGAAATGCTGCGCGACAAAATGCGCCAAGGCAAAACCCGGCGCATTTTTTTGCTGCTCGTATAGTCGAATAATTGTGGCGGGACTTTGTTTGGACGTGGCATCCGGGAAAATTTTTTGATCCGGATAAATCTGCGCCATTTGTACCGCGACAAACAGGTCGCCGTAGAGCTCGCTGGGCGGCGGCGGGAGTGGGCCGCCCAGATAAGTGTCGGCTTGTACCGGTGCGCTCAGGCCATGCAGGAACAGCAGGCCGAGCAGCAAGCGCGCGACATAGTGCCATGGCAAACGCGAGCGACCGGCGTCTTGCAAGACGAGCTGAGAGATGGGCTGAGAGACGGGCTGAGAGTCAGCCTGATACACGGACAGATGCCGCATGGATGAACCTGCGCGGGCGCCGCTCTTCTTCTGAGCATGAATAGTACCGTCCGGCTTGGATAACGGCATGCCTATGTCTCCCTTTATTCACTGTCGATAAGTGGGAGTGGTTTCTCGCGCGATTCGTTCAATTCAAAACGGCCGCGGCGACCCAATCGCACGATTTAATCGGACATCGGCCGGTTGGCGTGAGGCTGGGTTACGCACGATCAAGCATGGATAAAATGCTGCAAACCAACAGTAGCCGCTTTACCGGCAACGCGTTACGATGCAATATCTGCAAGCACAAGGTTCATGAATCATGCATCCCTTCAGCGTCAGTTAAGGCACCATGTCAAAAATCGCTTTTGTGTTGGTGGTTATCGTGTTCGGCATCGTGATGTTTGTCGCCGGCCTGCTCGCACCGGCGGCGCTGAAAGCACCCTACGATGTGACGCTGCCGCAGTGGCTGCCCACGTCCTTGAGCAAGCTGATACCGGTCAAATCGGTGGCGGCGGCTGGTGCCGCGGTGGCTGCGGCAACTCCTGCGGCGGCAGGCGGCGCAAAGGCCGCGAGTGCCCCGGCGGCGATTGCACTGACGAGTCTATTGGTTCCGGCGACACCCGCCGCGAATACGGTCTACGCTTTGCAAGTCGCGCTGCTGGCCACGGCCGACCAGGCCGCCGACAGTGCCGCGCCATTTACCGCCGCCCAGGTGCCGGTCAAGATCCTGAATGTGACCACCGAAGACGGCAAAGCGTGGGTGCTGGTAGCGGCCGGCAACTACAACAGTTATGACGACGCACGGACCCAGCAAACCGTGCTGGCGCAGCAATTCCATCTGCTTGACCTGCCGCCCGTGATTGTCTTGCCGCCGCCCAAGCCGGCGGCCTGAATCCGTTGGCGCCAGGGCTAAGCCAGACGCCCTTTGAGCGCGTGCGGCCGTTGCCAACCGGCTTCACCCAGGCCATCGACAAAGCAGATTTTTACTTGCGCCATGCCAATGCTGGTGAAATACACCCATGCCGTCGCTTCCTGCTTGTCGCGTGTGATAAACCAGCGCGCATCGCCGTGCGCCATACCCCAGCTACTTACCCGGCATACCAGTAAATCGGCTTCGCCTCGCGACACCAGTGCGGCGCGCACGCGTGCCTCGCCCATGCTTGCTGCCTGATAAATACGCGCCATATACCGCACTCCGGTTATTTCCGCTGCGGCCGTCGCCGCGTCATGGCATGCAACGAGCGAAATCATGAGATCAATCCGTCGCCGACTTGCTATCTTGGTCCGGGCATCGGATACTGATATCAACTCTCTTACGGCATCTCATTCATGTCAATCAAACTTGGTTTGCGCGACGATCAGCATCTGGTGACCGCGATCACGCCCAACGACAGCAATCGCCCGGTGCTGGGCACACGCCATCCGCACGCCACGGATGACGTGGAAGCGCGGCGCAAGAAAGTGTTGGCGCAATGGAGCGGCCCCTCGCATCTGTCACGCCAACGCCAGCCCGACACCATCGACGAGCCGTTGTCGCAACGCAGCCAGACGATTTTATCGCATGAAGTGCCCGCCGAATTGGCCCAGCGGCTCAATAGCGTGGGCAACGACTAAACACAGTCAAGGCCCGCCAGCTCTGGCCGGCTCCAATCATAGTTTGGTGGTAGGCGGCTTGACGATGCGCGAAACCGGGGTCGCCAGCACCTCATGCAGTTGACCCGCTTGCAATCTACGGTTCACCTCGGGATGCTGCTGCGCGTTTTCTTTCGCCGTGTCGGCGCGGTCTTTCGCACCTCCGATAAACGCGGCGGTGCCCAGACCGGCGCCGACCGCGAATGACAAAGGCCGGGTAACGAAAAAATCCCGTACTTTGGGATGTTGCAATACGGGATTTTGCAGCACGGGGCTGCTGGAATAGCGCTGGCTTAACTGATTGGCAAGACGCGTTCTCAGGTAGGGGTTGCGCACTGCGGCGGCTACCGCAAAAGTTCCTACCGCCAGCGTCAGCGCCCCGCCTGCGATATCTCCCGCGGTACGTCCGAAAGTACTGGGTACGTCGACGTTTTCGTGGAGTGCGTCGGCCGTGTGGTGCAAGGTATCTGCGGTTCGGCCGGGATGCGTTACCGCACCCCATAACTGCCCCGTTTGGCGCGATGCATGGCCATAATTGGAAGGCCGGAACGCGTTACCCCAGGCACTAACAGTACTCTGGACACCTTCGGTGAAACTGGAAAAAAAATGTTGCCGGGGGGTTTTAGGTGAAGATTCATCGGCCATGATATTGCTCCTGGTAAGTGTCAACGATTCATCTATCTCTTAGTTCACGCCTTAGTGTCTGCATCCGCTCAAACGCATCACCTTCAGCCATGCCGTCTCGCAACGCATAACGATAAAACACCATGGCTTCATCGGGCGCAACGGCATCGGATTGAGCTCCATCCCATTCGGCCGGCGGCATCAGCCGCACCGCGCCCAACGCTTCCAGCGCCTGTTGCGACCGCCGGTTGTCCTCATAGACCGAGGTGAAAATCTCCTCGATCCCGGCGGCTCGCGCTTGAGCAAAAGCCAGCCGCCCCGCGCGTTGACCGAAGCCGCGGCCCTGGTAATCGGTGCCGATCCAAAAATAGAAATACGCCGCCGTACCGATGCGGTTCAACCCGGCCGCGCCCACCAAGCCGCTGTCCTGATGCATCAGCGCATAGTGTTGTGCACTCTGTTTGGTGGCCTCGCCGGCACTATCCGGCGCCAGCCAAGCGCACACGGCTTCAACACTATCGAGTTCGGGCAGACGGGTTGCGATGCCGATCTCACGATCGCGGTACTGCACCAGAAAAGCCTGCGCGTGAAACCCATCGAGCGGTTCGAGTATCAATTCGCCGTCAAGCGCGCAGGAGGTATCGAAATCTGCCGGCCACGCGTCGATACGGCTTTGCAGTTGCTGCCGCAGTGGATTTAGGGCGGGGTCGTCGCAGTCTTGCAACAAACTCAAGGCCATTTCACTGCGGCCAGTCGTGGCTTCGCAGCAGGCATATAGATGACGCACCTGAATGTCGTCCGGCGCATCGAGCAAGAGCAAGCCGAGCGCCTCGCGAGCGATATTCGCCTGGCCCAAATGCAATGCAAAGTTGGCGAATTCGAACAGGAAATCGCCTGATGGCATGAGCGCGCCGGCCCGGTACCACACTTGCTCCAGCGCCAACCGCCAGTCGCGAGCTTGGCTTGCATCAAGCACTGGCGGTGTTTCAATCAGACTATGCAAGGCGGCTTGCAAGAGGCAAGGATCGTAATTGGCTGCTCGCAATGCCGCCAGCACACTGGCCGGATCGGTCAAATTGAGGTTGGCGCCGCTGCGTTGCAGTGCCAGATGATCGGGGTGGGCGCCGGTCAGGCGCGACATCAGCGCATCGATCTCAAGCGGCCAGTTCGACAATGCCGCGTGTACCACCCAACCGCCATCGGCCAAGATCAGATTACGGGTCTGCGCCCCGTGTCGACGCTGATAAAGACCGATTAATTCAAAGTTGACCGGCAAGCGATTGGCGCCGGCACGCCATAACGTCGGCGGGCACATGGCGTGTTCGCGTAACTGCTGTTCGGACACAGCGCCGAGGTCCACCGCCAGCAGCAGATAACGGCCACCGGCCAATGCGGCAATCGCGTCCATTTGCTGCAGCGTCTCAGGCGCGATCAGCAGCGGGGCGGTGTTCAAGCGCCCGGCATAATGCTCCAGCCATTCGTGCAAGGACGCCGGCACCACGGCCTCCTGCCAGCGGTAATCGAGTTCGACCCCGTCCTGCCCCGAGGAGCGCGCCGCAACGCTGCCGCTAAAGATGCGGCCATAATGCACCGCATAAAGCTGACTGATGTGCGTCCCCAGGTTGCCCAGCGATACCACCACCACCGGGTTCTGCCGCTGACCGGCAGGCCAGTGGGAAATCACACTGAACCAGCCCAGGGTAAAAAATGCCTGTAAAGCGGGATGACCGCGCAGCATGTCTCGCGCCTCGCGTGAAGCAGCAAGCGCACAATACCTGACACACCAGTCGGCGCATCCCAGCAGGGTCAAACGTTGCTGCAGCCGCCGCAATACCTGCACCGCCAATCGGCCCTGGCCTGGTGCCAGATCGAGAATCATCAGCGGCTGCGCCGGGTCGAGTGCGCCGCTCGCCCGTGCGGCGAACCAGGCATCGAGGATAGTATCGGCCCAGGCATCGGCCAAAGCAGGAGCCGCCAGACTATCGCCGATGCAGGGTAATTGCTGGATCCAGGCTTGTGCCAACTGGGAAAAATCGACAAAATCGCCACCGGTTTCAGCGTCGGGTGGCGCCTCTGCCGCAGCGGATGCAGCGGCCGCATCTTGCGCAGCGGGAAGAGGCGGCGACACCGTCGTTTCGTCCGGTGCATAAGCCGCATACGCAGTATGCGTATCCGGGGATAGCTCGGATGCCTGCGGCACTATCCGTGACTGATACTGCGTTTCTTCGATGCATAATGACATTGCACGCTCCCTTCATCGACGCCGGTCAAGGTCGGCTCAAGCCTTGGCTGTCGCCGGATCCAAACCCAGTAATTGGAAAATGTTCAACTGCCCGCCCTGCTGCAAAAACAATTCCTGATAAAGCTGTACGGTATCGAGTGCGCCCCATTCAACCGCTTTGCGTATCACATAGGGAACCGGGCTATGAGGTTCCAGCCGCAGCAGCGTTTCAGCCGCTTCGGCCAGTTGGGCGTAGGCGCGCTCACGACCGCCGCCGGGCAGATCCGAAACGGAATCGTCGCCGTCGCGAACCCGGCGGCTGGCGAGCGAAATCACCTCGGGACCGCCTGGATTAGCTGAATTACGTATGGGCAGCGCATCATGAGCGGCCTCGCCTGAGGTTCGCGAACGAGCATGCAGCGCAGGCCGTACTCCACGTTTATGCAATTCGGCACCGGCCAGCGCCTTGATTTGCATCAGTACTCCGGAGAAGGCCGATAGGCCGGGGGCGTCCCCGGCAAAACGCTGATCGAGTACTTCCCCCAGCAAGCCCAACGCTTCCGTCGCATCGGCCAGGGTATAAAATAAAGTGGAATAAAAGCTGGCGGGGGTGCTGGCCATGGCACGCGCTACTTCGGGCATATCGACGCCTTCCACCGGCGCATTCCGCCCACCCGCGGCCGAGCGCAATTGCTCATTGCGTTGTACCTGTTCCCAGTCGGCCCAGTTGAATTCGCGCTCCGCGCCGCTTTGGGTCAAGGCAATCTGGCGCAAGGCCGTCAGCAATTTTTCGTTGATCCAGCGAAACACATTGGCGCGATGATCGTAGTTGCCGTCGGAGGGCAACGGGTGCAAACCGTCCCAGAAACGCTCGCACAAATCCTGGATCAGCGTCACGCCGGCGGGAATGCCGGCAAAACCGTTGAGATGTAGCTGGGCTTCGAGCAGCCATGCCGCCAGTTGCAAGTCCTTGCTGCGCTGCGCGAGCGCCTGCGTAGTCAGGCGGGTCAAGCCATCCCAGTCGGCTCGCTTCAGTTCATGCTCCCACGCGCCCATCGGCAGCGACGCATCGTCTTGCCGCCGTGCCTGGCGGATTTCCTTATACATCGCGTCATTGCGCAGCGACGCACCGGCCGGCAGCAGCGCATCGACGGGTGCCAACAAGGCATCCAGCGAGAGCCCCGTATGTTCCAGCCAATATAGGTCGGCGTTTAACCTGAGATCGTCGTTCATGGTGGGTTCTCGCAACTATAAATTGGGGGCCGCAAGCGGGAAATAGACAGGTACGCTGAGCGGGACCGGGGCACCGTTGGTCGGACTCACGCCCTTGAGCTGGAGCGCGACAAAAGCCGGGGTCACACCGGCATGCAAGCCGCCGCCGGTGCCGCCGCCGGCTGGCGTACTCGGGCGGCCGGTGCTGCTTGAGGTGACACTTGAGGCACTATTAACGGCGCTGCTTGCGGTACTGCTCGCGGCGACGGGTAACGGCGGCGTCACCGGCCCGCCCGCGGTGACCGGTCCGATCACCGGCACGTCGAACTCCAGCACCACGGCAGCCGGGGATTTGGCCGTACTGGCACTGACCGAATGCGGCTGGTGCGCGGCCATCATGCGCAGCAGCGCCCAATCGCCTGCCGCCGAATACGAGGCGGTCAAACCGTCGACGCGCAAGTCGGTCTGGTTGACCGAGGCCACCGGCGTATAGAGCGAGCGGTTGGCCCAGGTCAGGCTCAGCGTCAGCGGCTGCCCAAACGGCCAGTCCAGACTGGTGGCAAGATTGGGTAAGCCCGCGGTTTGTGCCCCCACCTGCATCAGCCACGATAGAATTTGCGAGCTGCCCGGCGATGCCTCAGGGGCCGCCCTGAAGGTCAAGTTCAAATGGACCGGCGCAGCCACGGCGCCGGTACCGAGCGTTGCCGCAAAAAATGCGTTGGCGGCATCCAGTTGCTTGGCAAAGGTTTTTACCGCATAGGCTTGCGCCGGCGGCAACTGGGTCAACATGGTCTTGAGTTTGTCGGCTTGCGCCGCATAGTCGACAAAGAACGCTTGCACCGCCGCCGGCGATGCATCCGGCGCGGACAGTGGACCAAAGGGGAAACGCCCCGCCAGTTCGGTATTAAAGCGATCCAGCCAGGGTTTCCAGGCATTGGCCGAAGTCACTTGCGTGCCGCCTTCGCAGCGGCGCTGAATCCCGTGTTCCAGGCTGGTGCGCAAGATCGAGAACAAATCGTTGCCGGTCGCAGCCGGTTGATAACTTTTCCATTGTGCGGCGCAGTTATCCACCGACAGATCGGGGAACTGCGTCAGGAACATCGCTTCAAGATAGCTGACTTGATCGTTTTGACCTTTGAATTGCAGATGATGGTTCATCTCGGCAATGGTGTTGCTCCAATATGCCGACGATTGGAAGTTGCTCAGTTGCGCATCATTGCTGCCCACGGTATTAAGCAGCACCGAAGTAAAGGGCGTAGCGTAGCTGGTCAGCACCTGGGCCCGGGCCGCTTGGCGGGCCAGGTAATCGGCGGTCACCGGAGTGGTGGCCAAATTGAAAAAAGAACTATCGCCCGGTGCGGTCAGCGGGTCGTATAACAGGCTCTGATTGGCAAGCCCCTGGATCAAGCCCAGTTTCTCGCTGGCAAAACCGCGCAGGCAACCGACAAAATTCGAGCGGTCGGCAACCAGTCCCAACTGGCCATACATTTGTTGAATTGCCATCAGTTGAGTTTGCGAGCGCGTCAGATCGCTGCTTTCCTGAGACAATTGCTGGTCCAGGGCCGACACACTACCGACGCTGGTGCCGCTGGTCTGG
>JAMFSV010000299.1 GCA_026225455.1 Burkholderiales bacterium | reverse complement strand
GGTGCCGCAGTGATATAACGCGAAATAATCGATGGTGCGAAAGAATCGATAACGCAAACCGAGGCCAACGAAGGCTCAGCCCGGCATCAGGGTCGAGGCGCCGCAGACCCGAACTGGTTGCGGCGAGCGATAAAGAGGGCGGCTAGCGTGCCGCCTGCCGCAACGCGACGCCGGCTTCGCCAAGTGGCGCATTTTGCCGAACCGGGATAAGCAAGCGGAAACGTGTTCCCTTGCCGATTTCGCTGTGAACTGAAATTTCGCCATGATGTTTTTGAATAATCCCATAGGATAATGACAAGCCCAATCCAGTACCGGATCCAGCACCGCTACCCACCGACTTGGTAGTGAAAAATGGATCGAAGATCCGCCGCAGATGATGCGGTGCGATGCCGACCCCGTCGTCACAGACCTCTATCCAGACTGAAGCCCCATCATGCCCGGTGGCAATCTCTATCTGTCCACCCCGGTCCGCCGGAATGGCTTGCGCCGCATTGGTCAGCAAATTCATAAAAACCTGATTCAGTTGCTGCGGCATGCATTCGATCAACGGTAATTCACCGTAACGCCGCATCACCTTGACCCTATATTTTATTTCGTTGTATGTCACCTTCAAACTGGCCTCGAGGGCTTGATTCACATCGTATTTTTGCCATTCTTCACTTATTTCCGCGCGCGAAAAATCCTTCAAGCTTTGAACAATTCTTCTTACGTTATGGATACCTTGTTTCGATTCCTTCAGCAGATGCGGGATATCGTCGCGCAAAAATTCGAGATCGATCTTCTCTCGCATCCGTTCCAGCTCGGTAAAGATATCCAACTGTGTCGGCGCACGCCTCGGCGTCACTTGCGGTATCGGCCCCATGGCCTGTTGATATAAATCGAGCAAACTGAAAAGGTCGCCCAGATAATTTTCCAAGGCGTGGAGATTCGACTGTACATAGCCGATCGGCGTGTTGATTTCGTGTGCGATGCCCGCGGCCAATTGCCCCAGCGATGCGAGTTTCTCGTTTTGTACCAGTTGCTCTTTCGCGCGCGACAAGGTGAAATTCAATTCGCTGAGCTCCTGGTTGCGCCGGAGCAGCTCCCGCTCGGTATTTTTGCGCCTGGCGATATCGGCTTCGAGCAGGGTTCTGACATTGACCAATTGTTCGGTACGCAGCGCCATCTCGGCTTCCAGCTTTCCCTGTGCTTCAAGCAGGGCGTCTTCGGTCCATTTACGCTCGGTCGCCACGGCAATTGGCATCCGATCATCCTGCGGCTGATGTTCCATGTTGCGCTCCAGGCTACGTGCACAGTGCAGGTGCAAACGCAGACCTGACTATCGGTTTTAGCGATAACGGCGTTGCGTATGCAATATACAAACTTATTCTAGTCGTAATGTTATTGTAAGGTTAGTTTTTTGTGCGGCTGGCCCCTGATCTAAAAATCGCGTGGTTTCTACCCCACACCGACTCGGCTCGGCAGGCGGCAATAAATCCCAGTCGGCCGCCACCCCGGCATTCGCTCTTATTGGCTTTGCGATACCAAAGTGGCATCATCGATTCGATCTTGATCGAATCAGCCTGGTGAAACTAAATGTGGATGGACCTGCCGCTATTGAAAATGTATCGAGATTGAGGCAAAGCGTGTCACTATAGATTAGTGAATGCCAAGGTAAGATCCTCTGAACTATCCCGGTTTCGCGTCATAAAATGACTCACCCGTGAAAGGCCATGAATAAATTAATGCCGCTAAAGCGACGCATCGAAGGTTATTCAAATACTCTGCGCGGTTATTTCCCAGGCGATTTTGCAAGAGACACCTCCAATTGCGTCGAGATGTCCGGGCTACAAGCACCCACCCTGCAAAGCGGCGGCGTGGTACTTAATCTGAATTTCGTTTTACTGGATCAATTCACCGCAGCCACCGGCGTTACTGCCACCGTGTTCGTGCTGTCGGGTGACGATTTCATCCGAATTACCACCTCGGTACGCAAACAGAATGGCGAGCGCGCTGTCGGCACGCTGCTGGACCGGTCCCACCCCGGTTACGCCCGCTTGAAAAATGGCCAGGCCTATATCGGGTACGCGACCCTGTTCGGCAAGCAATACATGACGCAATACACCCCGCTGCTGGATCGCGCCGGGCAGATGGTCGGGGTCTTGTATGTGGGACTCGATATCAGCGAAAAACCGGTCTTCAGCGTCGCCGCCAAAATGGCCTTGCGCGTCGGCGCGTTCGCGACCTTAATCATATCGGCTTATGGCTGGGCGATTACAACGCTGGTCGAGCGCGGCACCACGAGCCTGCCGGCCACGGTGGCGATCCTGGGCCTGATCCCGGCACTGCTGATCGGCGGCTGGATCTACCTCGCCCTGCGGCACGATATCAGTGCACCGCTGCAGGAGGCCAAGGCCGCGGCGGAAAAACTGGCGGCGGGCGACCTCACCACTCAGGTCCACGTCGGCCGACGCGACGAGCTGGGGCAATTGATGCAGGCCATGAACGGCATCAGCGTAGGGCTCGCGGCGGTGGTCGGCAACGTGCGTAGCGCCACCGACACCATCGCCGTCGCATCGCGCGAAATCGCCGCCGGCAACACCGATTTATCGTCACGTACCGAAGCCCAGGCGAGTTCGCTGGAACAAACGGCTGCGGCGATGGACCAGCTTACCGCCATGGTCAACAAAAATGCGGACAATGCAACCCAGGCCAATCATCTGGTAGCCACGGCATCCAATCTGGCAGTCAAGGGCGGCCAGGTCGTCGGCGACGTGGTGACCACCATGTCATATATCAAACAGAGTTCGCACAAGATCGTCGATATCATCGGCGTCATCGACAGCATTGCGTTCCAGACCAATATTTTGGCGCTCAATGCCGCCGTCGAGGCCGCCCGGGCCGGAGAACAGGGTCGCGGCTTTGCCGTAGTCGCCTCGGAGGTGCGCGGCCTCGCCGGGCGCAGCGCCAATGCGGCCAAGGAAATCAAGGCCTTGATCGACGACTCGGTAGGTCAGGTCGATACCGGCAGCAGCCTGGTCGATAGCGCCGGGCACACCATGACGGAAATTGTCGCCGCGGTGCAGCAAGTGGTCACGCTGATGGGCGAAATCACCCGCGCCAGCCAGGAACAAAGTACCGGCATCAAGGAAATCAACCGGGCCATTACGCAAATGGATGAGATGACGCAGCAAAATGCCGCCCTGGTGGAACAAGCGGCCGCTGCGGCATCCAGCATGCAGCAGCAGGCACACGATCTGGAACAGGCGGTACTGGCCTTTCGCCTGGCCAGCGACGCTCGTCGCTGAAGCGCAAAGCGGAATCAGATCGACGCGCCCCCCGGCACCGGCACTGTTGACCGCCCTCGCCTCGCGGGCTCAGGTCAGGTCCGCCCGCATCCGGCACAACGTGGGGCAAAAACAGTCTATCCGGCAAATTTATTTTGGTATCCGGCACATTTGCAGTAATCATGGAATAATGCGGGTATTCCCTAATATTGCCCGGATGTTGTAATGCCCACCCAACACGGACCGCTGCCTGACAGCGGCGATCAAGTGTCGCGCCGCCAGCAAGCTGCCCTTACCCTGCAGATTGTCGCGATTGTCAGTTTCACTTTCGTCGCCTATTTGACGATCGGTATTCCGCTCGCGATCTTGCCGGGCTATGTGCATACCCAGTTGGGCTATAGCCCCTTTCTGGCCGGTTTCGCCATCAGCGTCCAATATGTTGCCACCCTGATCAGCCGCCCGCTCGCCGGGCGCATGGCCGATTCGGTCGGGCCCAAACAAACCGTGATGATCGGCCTGGCCGCTTGCGGCATCAGCGGCCTGATTCTAATCGGTGCGGCCCTGGTGCAACATCTGCCGGCGCTGAGCCTGGTCATCTTGCTGCTCAGCCGGCTGGTGCTCGGATTCGGTGAAAGCTGGGTCGCCACGGGCGCCATCATGTGGGGCATCGGGCGAGTCGGCCCGACCCAAACCGCAAGAGTGATCTCCTGGAACGGCATCACCACCTATGGCGCGCTCGCGGTGGGTGCGCCGCTGGGCGTGATTCTGGAGCATGCGGCAGGTTTTGTTTCCATCGGCATCACGATGCTGGGCTTGGGCCTGGTGGGTTTTATCCTGGCTTCGCTCAAAGCTTCGGTGCCGGTCGTCCATGGCGAACGGATGCCGTTTCGCCATGTGCTGAATCGGGTCTTGCCCCACGGTATAGGACTGGCGCTCGGCTCCGCTGGTTTCGGTTCGATCGCCACCTTCATCACGCTGTTTTACGTCAGCCGCAACTGGCCGAATGCAGCCTTGTCATTGACGGTATTCGGCACGCTGTTTGTCGGCACCCGGCTGGTCTTTTCCAACGCCATCAAAAACCATGGCGGCTTCCGTGTCGCCACCGCGTCATTTGCCATCGAGTGCGCCGGCTTGCTGCTGCTCTGGCTCGCACCCGACCCCTTGTTGGCCTTGGCCGGCGCGGCACTCACCGGTAGCGGCTTTGCCCTGATTTTCCCGGCACTCGGGGTCGAAGCAGTCGGACTGGTGCCACCCGCCAGCCGGGGCGCGGCACTGGGGACTTATTCGGTGTTCCTGGATCTGTCGCTCGGCATCACGGGCCCGTTGGCCGGGCTGATCGCCGGCGAATTCGGTTATGCCCAAGTATTTTTGTTCGCCGCCCTGGCGGCCGGCTGCGGTATTTTGCTGACCCTCTCTTTGTCGTCGCGCGGCAAGCACCGTACCCCAGCGGCGATCTGATATAGCAGCTCATCGGCTTGCTATCGACGTGCTTATCGAGCCGCTCAATTAGCACGTCTACCACGGTCCGGATAGCCACAATTCTCCTGTCGGCAACGACATCCGGGCCGTAACTCAAAAAAATCCCCGCAGATATTTTAATTTACATCATAGACATGTACCCTCGGCGCATGTCGACTCAGCTTGGCCCCATTAAACCGGCCTTGAATGCCGACAGCCAAAATTTGCCCGGCTGCCGGCGACCGGCGCATCCACGCGTAACGCCACGCCCCTTGTACGTTATTTTTGGAATTCGATATGCTGAACAAATTGACGATACGTGCCAGCCTGACGCTGGTTAACATGTTGTTCGCGGCGCTGCTGGTGATCGGCGGTGCGATCGGTTATTTCGGCATCAATTCCAGCAACGAGGCCTTGCGCAGCATCGATCGCGGTGACGTGGCAGCCCTGGATGCGCTCAATCTGACTTCGACCAACCTGCTGCGCGGCCGTATTGCATTCAGCCGCTTCGACGCGCTCAGTACCGCCGGCGACCACGATAATGCAAGTCTCGCACTCAAACGCGGCGAAGAGCTGATCGCGCTATCGGATAAATCCTGGCAGGATTATTTGAGCATTTCCCGCACCGATACGGAAAAACCGCTGGCCGAAGAAATGACCGGCAAATATGCGACCCTGCTCGATCAGGGGGTCAAGCCAGAGATCGCCGCGATGCATGCCGGCGACATGACCACCTTCCACAGCATTGCCGACACCAAAATCAGCCCTCTGTTTGTCGACTTCGACAAGTCGCTGGCCGCGGTGGTAGCCTACCGCAAGCAACATGCGGAAACGCTGTATTCGGATGCTCAGCAACGCTTTTCCGTGACCTCCACGCTGATCCTGATAGGGGTCGGCGGCGCCGTCGCCTTCGCGTTTTTGATGCGCTTTGTGCTGACGCGCAAGATTGTCAAACCCCTGGATGAAGCGGTGCTTCATTTCGATAAAATCGCCGCCGGCGACCTGTCCGGCCAGATTGTCGTCAGCGACAATACCGAGACCGGTAAATTGTTCGGCGCGTTACGCAATATGCAAGCCAGCCTGGTCAAAACCGTGACGGCGGTGCGCCTTGGCGCTGAATCCATCGACGTCGGTTCACGAGAAATCGCGGCCGGCAACATCGATCTGTCCGCGCGCACAGAACAGCAAGCCGCGGCACTCGAAGAAACCGCCTCCAGCATGGGCGAACTGACGTCCACCGTAAAGCAGAATTCCGACAATGCGCGCCAAGCCAACCAGCTTGCGGTCAGCGCTTCGGAAATAGCCGAACGCGGCGGCCAAGTGGTCGGGCAAGTGGTACAGAAAATGGAAAATATCAGCGAAAGCTCACGCAAGATTGCCGACATTATCAGCGTGATCGACGGCATTGCCTTTCAGACCAACATCCTCGCCTTGAATGCGGCAGTGGAAGCCGCCCGGGCCGGCGAACAAGGCCGCGGTTTTGCGGTGGTTGCGTCGGAAGTGCGTAGCCTGGCGCAACGTTCGGCCTCGGCCGCCAAAGAAATCAAAGGTTTGATCGAAGCCTCGGTGAACCATGTCGAAAGCGGCTCCGAGCTGGTTGCACGGGCCGGTCAGACGATGGGCGATGTGGTGGTCGCGGTCAAACGCGTGACCGATATCATGGGCGAGATTTCGTCGGCGTCCGACGAGCAAAGCAACGGTATCGAAGAAGTCAATCGCGCGCTCTCGGAAATGGACAGCGTCACTCAGCACAATGCCGCCTTGGTGGAGGAAGCGGCCGCGGCGGCAGGCTCGTTGGAAGAGCAGGCGCGCCGCTTGAACGAAGTGGTCGCGGTGTTTCGCGTCGGCAACGCAGCGCGCTAAATCCGGCGCTAAATCCGGGCTAGGTCGCCGTGGCAGCCGGCCACGGTGTCACCGGCGGAACCGCGCAAGGCGCTTCTACCGCGATGGTGGAAAAATCAGCCGGGCCGACCACTTCCAGATACTCCATGTCCTCGGAGTAATCGTACAGATAATGCACGATACCCGGCCGCTGATGCACACAATCGCCCGCCGCCACCAAAGTCGGCTGGTCGCCGTACATAAAACGCGCCCAGCCCTTCAGCATGAGCACAATGTGAAAATCCGCCTCGTGTCGGTGCCAGCCCGTGCCTTGCTCTGGTGCATGCTGGGCTTTGACCAGTTGCGCTATCACTCGCCCGCCCGTCGCCGCGGCGATGCCCAGATCCCGATAGAGAAAGAAATCGCGCAGGCCATTGTCCTCAAACGCCGTATCCTGCGGGCGGACATGGGAAAACGCGGTATTCGATTGCACCAATGAATCCGATAACTCAGACATGGAAGGCTCCTTATCAAGAGGATGTCAGACGAATAAGCAAGCATGAAACATTCCTGTCCCGCACCTGCCTCGGCAAAAAAACGGCAATACGACATCTGCGGCAGTATCTGCCGGCTTCAAGCTGGGTTAGTATGAATCCCGCTCCTCAGCATCTCTCGAGGAAGAACTGGCTCGGAACTTGCTCGAAATCAGCTAACTACCTCACCTTGGGCTGCTCATGGCTATTCACGTCGCGCTGAATCACGTCACCCATTATCGCTATGACCGCTTGGTCAATTTGGGTCCGCAAGTCATCCGCCTGCGCCCGGCGCCACACTGCCGTACACCGATCCTGGCTTACTCGCTCAAGATCCTGCCCGAGCAGCATTTTGTCAATTGGCAGCAAGATCCTCAGGGTAATTGGCTGGCGCGACTGGTCTTCCCCGAAAAAACCGACGAATTCCGCATCGAGGTCGATCTGATCACCGAGATCTCGGTGATCAACCCTTTCGATTTTTTCCTCGAACCGTACGCCGAACAAATTCCGTTCGCCTATGACGCCGGC
>JAMFSV010000042.1 GCA_026225455.1 Burkholderiales bacterium | reverse complement strand
TCGATCATCACCCCCGATTTACCCAATCTCTCGGCCACTTCGCCGAAAAATCGCGGAGCCGTCGCCAAGTAGAACAAAGCATTGCCGGTCGCGGTATGGGCCAGTTTTTCGATCACCGCGGTATAAGTCGTATCGTCGAGAAAATCGCCCTCAAGATACGTAATACGCGCGGCAAACTTGCGCCATAGAGCGGCATCGAACGACTTGCCCGTCTTACCCGCGCGCTTGCCGGTTTTACTGACCTTGGCGGCAGCCGCCTTGGCCTGGCTTTGGATCGCAGCGCCCAGCCGGTCGCGGAACTGTTGGTCGGTGCTGGCGTTATGATCGACGCCGACAATATGCAAGTTGGCGCCGACCAGGCCGTCCCGCGCCAGGTTATACAAGGCCGGCATCAACAAGCGTTCGACCAGATCGCCATGGGCGCCGAACAGGAACAGGGTGGCCGCCGGCGCCATCGGCGCCTTGGACGGTTTGACTTTGGTTGAGGTCGGGTTTGCTGACGCCACTATTTGGCCCCTCCTTCGACATGGCCGCCAAAGCCGAAACGCATCGCCGAAAGCAGGCGATCGGCATAAGCGTGTTCTTCGCGCGAACGGAACCGGGCGAACAGCGCACTGGCCAGCACCGGCGTCGGTACCGCCTCTTCGATGGCCGCCTCGATGGTCCAACGCCCTTCACCGCTATCGGCGACCGAGCCCGAGTACTTGGACAGGTCGACGTCCTGAATCAGAGCTTGCGCGGTGAGATCGAGCAACCACGACGAAATCACGCTGCCGCGCCGCCATACTTCGGAAATTTCGTCCAGTTCAAGGTTAAAACGTTCACCTTCGGGGAGCGCGTCCGAGGCCTTGGACTTGAGGATTTCGAAACCTTCCGCATAGGCTTGCATCAAGCCATACTCGATGCCGTTATGGATCATCTTGACGAAATGCCCCGATCCGGCAGGACCGGTATGGATATAACCGCGCTCGGCCCGATCGTCGTCGCCCTTGCGGCCGGGAGTCCGTTCGATGGAACCGCGTCCGGGCGCCAGCGCATCGAAAATCGGATCGAGCCGTTTAATCACGTCGCCGTTACCGCCGATCATCATGCAATAACCGCGCTCCAGACCCCACACGCCACCTGAAGTACCCACATCGATGTAATGAATTTTTTTCGCGGTG
This sequence comes from Burkholderiales bacterium, assembly GCA_026225455.1. Classification (GTDB taxonomy): domain Bacteria; phylum Pseudomonadota; class Gammaproteobacteria; order Burkholderiales; family Burkholderiaceae; genus LMUX01. Next base: position 19,677 of record JAMFSV010000042.1, on the reverse strand, counting down.
AGCTCGGTCGCGCGGCGCATGTCGTCTTTATAAAAACTATTGCCGCCGTCGATAATCACATCATCGGCATCGAGCAACTGACTCACCTGCGACACCATGTCTTCGGTCGGTTCGCCTTGCGGCAACATCAACCACACGGTGCGGGGCTTATCCAGTTTTTTGACCAGCTCGGCGACGCTTTCCGCACCGGTTGCACCATGTTTGACAATGGCGGCAACCGCTTCGCTGCTACGATCGAACACTACGGTATCGTGTTTTTTTTGCATCAGACGGCGCGCAATGTTGCCGCCCATCTTGCCCAAGCCAATTATGCCGAGTTGCATATTCCGGTGCTCCTAGTTTGAGTGCAGGGTTTAGCTGATGCTGGTCACCAGGCTTTGAACAAGGTGCCGCAAGCCGGTTTCAATATCACCACCTTTAATGTGAATCCGCAAGTAACGCCGGCCGCGCTCGGCCAGCACTTCGAGGTCGCCGCGCGCTTGCGCGGCTTCAACCGTGCCGAAGCTGATTTTTCGTCCGGGAATCGCCAGGTCGTGCAGCGCGTCGGCGGTAATCTGTAAAAACACGCCGGTATTCGGACCGCCTTTGTACGCTTGTCCGGTCGAGTGCAGAAAGCGCGGCCCGAAGCCGCCGACGGTTGCCACCCGCTTGCGGTCGCGCAGCACCCGGCGCAAGGTGATGAGAATCGCTTCGTGGGTCAGGTTGCGTTCGATATAGGCCAATACCGCGGCATAGTCGCCCGGCTTCAAGCGGTCCAGATGATGGGTGATAATCTCGCGCACCGTGCTGTCGCCTTGCAGCGTTGCGTCGCCGTAGAACGCCAGCATGCCGTCCTCATAAAACGGCGTTTCGGGCGCCAGGCTGCCGCTTTTTTCGTAAGCGTCCGTCAGCGCGCGGGTCTTGAGTTTGCTGGCCTCGACGTCGGGCTGATCGAAGGGGTCGATGCCGATTACCGCGCCGGCAATTGCGGTGGCGACTTCCCAACGGAAAAATTCCTGACCGATCAACTGCGGGCTGGCCAGGGTAATACGCACTACCGGATGACCCGCTTGGGCCAACGCCTCAACTTGTTTATCGAACTCGCTTTCAGCCGCCCCGGCTAGCCGCATATAGACGAATAAACGATCATGGCCATAGGCCGAAGGCGCGCCGATCGGTTCAAGATCGACCGGAATGATGCCGTGACCCAGTTTACCGGTCGACTCGGCCAACAATTGCTCCAGCCAGGAACCGATACTGGCGAGTTCCGGCGAAGAAAAGATCGTGACTTTATCGTGTCCGGCCTGGACCGCGGCGCCCAGCACCACACCCAGATACACTCCGGGATTGATCGCAGGCGGCGCATCGGGGCCGGCCGCCAGCACCATCGGCTGGGTCGCGGCGAAAAAGGCTGCCACATCCTGGCCCGTCAGCGCCAGAGGCACCATGCCAAATACCGACAGGACGGAATAACGTCCACCGATAGCCGGGTCGCCATGAAATATCGCACGATAGTCTTGCCGGCGCGCCAACTCATCCAACTTCGAACCGGGGTCGGTGACCGCGATAAAATGCCGGCCTGCGTCGCGCTCACCCACAGCCTTGGCCGTAGCAGCCAGAAAATAGGCATTCAGGATTTCAGGTTCCAGCGTCGAGCCCGATTTGCTGGAAACAATAAACAGTGTCCGGCCAAGCTCGATCCGCCCTTCAACCGCGGCAATTTGCGCCGGGTCGCTGGAATCGAGCACATGCAAATTCAAGCCTGCGCCGCTGCGCCCCAAAGTCAATGCCAGGACTTCCGGTCCCAGGCTGGAACCGCCCATGCCCAACAACACCGCATCGGTATAGCCATCGTGTTGCACCGCCTGGACCAGCTGCGCAAGCGCTGCCATATCGACTTGCCGCCCTTGCCCCGCAGCCAGCCAACCCAGCCACTTGGCTTCGTCGCGCCCGGTCCACATGCCGGCGTCGCCGGCCCATAAACGGCGCGACCAGCCGGCTGAACGAGCGTGCTCGAGACTGTGTTCCACGCTTTTTTGCAGCGCCTCGGGCAATGCATAATGCGTGCTATTGAGATTTTCATCCAGGTAAGCGATACGTTTTGCCGCGATAGCCCCCAGCAGCGCATCGAAAGCATCGGCGAACTGGCGCACCCCATCGTCGAGCAAATCGCGCGTGACCCCGGCCAGATCCAAATCCAGCCGATTGGCCTCGGTCAGGACATGTTTTGCGTCGGCGATTTCCGCCGTCAGCGTCATCTCGACCGTACCCGAATCGCGGAAACTACCCATGGTTTTGGGCGGCATGGTGTTGACGGTATCGGCGGCGATCAACTCATCGATATACAAGGTAGCGGAATAGTCCGGGTTTTTGGTGCCGGTTGAAGCCCACAACAAACGTTGCGGATGGGCACCCTGGGCCGCCAATTTTTGCCAGCGTGGGCTGTCGATCAGGTCGAGGTAACCCTGATAGGCAAGTTTTGCATTGGCAATCGCCACACGGCCTTTGAGCGCCGTCAAAGCACCGGCCTGCACATCGTCGGCGGCCAGCCGCGCCTCGATTTTCTGGTCGATTTGGCTATCGATGCGGCTTACAAAAAAGCTCGCCACGCTGGCGATACGGGATATGTCGTGCCCCGCCGCGAGACGCGCCTCAAGCCCTTCAAGATAAGCCTCGGCGACTTTCAGATAAACCTCGCGCGAAAACAGCAGCGTGATATTGACGTTGATCCCTTCCTCGATCAATTGCCGTATCGCCGGGATACCTTCCTGGGTTGCCGGCACCTTGACCATTAAATTGGGGCGATCCACCGTGGTCCACAAGCGGCGCGCCTGGGCCAGCGTGGCGTCGGTGTCATGGGCCAGGTAGGGCGAGACTTCGAGGCTGACATACCCATCCTGGGCCGCCAGCCGATCATAGACCGGACGCAGCGTATCGGCCGCCGCCTGGATATCCTCGATGGCAAGATGCTCGTATAACTCGGCCGCGCTGAGGTCGCCCTGGGCTAATAAAGCGTGCAGGCTCGCGTCGTAGTCCTGGCCGTGCCCCATGGCTTTTTCGAAGATAGCCGGATTGGAGGTGACGCCGCTCAAGCCATCGTCGGCGATCAGTTTTTTCAGTCCGCCGCTATTCAGGAACTCGCGGCTGACAAAGTCCAGCCAGACTGCCTGCCCGGCTTCACTGAGTTGACGCAACCGTTGACTCATGGCTGACTCCTTGAATTGTGGCCCGTTTCATTTCGGCCCATTTCGGCTTGTTGCTTGGCCAGCTTCACCACGTTGTCGAGGGTAAAGCCGAATTTCGCCTGCAGCTTCTCGATCGGTGCGGAAGCACCAAACGAGTTCATCACGACTTTGGCCCCGGTCAATCCGGTGTAACGGTCCCAACCCAACGGTCCGGCCTGTTCTACGGCAACGCGCGCCGTGACGGAAGACGGCAACACGCTTTCCCGGTATGCATCGCTCTGCTCCTCAAACAACGCCCAACATGGCATGGACACCACACGCGCGGCAATGCCTTCGGCTTTCAGCTTTTCAAAAGCAGCGACGCACAAAGACACTTCACTGCCGGTCGCCAGCAGTATCACTTGCGGCGTCGTATCCGGCGTATCAGCCAGGATATAAGCCCCCTGGGCAGTGCCCGCAGCGGAACCGTAACGGGTCCGGTCCAGCGTCGGCAAAGGCTGGCGCGACAAGATAATGCACGAGGGGCGGCGGGTTTGCGACAGCGCGGTTTTCCAGGCTTCGACGGTTTCATTGGCGTCGCCCGGACGTAACACCAGCATCCCCGGAATCGCCCTGAGTTGAGCCAGATGCTCGATCGGCTGATGCGTCGGGCCATCCTCGCCCACGCCGATAGAATCGTGAGTAAATACAAATACCACCGGCAATTCCATGATGGCCGCAAGCCGCAGCGGCGGTTTCATGTAGTCGCTGAAAACCAGGAAAGTGGCGGTGAACGGCCGCAGATAAGACAGCGCCAAACCATTGGCGATCGAGCCCATCGCATGTTCGCGTATGCCGAAATGCAGATTGCGTCCGCCATAGGCTTGTGCTTCAAAACTGCCGGCACCGTCGAAACTCAGTTTGGTCTTGGTCGAAGGCGTCAAGTCAGCCGCGCCGCCGAGCAGTGATGGAAGATTGACGGCAAAACCGTTAAGCGCGCGTCCGCCTGCTTCGCGCGAGGCTATGCCTTTGGCATCGGCGTCGAAAGCGGGAATGCCGTCACTCCAACCCGCGGGCATTTCACCTGCCAACATGTGCCGCAATTCGGCGGCACGTTCGGGGTCCTGCGCCGTCAAGGTGGCCAGATTTTTTTGCCATAACTCGAAGGCCGGCGCCGCCCGTTGCACCAAGGTGTCGTGCAAGCGCCCGCGCACCGCGTCGGGCACCAGGAATGACGAGTCTTCAGGCCAGCCGTAGGCGCTCTTGGTCAAACGAATTTCGTCGACACCGAGCGGCTCGCCATGCGCCGCCGCGGTATTGTGCTTATGCGGTGAACCGTAACCGATCACGCTATCGACCACAATCAAGGTGGGGCGATCGTCGGTTTGTTTGAATTGGGTCAGCGCGGTCGCCAGTGCCAGCGCATCATTGGCATCGCTGACATGGATCGTCTGCCAGCCGTAACCGCGAAAGCGGCGCGCGACGTCTTCGCTGAAGGCGAGTTCGGTATGTCCTTCGATGGTGATGGTGTTGTTATCGTAAATCCAGCATAGATTGGCCAGCTTCAAATGACCGGCAATCGAAGCGGCTTCGCTGGAGACGCCCTCCATCATGTCGCCGTCGCCGCCAATGGCGTAGATATGATAGTCAAACAACGTCGCATCGTCACGATTGAAACGCGCCGCAAGCCAACGCTGGGCCATCGCCATCCCGACACTGTTGGCGTAACCCTGGCCCAAGGGACCGGTGGTGGTTTCCACACCGGTGGTCATGCGATATTCGGGGTGACCGGGAGTATTCGAATCGAGTTGGCGAAACTGTTGCAGATCTTCCAGGCTGACCGCCGGTTTGCCGTTGGGCTGGCCGTCGCCGTCGAGCTGCTGCACACCCGCCAGATGCAACAGAGCATAGAGCAGCATCGACGCGTGACCGTTGGACAAGATAAACCGGTCGCGATTGGGCCAATCGGGATGAGCCGGGTGGTACCGCAAAAATTTATTCCATAGCGTGTAGCCGACGGGCGCAAGCGCCATGGGCGTGCCCGGATGCCCCGAGTTGGCTTTTTGCACCGCATCCATGGCCAGGGTGCGAATGGTGTTGATGCTGAGTTGATCCAGATCGGACAGCGCCGGATCGTTGCCGCTGGATAAAGGAGTAGCGGTATTGCTGATGCTGCTGAGTGAACCCATGCTCATATCAGACCTCACTATCTTGTTGGTTAAGCGGATCGAGCGAATCACCGGCCTTGGCCCTTCACACTGCATAGCGAAAGTTAGGCCTGCCCGACCCGGCATAGTTCATCCACGGTGGCGGACCGCGGCGATTTTGAGCCCTTGCTTGTGCCATAAGGCGGCACCGCCTTCCAGGCCGGCATCGTTGGAGCCCACAGTCACGTTTTGCGGCAGATCCAAATCCAGCTTGTGTGCATTGCCGCCGCCGATAAACAGGCGGTGCGGCGAAAACAGAGCCTCCAGTAACGCCAAAGCCCGACCTACCCGTTTATTCCAGCGCTTCTTGCCCACTTTTTTGTAGGCCGCCACCCCAAGGTATTCGTCGTAGGTTTTATTTTTGTACACCGGATGGTGGGCCATTTCGATATGCGGCATCAATTGGCCGTCGCGAAACAAGGCCGTACCCACACCGGTGCCCAAGGTCACCACCAATTCGACGTCCTGCCCGGAGATCAGGGCAAAACCTTGCATATCCGCGTCGTTGATCAATTTGGTGGGAAGCTTGCCAAATTGCTTGGACAGCGCGTCCGCGAGCGCAAAACCCGCCCAATGCTTGGTGCCGAGGTTGGGCGCGGTCATGACCACACCGTCGCGCACCACGCCGGGAAACCCCACCGAGATGCGGTCGAAGGGAGGCAACGAGGCCGTCATTTCAGCCAGCATCTTGAGCAGTTCGACCGGGGTGCAGGGGTGCGGCGTGGGCTGATGGACCCGCGCCGTTTCCATCATGCCGTGGGGGTCGATCACCACGGTTTTAAGGTTGGTGCCACCGATATCGATAGATAAGATACCTGGCTTCATAACGGGGTCTCCCTTGGGTATGGCGCTATATCCCGGTGTTGCCGGGCCGCCGAATAAGCTGACGCGATAGAGCGGTTGGACTGGTTTTGTACCCTGCCATGTTGCAAATTTCATTCCCAGGCCGGAGTAGTGAAGCGCAGAGGCAAACGTTGAGAGGCAAGCGTTATAACCGAACAAACGTCAAACGGAAGCCCAATGAAAAACGGGTCATATCTCTATGACCCGTTTAAACTTGGAAGTTCAGAATTTCAAGTCGCCCGGCAAGCACCGGCACCGCGGCGAACCCTTGATGCAGTTAGCCCGCGCCGTCGAGTGCGGCGCCCGAGTCGCGCCCAGCCTCGCTACCCGCCCCGGTTCCAGGTCCGGCCTTGAGCTGCAGGTCTTGTTCGCCATATTCCTCGAGACGGTTGTAAAGCGTCTTCAAGCTGACACCCAGAATTTCGGCTGCCTGCTTTTTAACCCCATTGCACTGTTCGAGTGTGGCGAGTATCAATTGACGATCCGCGTCGGCCAGGCTGACGCCGACTTGCAAGGACACCATCGATGCCGCGGCGGGCTTGGCCGCCGAAATCTGCAAAGGTACGGCGGAAGCCGTGATCATCCGGTCATCGCTCATGATGTACGCGCGTTGCACATAGTTTTTCAGTTCCCGTACGTTACCGGGCCAACTATGCTCACCCAAGGCTTGCACCACCTCGGGTGAAAATACCTTGTGCGTTTTGTGCGCCTGATTCAACTGGTCGAGCAAGCTTTGCGCAATCAGTTCGATATCGGCCCCCCGCTCACGCAGCGACGGCAGTTCAAGCGGAAATACATTCAGCCGGTGATATAAATCCGCGCGCAACCGCCCTTCAGTCACCGCTTCTTCCGGGTCGCGATTGGTCGCGGCAATCACCCGCACATCGGTTTCAATCTCACGATTGGTACCGACCCGCATAAACATGCCGGTTTCGAGCACACGCAGCAACTTCACTTGTAATTCGACCGGCATTTCGGTAATTTCATCGAGGAACAAGGTGCCGCCATGGGCACTTTCGAAGAAACCTTTATGCTGACGATCGGCACCGGTAAAACTGCCGCGCTCATGGCCGAACATCTCGCTTTCGATCAGGTTAGGCGAAATCGCGCCGCAATTGATCGGCAAAAACAGGCGTTTGCGCCGCAGACTCAGGTCATGCAGCGTCTGGGCGGCAAGTTCTTTGCCGGTACCGCTTTCGCCGATCAGCAACACGGTCGCTTCGGTCGGCGCCACCTTACCGATTTTGTCGTAAAGTTGTTGCATCGCGGCTGAATTGCCGAGCATCTTGCCGAAGCGGCCAAAACTACGCAGCTCGCCGCGCAAGGAACCGATTTCCGCCTTCAGGTCACCCGTGCGCGGTACGCGGTCGAGCAGCGACTTCAAGCGCTGCATATTGATCGGCTTCACCAGGTAGTCGGCCGCACCCAGGCGCAGCGCATCAACCGCACTCTCGACACTGGCGTGTCCGGTCATCACAATAAACTCGACTACACCCGCCGCCTCAACCTCTTTGAACAGGTCCATGCCGTTGCCGTCAGGCAATTTCAGGTCGGCCAGAATCACGTCCGGCATCTGCCAGCCGATCTGGATACAGGCTTCCCGCAAATCGCCCGCGACCGATGTGGTGAAACCCTGGGCGCGCAAGATTTCAACTAGCGCGGCGCGAGTATTGGGTTCATCGTCGACCACAAGAACATGCGGCATCAACACTCCGAAAAATTAAACAGCTAAAACTGCCTGAGGCTGCGTCTGCACGCACTCATGAAGATAGGGGCGATCCAATGCCAGGTCCGCGCCGGCTCCAACTTGCCGGCATGGCGCAGATCGCTGGCGGCATGGCTTGGGGCCGGTCGCACAAACGCTATCGCGCGATTTTGACGCATCGTATCAGTGTGTCATGAATAGCCTTCCACCGGGCGCGGCCGAGTCCAAGCGGATTTTGCTCGAAAGCATCGATTTTATCGGTAAAATAAACCGATCCTGCTGCCGCTGAGCAGGAAATTTTGACCGACCCCGTCGATATAGGACTGAATTGCAAAGTAATGAGGGGGCCGCATGGATCAGCAATATTTACCGCATCAAGCCAATTCGATTTTTAGTGTTTGTCCGGTAATGGACGCCGCGTAACGGTTAATTTACATTTGCTTACATATTTCGCCGGATCAGGCTCAAGACGCCCGGTCGGTGCATAGCTACATCGTAATACATTTACTTTACCCGGCGCCCAAATCGGTTACGATAAAAAAGACCCTAAGCTGCAACCGCTAAGGGGGAACAATCCTTCCGGACCATAAGTCTTTTCGTTGGTGCTCCCGCCGCTCTATGCGGCTTCCTATTTTGTTCCTCATGGCCAGTCCAGAAACCTCCAACGATACCGCGTCGCGATCCCGCGCCCCGGCGATCGGCTTCCTGCAAACCCGTTCCGCTGCGATGGCGCAACTGTATGCGCAGCTCGACCGTGTCGCCCAGACCCTGGCTACCGTACTGATTGCCGGCGAAAGCGGCGTCGGCAAAGAAATTATTGCCAAGAGCATCCACGACCGCAGCCAGCGACGCGACCAGGTTTTTATTCCGGTGAATTGCGGCGCGATCCCGGCAGGTCTGATCGAGGCCGAGTTATTCGGCCATGAAAAAGGCAGCTTTACCGGGGCCATGCAGCAACATATCGGTTATTTCGAACATGCTTCGGGCGGCACCATCTTTCTCGACGAGATTACCGAAATGGCGCCCGAAATGCAGATCAAGCTGCTGCGGGTGCTGGAAACCGGCACCTTTCACCGGGTCGGCGGCACTGAACTGACCAAGGTCGACGTGCGCGTCATTGCGGCTACCAACCGCGACCCGCTGGAAGCCGTCAAACAATCGATATTGCGCGAAGATTTATTGTATCGGCTGGCGGTATTTCCGCTGCGCGTGCCACCGCTGCGCGAACGCGCCTGCGATATAGAATTGCTGGCCCAATATTTTCTCGAGCAATTAAATCTGCTCGAAAAGACCCGCAAATCCTTCTCGCCGCGCGCGCTTGAAGTCATGCGAACCTATAACTGGCCGGGCAACATTCGTGAATTGAAAAACACAGTGCATCGGGCGTTTATCATGGCGGAGGAGCTGATCGAGGTACCCAGCCCCAACACCAATGCTGCCAGCAAGCGCCCCTCGCTGGATGCCGGGTGCTTGAATGTATGGATCGGCACGTCGCTGGCCGATGCTCAACGCGAAGTCATTCTCGCTACACTCGATCACTTCAACGGCGATAAACAGCAAACTGCCCAAGCACTGGGTGTCAGCCTGAAGACGCTGTATAACCGCCTGCTTTCCTACGAAGGCAGCGGCGACCCAGCGGCATAAAACAGCGCAAGCCGCAGCGAATCACCCAGCCCGCGGATAAGCTCACACCATCAGGCAAGGACGATAGCTTTTCTGGTCGGGCTGGCCGTCGATCTTCTGTACGTAGACTTTGCCGCAGCGTTTTTCCCAGGGCGCGACGGCCACCGCACGCGTGGTCTGGCCCGTCTCCCTCACGGTGACCGGGATCACGGCAGGCCGGCTTTGCGGCATTTGTTCGCGAATCAGGTGAGCCGCCGTGATCGAAACCCAGACCATGGCCGACGCTATATAAATGGCGTTTTTCAAAACATTCCCCTTACCGCTGTTACTTATCGCTGTAGCCGCGTTTCTTTGTCATATCTCGGACTGCCCGGCTGCAAAAGCAATGCCCACCCAGCTACTTATGCAAGGATCGTTCCTGGTACGCCATCGGCCTTGAATGCTCTCGCTCAGGCCTTACAAATGGTGGCATTAAGCTCTTCAGCGGCGGCAAAACCGGCGGTATACCCCGGGTTTGTGCGCACGTTCTACCGAATCTTGTAGTTTTTACAGTCGCCGAGCTTGCAACAGTCTTACGCGATCCAGCCAGCCGCCCCCTCTTCCGCCTCAAACAACTTGCTGCACCGCATCGAAGGACCCCCGCTACTGAAAGGGACTGCGGGGGCTTTGACGCCGCCACCGGGCGTTCTTTTTTTGCCCAGGCGCCGAGCTGGCACGATCTTCGCGACTACCTAATCACATAAGTACGTACGCCGCGTGTCCATCTGCATGGTTCATCGCGCGGCAAACGTCATCGAAGCGCGATAAGTCGGCCGTATCGACCCCAGCCGTTTAAACGTATGCACGGAGCCTTACTGTGAAACCAAGAGTTCTTTTTGTGGCAGCCGAAGCCGTTCCATTAGCCAAAACCGGTGGCTTGGGCGATGCCGTCAGCGGTCTGGCGCAGGCTTTGCAGCAACGTGGTGTCGATGTCACCGTATTGATTCCTGCGTACCCGCAGGCGGTCGCTGCGGCCGCGCCTTGGCTCAAGTTGGGTCCGATCCTCGCCCTCCCGGGCCTTGACCATCCGGCGCGTTTGCTGCTGGGTCAGCTCCCCGGCTCCGAGGTCAAACTCGCCTTGCTCGACTGCGAGACTTTGTTCAAACGCCCCGGCGGCTTGTATACGGATCCGGCCGGCCGCGACTTCGCCGACAACGACAAGCGCTTTGCGGCGCTCTGCGGCGCCGCGGCCCAGATCGCCGCCGGCAACACTCAACTGGATGCGCCGCATCTGGTGCATGCGCATGACTGGCACGCCGGCCTCACACCTTTGCTGATGCGCGACTTGGGCCTCGCCACGCCGTCGGTACAGACCATTCATAACCTCGCGTTCCAGGGCGTGTTCCCGCTGGCCGGCGCAGAACCCTGTGGCATCCCGGCGTCGGCGTGTGTCGCCGAGGGCGCCGAGTTTTGGGGGCAACTCAGCTACCTCAAAGCCGGAATCAACTTTGCCGACCGCGTCACCACGGTCAGCCGCTCGTATGCACGTGAGGTGCTCACGCCGCGTTTCGGTCATGGCCTCGATGGCCTGCTGCGGCAGCACCGCGAAAAATTGCGCGCGATTCCCAACGGGATTGATGAGCAGACCTGGAATCCCGCCAGCGACACCTACTTGCCGCAAAACTACAGCAGCAACGCGCGCCAAGGCAAAGCGATATGTAAACAAACGCTGCAACGCGCTTTTGGCCTGACCGTCAATCCCGATTCGGCCTTGATCGCCCACGGCAGCCGCCTCACCGGTCAAAAAATGGCCGATATCGCGGTGCAGGCGCTGGCGCTGTTGTTGGCGGAAAACAGCCGGGTGCAAGTAGCGGTACTGGGCTGCGGCGAAGCCGAGATCGAGCGCGAATTCAGCGCTCTGGCGCAGCAATACCCAGGCCGGGTCGGAGTCCACATTGGTTATGACGAGGGCTTGGCCCACTTGCTTCATGGCGGCGCCGATATGCTGCTGCATGGCAGCCGCTTCGAGCCGTTCGGCCTGACCCCTGTGTATGCCATGCGTTACGGCACGGTGCCTATCGTCTCGCGAGTAGGCGGCATGATGGACACGGTGCGTGATCTCGGCACCGCCGGCGCCACCGGCTTCCACTTCGATGGCGAACAAGTCGGCGACATGGCCAATGCGATACGCCGGGCGTTGCACGTGTTTAACCAGCCGCCGCTGTGGCAAACCTTGCAAAACAACGGCATGCGCACGGAATTTAGTTGGGCCGCGCCGGCCAAAGAGTATGTGTCCATGTACGGACGCCTGACGAGCGGCGCCGTCCAGCAAGCATTCTTGCGCGCCTCGACCGAAGAAAAGGAAAGCGTGAAAGTTTTCCTGAAACACCTTGAGCCGGTTGCCAAACACGCGCCCAAAGCAACGCCGGCAACACCAGCAACACCAGCAACGCTTACGCACAAGCCGGCCGCCGCCAGGCCGGTATTCGTCGACATGAAAGTGGCTTGAAACCTGACCTCGGACGCAAAGCGTCACGCGTCCAAGGCTCGCCGTTCGCCATCCGGGAGGTCGCACCGGCATGCCGACTTTTCCATTTACAGGAGCAATCGGCTTGAGAATTTATCGTCTGCATCGTCCCATCGATCTGGCCGGCACGAGCGGCACTACGCGCCTGTCTTTTTTAGAAACGCACTTGCAGCGCAGCGCGGCGCTGGGCTTTAGTCATGTCCTGTTCGCCGCGCCGTTGAGCCTGGACTGGTATCGCAGCGAGTGCGACGACGAATTGCGTCAATTGACGGCGCTGTGTACCAAGCACCAAGTGGTGCTGCTACTGGACTTGCGCATTGACGCTTCGGTCCCCGGCGATACGTTCGCCGCCGACGAAGCAAATGGCGCATCGGCTCTTGCCGCGCAATCCGCGGTGCCCGATACGCAGCTCGAACAGGCATGGAGCCAACGCTTGAGCGACATGGCGGCGTCGGGTGTCGGGGGGTTTCGCTGCATCTTACCCTTGAGCCTTCCGGTACCAAGCTGGACCCGCATTATCGCCTCGGTCCGAGCCAGCCACGCATCCGTCAGGTTTGCCGCGTGGACCCCAGGCCTCACCTCGGCGCAACTGCGCGCGCTTGCGCCATGCGGCTTCGATATGGTGTTTTCGTCGCTGCCGTGGTGGGATTTCACCAGCGCCTGGCTGGTTGACGAGCACCAGAGCTTACGCGCCCTGCACGCCAAAATCATCAACCCGGTGGTGGCCGAAATAGCCGGAACCGATCCGGCTGAAGACACGCTGGTGCAAGCGCCGGCGCCATTAAGTGCGGCACTTATGCAACGCCTGCTCCTGAGCGCAATCGCCAGCGGCGACGGCTGGCTGATGCCCGCCGATTGGGTCGAGCCGGGTGCGGGTGAAGATCTGCAACACCCGGCAATCCACCCGCTCAGCGAACACATCGCCGGCTGCAATACATGGCTCGCGACCGCGTCATCAAGCTTGACCCCAGCTGAGGAACTCTCGGCCACGGTTGCCGTGCGCCCGGTATTGGTGGATACGCTGCGCACCCTGAGCAGCCCCGGCGCTCCGCTCACACTGCTGGCACGTACCACGCCGGTGGCCCATGTCGGCGCAACTCCGGCACCCCTGGTGATTGCGATCAATCACGACGCACACTACCCGGCCGGCATGCGGGTCGACCGGATCCTGACCGGCATGGCATTGCCGGAAGGCGCGGGCGCCCTGGTCGCGGACGCACCGGAATTATCCGGCAACGAGACGCTTGCCGACCAGACATCGTCGAATAGTTATAGCCCGCTCGATACCTTGGAACTGGCCCCGGCTCAAGTCAGATTATTTCGCGCCGGCACCGGCCCGTTGCAAAACAGCGCCAAACCAAAACGCAGCAAAGCCGTCGAACGTCGCGCACTGGAAGCCGCTTTCCACACCCCGCGAATTTCGATCGAAGCGATTCAACCGCAGTGCGACGGAGGGCGTTTTGCGGTACGCCGCGTGGTCGGCGAGCGTGTCACGGTGGAAGCCGATGTGTGGATGGATGGGCATGACATGCTGGCTGTCGCGTTGTGCTGGCGTGTCGCCGGAGCCGGCGACTGGCAGGAAATGCGCATGGAAGCCTTGGGTAACGACCGGTGGCGCGCGGCCTTTCCGCTGGAACGGCTGGGACGTCACGAATTCACCGTACACGCGTGGCGCGATCCCTTTGCCACCTGGCTGGATGAAATCGAAAAGAAGCGTGCCGCCGGTTTGGATCTGACGCTGGAAATCGAAGAAGGCAGCCGGCTGCTACTGGCCATTGCGGACCACGCCGCACAGCATGGATCCCAGAAGCCCGGCGCGGACGCCGGCGATGAACCGTGGCGCCGTGCGCTGGCAACCCAAGCCCGAGCGCTCAGCCAGCATGTCAAAGCTAAAGGACAAAACCCCGCAGCCGCCGAGGTAGATACCGCGCGGCTGCAAATTCTACTGGATCCCCTAACCCGGATTGCGGTCAACGCCAGCAGCTATCGCCCGTTCCTGAATCAAAGCGCGCCGATTTATCCGCTCGAAGCCGATCGGGTCGCGGCGCGTTTCTCCAGTTGGTATGAATTGTTTCCGCGTTCGCAAACCGAGAGTGCGGCACGTCACGGCACCTTCGACGATGTGATCGAGCGCCTGCCCGCCATCAGCGCGATGGGCTTTGACGTGCTGTACTTCCCGCCGATTCATCCGATCGGCATGAAGCATCGCAAAGGCCGCAACAATAGTCTGGCAGCCCAGCCGGATGAACCGGGCAGTCCCTACGCGATAGGCTCCGAGCTGGGCGGGCACGACACCATCCACCCCGAACTGGGGACGCTGGCCGACTTCCGCCGCCTGCGCGACGCCGCCGCCGGACAAGGACTTGAACTCGCGCTCGATTTTGCGATTCAGTGCGCGCCGGATCATCCGTGGTTGCGCCAACACCCCGAATGGTTTTCTTATCGCCCCGACGGCACGGTCCGCTATGCCGAGAACCCGCCGAAGAAATATCAGGATATCGTCAACGTCGATTTTTATGCCGGCGCCACCCCCACCGAGTTGTGGCAGGCATTGCGTGATGTGGTGCTGTTCTGGGCCGACCAGGGCATCCGTATCTTTCGCATCGACAATCCGCACACCAAACCTTTACCGTTCTGGGAATGGCTGATCGCCGAGGTGCGCAACCGTTATCCGGGCACGCTGTTTCTGGCCGAAGCGTTTACCCGCCCGAAGCCGATGGCGCGACTGGCCAAGCTCGGTTTTACCCAGTCCTATACCTACTTCACCTGGCGCAACGACAAGGCCGAACTCAGCGAGTACATGACGCAGCTCACGCAAAGTGAATTGCGCGATTATTTTCGCCCGCACTTTTTTGTCAATACCCCCGACATCAACCCCTACTTCCTGCATCGCTCGGGGCGTCCGGGCTTTCTGATTCGGGCCGCGCTGGCAGCCCTGTTGTCCGGCCTGTGGGGCATGGTCAGCGGCTTCGAGTTGTGCGAAGCCGAACCCCTGGTAGTGGGCGGTCAGATCAAGGAAGAATATCTGGACTCCGAAAAATTCCAGATCCGCCCACGCGATATCGCCGCTTACAGCAGCCAGCCGAATAATATCGTGGCCGAAATCACCCGGCTTAATACCATTCGGCGTAATTATCCCGCCTTGCAAAACCATCTGGGTGTGCGCTTTTACCAGGCCGACAATCCGCAGATTCTCTTTTTTGCCCGTTATCTCGAAGCCGACCCGGCCGTCGAAGGCCAACCGCGCTTTAGTACAGGCGTGGTGCTGGTCGCGATCAGCCTCGACCCGTATCAAGTACAGGAAGCCGATATCGACGTGCCCTTGTGGGAATGGCACTTACCCGATGACGCCACGCTGCAAGTCGAAGATTTGATGTCGGGCCACAGCTTTAGCTGGACCGGCCGGCGCCAGCATATTCGACTCGATCCTCAACATTATCCTTTTGCGGTTTGGCATCTGCGCCCCCCGGCGACCGCGCCGAACGGGAATCAAAACAGGAGCCCTGTATGACGCAAAAACGCTCGCCCACGAAATTGAAGTCCGCCGCGGAAGCTGCCGTGGTGGGTGCGCATGCCAACGCCAAAGCCCCCGGCGCCGGCCCTGATCCGCTGTGGTACAAGGATGCGGTAATTTATCAGGTCCACGTCAAATCGTTTTTCGATGCAAACGGCGACGGTATCGGCGACTTCCCCGGTCTGATTGCCAAGCTGGACTATATCGCGGCATTGGGGATCAATACCATCTGGTTGCTGCCGTTCTACCCCAGCCCGCGACGCGACGACGGTTACGACATTTCGGAATATCGCGATGTGCACCCGGACTACGGCAACATGTCCGACGTGCGCCGCTTTATCGCCGAGGCGCACAAGCGTGAACTGCGGGTGATTACCGAACTGGTGATCAACCACACCTCGGACCAGCACCCGTGGTTTCAGCGCGCCCGGCGCGCCAAGCCGGGGTCGGCGGCACGCGACTACTATATGTGGTCGGATAACGACCGCGGTTTTGCCGGCACGCGTATCATTTTTTGCGACACGGAAAAATCCAATTGGTCTTGGGACGAGGAAGCGCAAGCTTTTTATTGGCATCGCTTTTATTCGCATCAGCCGGATTTGAATTTCGACAATCCGCAAGTGATCAAAGCCGTGCTCGGGATCATGCGTTTCTGGTTCGATATCGGGGTTGACGGCTTGCGCCTCGATGCAGTGCCTTATCTGGTTGCCCGCGAAGGCACCTCGAACGAAAACCTGCCCGAGACCCACGCCATTCTCAAACAGATCCGCGCCGATCTCGACCAGCGTTATCCGGACCGTTTATTGCTCGCTGAAGCCAATATGTGGCCGGAAGACGTGCGCCCCTATTTCGGCGGCGACCCTGAGCAAAAAGATCTGGCGGGCGATGAATGCCAGATGGCCTTCCATTTCCCTTTGATGCCGCGCATGTATATGGCCTTGGCGCAGGAAGACCGGTTTCCGATCACCGATATCCTGCGCCAGACGCCGGATATTCCGCCCAACTGCCAATGGGCGATTTTCCTGCGCAATCACGACGAGCTGACGCTCGAAATGGTGACCGACAACGAACGCGATTATTTGTGGAATTTCTACGCCGCGGATATGCGGGCGCGGATCAATCTTGGCATCCGGCGCCGCTTGGCGCCATTGGTCGAACGCGACCGGCGCCGGATTGAATTGCTCAACTCCTTGCTGCTCTCCATGCCCGGCACGCCGGTGTTGTATTACGGAGATGAAATCGGCATGGGCGACAATATTCATCTCGGCGACCGTGATGGAGTACGCACCCCCATGCAATGGTCGCCCGACCGTAACGGCGGTTTCTCGCGCGCCAATCCGGCCAGCCTGGTACTGCCGCCGATCATGGATCCGTTATATGGCTTCGAGGCGGTTAACGTCGAAGCCCAAAGCGCCGACCGTCATTCGCTGCTCAATTGGGTACGGCGCATGATGGAAGTGCGCAGCCAGCATCGTGCCTTTGGCCGCGGCACACTCAAAATCCTCTACCCCAACAACCGCAAGATACTGGCTTACCTGCGCGAATATAAAATGCCGGACGCAGCCGACGGCACGGCCTCCGGCGAAATGGAAACGCTACTGTGCGTGGCCAATATGTCACGTGCTTCGCAAGCCGTCGAACTCGATTTATCGACTTTCGCCGGCCGGGTGCCGGTGGAAATGATCGGCGGCGCCGCGTTCCCGGCCATCGGTCAGCTTTCCTATTTATTGACGCTCCAGCCTTATGCATTTTATTGGTTTGTGCTGAGCGCCGATCCGCAGTTTTCCGCACGCAATACCACCAGTCCGACCAATATGCGCGAGCTGACTACCCTGGTGTTACGCCATGGCGTGGCCGATGTGTTGCAGGCTCCGGCACGCGACACGCTGGAGCGCGACGTGCTGCCGGTTTATCTGCCGCTGCGCCGCTGGTACGCGACTAAAAATGAAGCGATCCAGCATGCCAGGATTGCCGTTGCAGTCGAGTTGGGCGGCACGGAACGGTCGATGCTGCTGACAGAAATTGAAGTCCGCACGCACCACAGCACCACCCGTTATGTGCTGCCGTTCGGCCTGATCGCCGAAGACGAAACGCTGTCGGCGCTGCCCGCGCAGCTTGCCTTTGCCCGCGTACGCCGCGGACGGGTGGTCGGCGCCTTGACCGATGCGTTTACGCTGCCTGAGTTTGTCTTGCGCATGTTCGACCTGGTCAAGACGGGTGCTACCTTAAGTTGCAATGACCCGGCCGAAGGCGAGTTACGTTTTATTCCGACCTCAAAGATGGCCGACGTCACTTTGCCGGAAGATGCGGAAATTCGTTATCTGTCGGTGGAGCAATCGAATAGCTCGGTGGTGATCGGCGACAGCGCCATGCTTAAACTGATCCGACGAGTCCAGCCCGGCGTCCATCCCGAAGCCGAGATGGGCCGTTATCTGACCGATGCGGGTTTTGTCCATATTTCGCCGTTGCTGGGCGAAGTCTCGCGCATTGCGCTGGATGGCACCCCCAACGTACTCGCTGTGATTCAGGGTTTTATCCATAATCAAGGCGACGCTTGGCAATGGACGCTCAATGCTTTGGCCCGGGTGATTGCCGATGTTACCGACGCGTCATTGGTCGGCGCCGAATTGCTCGCGCCCAGCGATCTCAGCGATCCGCCGCCCGTGCCCGACGCAGCCACCGATACGCTCAATCACGTGATTGCCCGCGCCCTGACGGAGTTTACTCAAGCCGCGCAGACACTGGGACGCCGGCTCGGCGAAATGCACACGGTACTGGCCCGCGACACCACCGACGCCGCTTTCGCGCCCGCGCGCGCCGGTGCCGACGAAGCCGGCGAGTGGGCCGATTCGGCACAGCAGCAGATTGTGCATGCCCTCGACGCTCTGACCGAGGTGGTAGCTGCGGCCAAAATCGATAGCGCGCCGGCATTGAGCCCGGCCGAACTCGAACTGGCGGGAAAACTGATCGCCCAGCGCACTAAACTGCTGCATGCCGTGGTGAAACTCGCGGCGCACGGGCTCGGCTCCTTGTGCACGCGAATTCATGGCGACTTGCATCTGGGTCAGGTCCTGGTGGCGCAAGGCGACGTTTATTTCATCGATTTCGAAGGCGAACCGGTGCGGTCCTTGGCCGAGCGGCGGGTCAAAACCAGTCCGCTGCGCGATGTCGCCGGCATGCTGCGCTCCTTCGAATACGCCGCCGCCATGGCGGCCAGCGCCGGCCCAGGCGATTTGACCGATGCCGCTCGCGCCCGCAAGTACGTGCTGATCGAACGTTATTTGGGGGTATCGCAAGAAGCATTTCGCGCAGAGTATGCCGCGGCGACCGCCGGGATCCCGCATCAGTGGCGCGGCGCAGATGACGCCGCAGCCATGCTCGATTTATTCACGCTGGAAAAAGCAGCCTACGAGGTCTGCTATGAAGCAGCCAACCGCCCTGCATGGATCGTTGTGCCATTACGCGGCTTGGCCGCGCTGGCAGACCGACTCCTCAACCAAGGAACAGCCCAATGAGCGACGACCTGCCGCACGTCCCCAAAACACCACGCCGCACTAGCGCAGCCGAGAACAAACCGGAGGCAGAAGCGGAAGTCAAGACCCCGCGCAAGACGCGCGCCAAAGCCCCTGCGCCATCGCTGCTGCCGGATGCCGGTGCCACTTCGCCCCGTGCCGGCAAAAAATCCGCCACGGTACTTGAGCAAGGTATCGCGACCCTTAAAGCCCTGGCGGACGAAACCGGCTTGAGCGAGGTGATCAACGAACTCCGTTCCCCCGCCGATCCGGCGGAACCGGCGGCGCCCCTCTCCGGCAGCGCGGCGAGTGCACCCGCTGCGTCTACCTCGGCTGCGGCACCGGTGCGCACTCGCGCCACACCGCGGCGGGTCACGCCGGTGGTCGGCGGCACTACCGCCGAGGCCGGCGCTTTACTGACGCCCGGCGCCATCCCGGGGAATACGCCGGACAGGACGACCGAGGTGATACCGGGGTCCGGGCCGGACGACCTCGATACTTGGTCCGAACTGGATGCCGGCGTATTGCAGGCACTGGCACACGGCCGTTTGAACGATCCGTTCGCGGTCCTGGGTCCGCATCACCATGCCGCCCTTGCTGACGGCACCGCCGGTTTGAGCGGCG
>JAMFSV010000298.1 GCA_026225455.1 Burkholderiales bacterium | reverse complement strand
GCGCTTTGCTCGTCGAAGCCATTTGATTGTGTCGCTTGGGTCCGGGGCGCACATCGGTGCTTTCCCGCACTTCATTTGCGACAAATTCAGTGATGCCTTAATTGCTAGTGTACCGGCCTTTTTTTTATTGCGTTTACTCAACGGTAACAACTTATGACCGCTGTGTCATATCTACAAAATATTTTTGGTTTGGCTGCATAATTCGTAGGTTTGGTTCATTATTAAAGGCCCCACTATGCGTGAGCAGTACCTTTCTTCCGTGCGCGACACCCTGGCGCAAATCAAAGCCGACGGCTTCTACAAGGCCGAGCGCGTCATCTCGACCCCGCAAGCCTCACAGATTCGACTGGCCAGCGGTCCGCAGGTTCTCAATTTCTGCGCGAATAATTATTTGGGCCTCGCCGACGACGCACGCCTGATCGCCGCGGCCAAGGATGGCCTGGATGCCGAAGGTTTCGGCATGGCCTCGGTGCGCTTCATCTGCGGCACACAAACCGTGCACAAGCGTCTGGAGCAAGCCCTGGCGGCATTTCTCGGGTTTGAGGACACAATCCTATATTCCAGTTGCTTCGATGCTAACGGCGGTTTGTTCGAAACCTTGCTGACGGATGCCGACGCGATTATCAGCGACGAGTTGAACCACGCCAGCATCATCGACGGCGTGCGCTTGTCGAAAGCCCGGCGCCTGCGTTATCGCAACAACGACATGGCCGACCTCGAAGCCCGCTTGCAGGAAGCCGATGCCGCCGGCGCACGCTATAAATTGATTGTGACCGATGGCGTATTTTCGATGGACGGTATCATTGCCGACCTGCGCTCCATTTGCGACCTGGCGGACCGTTACGGCGCGATGGTGATGGTCGACGACTCGCATGCGGTGGGCTTTGTCGGTGAACATGGGCGCGGCACACCGGAATTTTGCGGCGTTGAAGGCCGCATCGACATCCTCACCGGGACCTTGGGTAAAGCGCTCGGCGGCGCCTCAGGCGGGTATGTGGCGGCGCGACGGGAAGTGGTCGAGCTGCTGCGCCAGCGCTCGCGGCCCTATTTGTTTTCAAATTCGCTGGCGCCCAGCATTACCGCTGCCACGATCAAGGTACTGGAGCTGCTGAGCAGTGCCGAAGGCGCCCAGCTACGGCGTCAAGTGCGCGAAAACGGCGAGCGTTTCCGTCAGGGCATGACGGCTGCCGGTTTTGCGCTGGTACCGGGACAACACCCCATCGTGCCGGTGATGCTGGGCGACGCTCAGTTGGCGGGCCAAATGGCCGATGCACTGCTGGCCCAAGGTGTGTATGTCATCGGATTTTCATATCCCGTGGTACCCAAAGGCCGCGCTCGCATCCGCACCCAAATGAGCGCCGCGCATACGCCGGAACAAATCGACCAGGCGATTGCCGCATTTACTCGCGTCGGTCTGGAGCTTGGCGCGATCAAACCGGCCGCCTGATCGCCCGATGGGCGCTGCAGTCCTGCGCGCTGTATGCACGATTACGCCGCGCAGGGCCGGCCGAGCGGTGAAAGCCCGGACTCAGGTAAAATCACGCACTTACCGCGCGGCCTGATAGAGGCCGCCGCGGTCACACCAAACAAACAGATGATCGATCTCATCGAATGGATAAAGCTATGATGAAAGTTTTGGCGAAACTCGAGCGCGCCCCCGGATTGACCATGACACGGGTCAAGAAGCCCGAGGTCGGTCACAACGACGTGATGATCCGGATTCACAAGACCGCAATCTGCGGTACCGATATCCACATCTGGAAATGGGACGAATGGGCGCAGCAGACCATTCCCGTGCCGATGCATGTGGGACACGAATATGTGGGCGAAATCGTCGAAATCGGCCAGGAAGTCCGCGGTTTCAAGATCGGCGACCGGGTTTCGGGCGAAGGCCATATCACCTGCGGTTTTTGCCGTAATTGCCGCGCCGGCCGTCGCCATCTGTGCCGCAATACCACCGGTGTCGGCGTCAACCGCGAAGGTGCCTTCGCCGAATATCTGGTGATTCCGGCATTTAACGCCTTCCGTATCCCCGACGATATCTCGGACGAAATGGCTGCGATTTTCGATCCCTTCGGTAACGCCACCCATACCGCCTTGTCGTTCAACCTGGTCGGCGAAGATGTGCTGATCACGGGTGCCGGCCCGATCGGCATTATGGCCGCCGCGATTGCCAGGCACGTCGGCGCGCGCAATGTGGTAATCACCGATGTGAACGACTACCGCCTTGAACTCGCACTTAAAATGGGTGCAACGCGCGCGATCAACGTGACAAAAACTTCATTGCGTGACGTGATGACCGAATTGCGCATGACTGAAGGTTTCGACGTCGGCATGGAAATGTCGGGCGTGCCGAGCGCCTTTGTCAGCATGCTTGAACACATGAATCACGGCGGTAAAGTGGCGTTGCTGGGGATTCCCCCGTCCAACACCGCGATCGACTGGAATCAAGTGATTTTCAAGGGACTGGAAATCAAAGGTATCTACGGCCGCGAAATGTTCGAGACCTGGTACAAAATGGTGGCGATGCTGCAAAGCGGCCTGGATTTGACGCCTATCATCACCCACCGCTATCCCGTAGACCAGTTCGAAACCGGCTTCGCGGCGATGTTGTCGGGTCAAAGCGGCAAGGTCATTCTGGATTGGACCCAGGCTTCAGAGCCGGCCTAAACCCGCATCCGCTTAAACCCCCGCCCGCTCGAGGCAAAGCGCCGTACCGACGGCTTGCGCGCCCGCCCGGGCGCGCGGCTGGTAAGATGTGGTCTTGTTCCCAGAGGGCGTGCTTGGCGCGTCCGCGCCACCTGCTGCCATGTCCCTGCTCGATTTATTGACCCCATGGGAACCGTCCCCGCCATTGGTCGCGTTATTTGCGCTGGCGGCGTTGCTGTTTATCCGGGGCGTTCGGCGTCAAAGCGTCAGCCTGCCGCGTCAACTGGCGTTCTGGTCGGGCTTCCTGATGCTTTATCTTTCGCTGCATACACGGCTCGACTATTACGCCGAGCATGAGTTTTTCATGCACCGGATCCAGCATTTGATCCTGCACCACCTGGGTCCGCTGGTCTTGATGGCCGCCTACCCGGGGATGGTGATGCGCGCGGGCCTGCCCTTCACCTGGCGCGTCAAATTCAGAAAAATCCAGAAAAGCCCTGCTTGGCGCATGGGCACCGGGGTGGTGATGCATCCCAGTGTGGTGTCGGTGTTGTTTCTGGTGTCGGTGCTGATCTGGCTGGTGCCGCATGTCCAGTTCGTGTCGATGCTCGACTGGCGGCTGTACACTTTGATGAACTGGTCGGTCACGATCAGCGGCCTGATGTATTGGGGCATGTTGCTGGACCACCGGCCCAGCCCGCCCGGCCGGATGCGTCCGGGCTTGCGCGTGTTGTCGCCCGCCATCACCATGACCCCGCAAATCTTGGCCGGGGCGATTATTACCTTCAGCCAGCACGACCTTTATCCGGTGTTTTCGCTCTGCGGCCGCGCCTACACCATCAGCCCGTTGATGGATCAAACCCTGGGTGGACTGATTATGTGGGTACCGGCCGCCATTCTTGAAGCGATCGGCGGCATGATGGCGTTAAGACAATGGATGCGGCTTTCGGAGCGCGGCCGTTTGCCACCCGGCCGGCGCGCGGCGCCCCGGGCTCCGATTCAAGCCCCGGCAAGCGTGACTCCCTCCGCCCCCAACAACGCATAAGCTGTTTGAGCCCCGAAGGAAGTCCTTGTCAGTTTTTCGGCAACCAGTTTTTTGTCGCCAGATATTCGCGATATACCGTGGCGTCCGGATCTTCCGCCAACGCCAGCGCTGCCGCGATACCGGCTTGGTCGGCGACGGTTTTGTTCTGGCTCAATTTGCGTTTGCCTTCGACCCAGGTCACTTCCATACGAAAGCCGACAATCCCGGCCGCCAGGCGCTCTTCATATTCACGCGTGATGATGTGGCTGGCCTGCCCGTCTGGCTCGAACACGTTCACCATCGCGTCCAGATCGGCCAGCAAGTCCTCGGTTGAAGTCAGTATTTGCGGGCGGCCGTACATATGCACTGCGACGTAGTTCCAGGTCGGCACGGCCGGCCCTTCCTGATACCAGCGCGGGGAAATATACGTGTGCGGCCCATGGAAAATCGCCAGAGATTCCGTGGCCGAGTCATCAAATGCGCGCCAGTGCGGGTTGGCGCGGGCCACATGACCACGCAACATGCCGTGCGCGCCGACCCGCATATCGAGCATCAGCGGTAAATGAGTGGCTAGCGGTACGCCGTCGACGGTGCTGATCAGGGTGGCGAAAGGAAACTCCCGCACAAACCCCTGGATCTCGGCGGGTTCGTCGAAGGCAAAATGTTTGGGGATATACATGGGTCCGGTTTTTAAGAAGTCACGCCGCCAGGTTGGACAATACGGAAGCGGGCCCGGCGCTGGGCCCGTATCATGGCCTGATAGGTATCCACATATTGCTGCGCCATACGCTTGGAAGTAAACCGCTCCTCGAAGCGCGCGCGCACCTTCTGCCGCGACAACGTAGTGATACGCTTTACCGCCGCCAGTGCGCCAATTTCATCTTCGACTATCAGGCCGGTTATACCATGATCGACAATCTCGACCACCGAGCCGCGATTGTAGGCGATCACTGGCGTGCCGCAAGCCATGGCTTCGATCATCGACAAACCAAACGGCTCGGGCCAGTCGATGGGAAACAGTAAAGCATGGGCACGGCTGAGAAAATCCGCCTTCTGCTCGTCGGCAATCTCGCCGATAAATTCAACATGCGGCAATTTCAACAGGGGCCGGATCTGGCTGTCGAAATAGGCGCGATCCGTGGCATCGACCTTGGCCGCGATTTTCAGCGGCAAATCACTGTGCTGAGCGATGCGAATTGCCACGTCGAGACGTTTTTCCGGCGAAATACGTCCCAGAAAGGCCAAATATTCAGGCTCAATCGGTTGAGGGCGATACAGATTTTCAGGAATACCGTGATAGATCGTGGCTTGCCAATTGGCTTGCGGCAATGGCTGACGCTGCGACTTCGAAATTGAAATCACCGGGGCCTGATTGAAAGTATCGAATACCAACTGGTGTTCGGGTAAATCGAGCCGGCCGTGCAAGGTGGTGACAAAAGGCGTGGCCTGTCGCGCAAACAAGGAAAACGAATAGTAGTCGAGATGGAAATGCAGGACGTCGAATTGATCGGCGCGACGCCGTACCGCTTCCATCATATTGATATGGGGCGCCACCCGGTCACGTAAGTCGTGGTCCAGGCGCAGCGCTGCCGGCCATACCGGGACCAGTTTGGCGCTGGTCTGCGAATCGCCGCTGGCAAACAGCGTGACGTCATGGCCGAGCTCGACCAGGGCCTCGGTCAGATAAGACACCACGCGTTCGGTCCCGCCATAGAATTTGGGCGGGACTGACTCGGTCAATGGAGCAATCTGTGCAATCTTCATAAAGCCTCAGCTTCGCCATATCGAGGTGTGGCGCGAGCGACTATCGAATCGTCGAACGGTGGCAAGACGGCCCAGGCGAAGCCCGGCCCTAACCGCCACTGGCGCTTGCGGGCGCAGCGGCTTTTTTCGCCCGTTGCGCAACGATATCTTTGGCGCTGGCATCAAGCGCCACCGCCAGGTCAGTATTGTTGTTTTGCCGGGCAAAGTCTGCTGCGGACAACCCCAACTGATTCTTCAGCGTCGGATCCGCGCCGCCCGTCAATAAGGCATTAACGGCGTCGACCGAACCGCCGCGTGCGGCCATCATCAAGGGCGTCGTGCCGTTGGGCGACTCGGCGTCGACATACGCCGACTCTTCCAGCAGCACATTGATAATCTCGACGTCGCCGGAGGTCGCGGCATAATGCAACGGCGTCCAGCCCTTCTTGTTGACCTCGGCGTCTTTATCGATCAACGACTTGACCAGCGGCATATCTTTATTGATCGCGGCAAACATCAAGGCGTTTTCGTCGGCTCTATCGAGCGCGTCGACATTGGTTTTGGGATTGTCCAACAGTAACTGCGCCACTTTCTCGGATTTTTCGCGGGCGGCGATCAACAACCAAGGCATGCCGGTTTTGTCGCCGGCATTCGGATCCATACCCTGGGCAATCAATGAGCGGACTTCGCTGATGTCATCGAATTTCACCGCCTTGGTCATCCGGTCCATATCCGTTGTCTGAGCCTGGGCAACTCCGGCTTGCAAGAGTAGGCAGGAGCCGCCCAGGACCATCAGGCCGAGCGCGCGCAGATGGCGCGATGACGGTAGCGTGCGCCGAAACGATAGTCTCGAAACCTTATCCATGACTTTCATTTTATTCCGCAATAGTATGATTCAAATAGATAAATTCAAAAAATAAATTTCAAGAAAATAGTATTTTGAAAAGTTGAGGTCCTTACTGAGAAATCGCTGGCAAGGGCTTGAAAAGCTTAAAAAAGTTATCGGTGGTGGCCAAGCCGATCTCGCTTTCGGTCGCGCCGCGCAGTTTTGCCACAAAACGGCCCACATGGCTGACAAAAGCCGGTTCATTGGTTTTGCCGCGATATGGCACCGGCGCGAGATAAGGCGAATCGGTTTCGATCAACAAGCGCTTCAGCGGCAAGCGGCTGGCGACGTCTTGCAAGTCCACCGCCGTTTTGAAAGTGACAATCCCGGAAATCGAAATATAGAAATTCAACTCGATGGCGGCCTGCGCCACTTCCCAGCTTTCGGTAAAACAATGCATCACACCGCCCGGCTGCTCGGCGCCTTCCTCGCGCATGATGCGCAGCGTGTCTTGCGCCGATGAGCGGGTATGGATAATCAGCGGCTTGTCGACGATACGCGCCGCGCGGATATGGGTGCGAAAACGTTCGCGTTGCCATTCCATTTGCTCCAGCGTGCGGCCTTCGAGCCGGTAATAATCGAGACCGGTTTCGCCGATGGCAACTACTTTTGGGTGGCGCGACAATTCGACTAATTGGGCCACGCTGGGTTCCGCACAGTTTTCGTGATCGGGATGCACGCCCACCGAGGCGTAGATATTGGGATAACGCTCCGCGACATCCAGCACCGAAGGCAGGGATTCAAGATCGACACTGACGCACAAAGCATGCGTCACGGCCTGTTCACGCATATTGGCCAGCAATTGATCGAGCCGCTCGACCAATCCTTCGAAATTGATATGACAATGTGAATCGACAAACATATGAGGTTCCCGGTTTGGGCCTGCTTGTTCAAGTGCCCTGAGTCTTAGAGCCTCAGGCCCATGATAATCAAATCCCGCTCGACGCCGTCGAGCACCGCCACGCGCGGCAAGTTGCCCCAGGCGGTAAAGCCGAAGCCGGTGAATAAACGCATGCTGGCGTCGTTATGACCGAAGATAAAACCCAGCACGGTCGAGACCCGCAGCGCAGGTGCCGCCGCCAGCGTCCGGTGCAGCAAGATCCGCCCCAGGCCTTGTCCGCGGGCGCTTTCGGCCAGATAAATGCTGACTTCGGCGGTGGCTTTATACGCAGGACGGCCGTAGAAATCGGAAAAACTGACCCATCCGGCAATGCCGCCATCCCGGCCGGCTTCGGCGGTGCGTTCGGCAACCCACAAGGGCCGCGCCTGCGGGCCATGCGCATGAAACCACGCCACCCGGCTTTCGACCGAGACCGGTTCAGTGTCGGCCGTGACTTTACGCGACGCGACAGTGGAATTATAAATTTCGACGATAGCCGGCAAGTCGGCCAGCGTGGCGTCGCGCAAGATCAGTCCGGCGGGTAGTGAGAGGTCAACAGTAGTCATCGGAAGATAGGATTAATAATAGACAAAACATGTGCTTAGCGTGATTTTCTCGACTTGTTTATAAGGAGAAGATTTGACGATAAGCCAGCATCAATTCCTCGATCACCAGCCGTGCATTCAGCGGATGGTTTTCCACGCTGCGCTGGCGATTGACAATGCGGATAAAACGCGCCAATTGCACCGCGTCGGCCTGGGCTGCGCAGCGCTGGAGCGCCGCGAGTGCCGCCGGATAATAACGGCATTGACCGGCGGTTTTCACCGCCAGCAAGTCGAACAGCCAGCGCTGCAGCCAACCCAGCACCAAGGGAATCGGCGCCTTTTGCAAAGCCTCGCCGCAGCCGAAGGCGTCGCAAGCCGAACCTGCGGCAAATTGTTCCAGGGTCTGGCGGCGTAAGGCGCGATGGGGGTCGGCGGCTAAAGCGAGCGCACTGAGCGGCGCGCCGCCGGCCTCGGCCAGCAACCCAGCCGCATCTTCGACGCCCTGCCGGCTGAGCCAGCCGAGGGCCGTCTCATGGGCCGGCCGGCTCAATGGCCATTGGCGGCAGCGGCTGATAATGGTGGGCAACAAACGATCGACCTGGGCCGACACCAGCAGAAAAACCACGCCCGCAGGCGGCTCTTCCAGCGTTTTTAATAAAGCATTCGCGGCGGCGGAATTCAAGGCTTCGGCCGGATACAGGACCACTACCCGCAAACCGCCGCGATGTGAACCGACGCTGCAAAAATCGAGCAAAGCGCGGACTTGTTCGATCTTGATTTCGCGGCTCAGGGTTTTGGTTTTTTTACCCGTTTCGCTGTCGCCCGCATCCGCCGCGGCCGTATCGTCCACCTCACCCGCCATTGCTTCGGCGGCCATGCTTTCCGGCACCACAATGCGGAAATCCGGATGATTGCCCTGACTCAACCAATGGCAAGCCACACATTTACCGCAGGGCTCACCGTTGGCCGCCGGCGCTTCGCACAGCAAACCCTGCGCCAAATGACGCACAAAGTCGGTCTTGCCGGTGCCGGCCTGACCATGAAACAACAGGGCATGCGGCCATTGGGCGCGCAAGGCCTGGACGCGTTGCCAATCGTCTTGTTGCCAGGGGTAAATCATGGGCAGCTTCCGTCAAGGGTCCGCCGCGCAAACCCATGCATCCATCCTGCGCATGTGTTGATGAAAAAATTAAATCTCATTGATTCAAAGCCTTGCTATGATTTTCTCAAGTTCTACCTGAATTTCAGGAATGGTGCGGGTCGCGTCGATAATGGCAAAACGCTCGGGCGCCGCATGCGCACGCCGCAGGTATTCATCGCGGGTGCGCTCAAAAAATGCCGCCGATTGGCTTTCGAACTTATCGGGCGAACGCGCCGCACCGCGCCGTTCGCTGGCGGTCTCATTGGGAATATCGAATAACAGCGTCAGATCCGGCTGCAGGCCGTCCTGGACCCAATCTTCCAAAGCCTCCAGCTTGTCGCGTGCGAGTCCGCGTCCGCCGCCTTGATAGGCGAAAGTGGCATCGGTGAAACGATCCGAGATCACCCAGTCGCCGCGCGCCAAGGCGGGCAGGATAATTTGCTGCAGATGTTCGCTGCGAGCGGCAAACATCAATAAGGCTTCGGTTTCGAGGTGCATCGCCTGATGCAGCAAAATTTCGCGCAGAGCTTCGCCCATCGCCGTGCCGCCCGGTTCGCGGGTCATTACCACCCGCGTGCCGTGGGCGGCGAGATGCTGCTCCAGGCGTTGCCGGAATCCCTCCAGGTGCGTGGTTTTGCCCGCCCCGTCGATGCCTTCAAAGGTAATGAATTTACCGCGCGTCATCTATTCGCCCCGGATATATTTATTTACTGCACGGTTATGCGCGTCGAGCGTATCCGAAAACAAGCTGCTGCCGTCGCCTTTGGCCACAAAATACAAGGCGTGCGTCTCGGCTGGATTTAACGCGGCTTCGAGCGCGCCATTGCCGGGCAAGGCGATCGGCGTCGGCGGCAAACCGGCGCGAGTATAGGTATTGTACGGACTGTCGGTTTGCAGGTCTTTTTTATGCAAATGGCCGCTGTATCCGTTACCGATGCCGTAAATCACGCTGGGGTCGGTCTGCAGCGGCATGCCCAGCTTCAGCCGATTGACAAATACCGCCGCCACCATCGGTGCGTCGGTGGCGCGGCCGGTTTCTTTCTCCACCAGCGACGCCATGATCAGCGCCTCATAGGCCGACTTATAGGGCAAGGCCGGCGCGCGCGACGCCCACAATTGAGTCAGGCGCTGGTCCATCAATTTCAGCGCGCGGCGGTAGATATCGAGATCTGGGGTGGCTTTATCGAACAGATAGGTGTCGGGGAAAAACCGGCCTTCCGCTGCGTCATCGGGCACGCCCAGCGCTTTTAATATCTGCGCATCGGTCCAGCCGGCCGTGTCATGCCGCAGCGCCGGGCTGGCATCGATTTCGGCGCGCATCTGGCGGAAATTCCAGCCGTCGATGACGGTCACCAGATATTCATTGACGTCGCCCCGCGCTATTTTTTGCAGGACCTCATAGGGCGTGACGCCGCTATCGAATTCGTAATTGCCGGCTTTCAGTTGCGACGACAAACCCAAACCACGCGTCAGCAACACAAATAATTCGGGGGGTATCGGCACGCCGGCCTGGGCCAACTGAGCCGCCACCCCGCGCAGGCTGCTGCGCGGTTTAAGGGTCGCATCCAATTGCGCGACGGCAAAGTGCAGCGGTGCATTGGCCCACCAGTAAAAGGCGTACGCCGTACCACCTGCGGCGATCAGCACGAGAAGCAAGGCAGTAGCAAAGACTTTTTTCAACAGGATTTAACCGAAGCAAGGGGTGAAACGAAAAGCGGTCGGCCGGACGGCGAGCCGACGCGCGTGCGCGAGAGCCCATATAATACTTGCTTGGCCGCAACTCGCCTATGCGTGAGTGCCGGCTTGGACCATCCGGCCTCACGCGCACAAACCCCGGCCCGCTGCAAGGTCAATTCCGGCGCGTGGCCGGCGCGGCGTAGACTTGGGTCTGGGTCGCGACCGAGGTCGCTGCCGCGCCGATGGCCCTTTTAATTGTTTTTTCTCTTACGGCCTGGAACGTTTATGAATTCGCTGCCTGCCTCACCCACTCAGCCGGCTCCAAGCGCGGCGAACCTGGCGGGCGTTCCCGCCCTTGCCCGCCCGGCGTTGCAACATGGCGCTTATATGGTGCTGACCCAGTGCGGCCTGGTCGAAGTCGATGGCGTCGATGCCGCGAGTTTTTTGCATAACTTGCTGACCAATGACATTCAGAGCTTGACCCTCAGCGAAGCCCGCTTGGCCGGTTTTTGCACACCCAAAGGCCGCCTGCTCGCCAGTTTCCTGGTATGGCGCGACTCAAAAACCATCCGCTTGATGATTTCGGCCGATATTCTTGCGCCGATACAAAAACGGCTGTCGATGTTTGTCTTGCGCGCCAAAGCCAAGCTCAACGATGTTTCGGCGCAAACCCGCCTGGTCGGTTTGTGCGGGAATGTGGCGGCGGCTTTGCTGCCGCTCTTCGATGCCTTGCCGGATCAGCCATACAAGGTGATTCACGGCGGCCCCGAGGCGCAGTTTGGCGCTCTTATGCGTTTGCCCGACGCGGCAGGTGTCGCTCGTTACCTTTGGGCTGCTCCGCTGACGGTGTTTGAACAGCATGTCGCAAACTTGCACAGCGCCCTGAGCGAAACCTCCGCCGAAGTGTGGGACTGGCTGGCGATTCAAGCCGGCGAACCGCGTATCAGTGCCGCAACCCAGGAAAAATTTGTGCCGCAAATGATCAATTTCGAGGCGATCGGCGGGGTGAATTTCAAAAAAGGCTGCTATCCCGGTCAAGAAATCGTTGCGCGCAGCCAATACCTGGGCACGGTCAAGCGCCGGGCCATGATTGCGCACGCCGCCACCGTCGGCGACCTGGCATCTGCCGCGGGCAGCGAAGTGTTTCATTCGGCGGACCCGGGCCAACCCTGCGGTCTGGTGATCAATACGGCGGCAGCGCCGGGCGGCGGCAGCGATTTCCTGATCGAACTCAAACTCGATGCGTTAAGCCATGGCAGCGTGCATCTGGTCGCGGCTGACGGGCCGCAGTTGACCTTCAGCGCGCTGCCCTACGCTTTGCCCGACAAAGACGCGTGAGCTTGTCACCGAGCTTGTTTCCGAGTTTATCCATGAGCCGACGCGTGAGCCGAGCATGTGCCTGATTGTTTTCGATTGGCGTTTGCCCACGCCAGGCGCTCGCGCTGCGCGTTTTACGCTGGCTGCCAACCGCGATGAATTTTTCAGCCGTCGCGCCACGCCGATGGACTGGTGGCATGACGCGCCGCAAGTGCTGGCCGGGCGCGACCTGCAAAGTGGCGGCACGTGGCTGGGGCTGCATCGTGACGGCCGCTTTGCGGCGTTGACAAACTATCGTGCCGCGGCGGAAAAACAGCTTGATGGCCCTAGCCGGGGCAGACTGGTCGCCGATTTCCTCAGTGGCCCGCAGCGGGCGCCGCTGGCTTATCTGGAGCAATTGGCACGGGCACCCGGTATTAATCCGACATTCCCGGCCTCCGCGGCAAGTTCAAATGCGATGCGCGGCTTTAATCTGCTCGCGGGTAATCTGCTTGAAGGTGAACTCGCCTATTTCAGCAATCGCTCCGGGCAGCCGCCCAGACTCTTGCCGCCCGGATGTTATGGGCTATCCAACGCGCTGCTGGACACCGCCTGGCCCAAGGTGCAGGCCAAGAAAGCCGAGCTGCAAACGCTGCTTGAACTGCCGCCGGCGGGCGCGGAGCAACTCGACGCGCTGCTCACCCTGATGCAGGACACAGGCGTGGCACCGGACAACATGCTGCCCGATACCGGTTTGACCCTGGAGCGCGAGCGCGCTTTATCGGCCGCCTATATTGTTTCGCCCGGTTATGGCACGCGCTGCACCACCGCCCTGCACTGCAGCGCTTCCGGCCATATCTATCTGGTCGAACGCGGCGATAGCGCCGCGGATGGAACCCGCTCGACTTCCGGCATGGTGCTTGGCCGTTACGGCTTTCAGTTGGAACCGCCGATACCCCGCTGACCGAGATGATGCAACGGAGATAAGCGGGTGTTTTAATCCAGCCCAAACGCACGCCGCAGCGCGGTTACCGCATCCCGGTGAGCTTGGGCTACCTCGGGCACGTAACGCACCATTTTGAAAAAATCGTGGATCATGCCGGCATACTCGACCAGTTCGACTTGATTGCCGGCGCGGCGTAGTTTTTCGGCATAAGCCACACATTCGTCAAACAACGGATCGTATTCCGGCGCGGCAATCCAGGCTGGCGCCAGACCGCTCAGGTCGGGCGCATCGCGCCGACCGTCGAGCGGCGCAAAACGCCAATCCTCACGGTCGGACGCATCACGGATGTAAAGCTCAAAAAACCACTGGATGGTCTGCGCCGACAATAAATATCCATCGGCATAACGTGCATGGGACGCGCTGTCCTGATGTGCCGAGGTTCCTGGATAGAGCAACAACTGCAAGCAAAGCGGAATCCGCGCATCGCGTGCCAGCACGGCACAGACCGCGGCAAGAGTTCCCCCCGCGCTATCCCCGCCCAGTGCCATCCGATGCGGATCCAGACCCAAGGTCGACGCATGTTGATGCAGCCAGCACAAAGCGTCAAAGGCATCGTTGACCGCGGTCGGAAAACGATGCTCGGGCGCCAGCCGGTAATCGACCGAGATCACGCAGCAGTCGCTGCGCGCGGCCAGCATGCGGCATACAGCATCGTGCGTATCGATACTGCCCACGGTAAATCCACCGCCATGAAAATAAAGCAGAACCGGCGCCGGGGCGAACCAGTTGGGGGCAAAAGGCTGGTAGCTGCGTGCGCGAATGGTGGTCCCGTCGCGCGTAGGAAGCGTCAGCTCTTCGACGTGGGCCAAGGGCTGCGGGTCCAGGTCGAGGATTTGCGCGCTTTTCTCGTAACTTAGACGAGCTTGCTGCGGGGTCATCTGGTGCATCGACGGGCGCCGAGCACGCGCGATCATCTCGAGCAATTGTGCGACTTTGGGATTCAACGGCATGGCGGAGTCAAAGTTTCAGCTCGGTTTCAACTGCGGCCGATGCTGATACGGGTCGCTGGGATTGCGCTGCAACGCGATATCTGCGGCGCGTAAAGTAATCGCCGGCAGAATAGCCGGATGCGTCAGGATATAAAAATGCCCTGCGCGCACCGCGTCGAAAGTCAGCGCCGCGATCTCCGCGGCACTCAGGTTGCCCGACTTGACGGCCTTCTCCAACTGCACTTGCAGGGTGCGTTGCGATGCAGTCGGGGGCTCGGTATTGTGCAATGCATCGGGGCGTGTGCGTTCCGATGCGGCAATGCCGGTATTGAAATAGGCCGGACACAAAACCGAGCAGTTCACCGGGCCGCCGGTCAGTTTCAGGTCGTTGTACAGCGTTTCGCTTAAACCCACCACCGCATGTTTGCTGGCGTTATATAAACCCAACATCGGCGCGGCCAGCATCCCGGCCACCGACGCCGTGTTGACGATATGGGCCGGCTCGCCTTGGGCGAGCATCAGCGGCACAAAAGCTCGCAGCCCATTCAGGACGCCTGCCACATTCACCCCGAAGACCCATTCGACATCGTTGGCGGTGTTCTCCCAGATCAAGCCTCCAGCCCCGACGCCCGCGTTATTGAACAGCAGGTGCACACGGCCATAGGCTTGCAGCGCCGAGGCCGCCAGCCGGTCCAACTGGGCCGGATCCGCAACGTCGGTGACTACGCCGATGACCTCGGTGCCATCCGCACTGAGCTCCTGGAGCGCGACCTCGAGCGCGTTTGCGTCGACGTCGGCCAGGACCAATTTCATGCCCAGGCTGGCCGCATGGTGTGCCAGTGCCAGGCCCAAGCCGCCGGCCGCCCCGGTAATCACCGCAACTTGATGCTCAAAATGTTGCATGATGTTCTCGCTATGAAGAGGTGCGGCTACGCTGGCGCACCACACGGCGATCGACGGCCAGCGCGCGCATATATTTAAACGTGCCAAGCGCCTTGGCAATCAAGCGATCTTGCTGGTCCAGCACTTCGCCTTCGCAATACGCCATGGTGGTGGTTTTGTGTAACACCCGGCCCAGCGCGCGCAACGGCCCGGTACCCGGTTGCATGAAATTGGTTTTCATTTCAATCGTCACCAGCCCTGTTTCCGCCCCCACCAGGCTGCGCGCGGCAGACGCCAGCGCGATATCGAGCAGGGTCATGGTGACCCCGCCGTGCACCACATCCCAGGTGTTGAGATGATGCGGGTCCAGCGCCAACATGACCTCGCTACGGCCCTCGGCAGCCTGTACCAGCTTGATGCCGAGGAACTCGACAAAGGGGCTCGACACGGGAAATTCAATGGCGGTGCTCATGCCTGCTCCGCCTGCGGACCGAGGTCGTGCTTGAGAGAAAAATGACACTGCAACACCGTTTAAACCTCGTAATCGAGACAATGGCGGGTTTCGCGCACTGCACCGATAAACGGCAAAATCGCCTTATGGCTGGGGTGCACTTGATAGGCTGCCAGCGCTTCACGGCTTTCGAATTCCGAGTACAGCGCAATATCGGCATTAAAATCGAGATCTGCCGCGCCCGTGCTCAATTCGAACACATGTATGCCCGGCACAATGCCGCGGCAGCTTTCCAGTTTCGCCAGCATGATCTTGATATTGGCGGCTTTGTCGGCGCCTTCGGCATGGTCTTTCAGGGTCCAGGAAACGATATGTTTGATCATGTTGATCTCTCCAAAAATGAAAATAAGCGACGCGAGCCGATGCGGGTGCATGACGTGACGCACCCTAAAACCGATCCGCAAGTATAGCCTTGCGCGCCGGGATCCCCTGCTTTAGCCGGTTACGATGAGCGGGTCTTTCGGCTTATGTGCCGCAACGGCGGGTCTAATCGCGTGATTCATTAAAACCACGCGCCTCTTGCGCCAACCGGGCCAGCCGAGGTGAAATCCGCCATACGGCGCCGTTGGGTTGCGCCTGAAAATGCTGGATTGACTGACAAACATGGCGCAACCCCAGGCTGTCGGCATAAAACATGGGGCCGCCCCGGCTCAGCGGAAAGCCGTATCCGGTCAGATAAACCATGTCGATATCGGAGGCGCGCGCGGCAATGCCTTCCTCAAGGATTTCGGCACCTTCGTTCACCAGCGCGAACACCAGACGTTCGACGATCTCGCTGTCGCTCAACTCACGCCGGGCGATGCCGTCAGCCGCGGCGGTCTGCATAATCAGCGCTTCAACCGCGGCCGCCGGAACCGCTTGCCGGGTTCCGGCAGGATAGTCATACCAGCCGGCACCGGTTTTTTGACCAAACCGCCCCAGTTCGCAGAGTTTGTCCGCGATTTTCGGGTACACAAAGTCGGGGCGCTCAAGCGCACGCCGCCGGCGAATGGCCCAGCCGATATCGTTGCCGGCCAGGTCGCTCATGCGAAACGGCCCCATGGCAAAGCCGAACTGTTCGACGGCGCGGTCGATTTGCTGCGGTAGCGCGCCTTCCTCCAGCATAAATAAGGCCTGACGCAGATATTGCTCGATCATGCGGTTGCCGATAAACCCGTCGCACACGCCTGAAACCACCGCCGTCTTGCCGATTTTTTTGGCCAGCTTCATCACCGTGGCCAGCACCTCGGGCGACGTGTGCGCGCCGCGTACCACTTCCAGCAATTTCATCACCTGCGCCGGACTGAAAAAATGCAAACCGACCACGTCGGCCGGCCGGCTCGTAAAAGCGGCGATGCGGTTGAGATCCAGGGTCGAGGTATTCGACGCGAGAATCGCGCCCGCCTTGGCCACCGCGTCGAGACCTTGGAACACCTGCTGTTTGACCGCCCATTCCT
Organism: Burkholderiales bacterium; assembly: GCA_026225455.1. GTDB lineage: Bacteria > Pseudomonadota > Gammaproteobacteria > Burkholderiales > Burkholderiaceae > LMUX01. Next base: position 10,297 of record JAMFSV010000298.1, on the reverse strand, counting down.
CAAATACCGCTTCGACGATCAAATCGGCCTGGGCCAAATCCTCATAGGCCAGACTGGGCCGTATCAACTCAATGCAGCGTGCCGCCGCGGCGGCCGAGAGTTTGCCCGATGCAACCTGGGTTTGGTAGTGACTGCGGATAAGACTCAGTCCATTTTGCAAAACCTCGTCGCGCAGTTCCAGCAAAAGCACCGGCAAGCCCGCTTGGGCGAAGCTCATCGCAATCCCCCGGCCCATGGTGCCCGCGCCGACCACGCCGACCACGCCGATGGGACGAACCGCGGTAGCGCTGCCCACACCGGGAATTTTGGCGGCGGCGCGTTCGGCAAAAAAAGCATGACGCAAGGCGCGGCTCTCGGGCGAGGCCACCAGTTCCATAAAACATTCGCGCTCGAAAGCCAGACCGGCATCAAAACCGGCACTCACGCCTCGCTCGATTGCCGCGATGCATTTAAGCTGGGCCGGCTGGCCGCGAGCACGGCGCGCCGCAAGCTCGCGAGCTGACTGATATAAGGCCGCGGCCACAGCCGGGTCGCGGCTATCGATGGCCCGGTCGCGCAGTTTGGGGTGCGGGCCGGGACGTTTGGCGACCTCAACCGCAAATGCCAACGCCGCCACCACCACGTCCTCAGCCACGGCGCTCTCGATCACCTGGTCGAACAGGCCCGTATGCGCCAGCGCCTGGGCCGACTCGACCGCCCCCGTGCTGATCAAACGCAGGGCAATTTCAACACCGGTCGCGCGTGGCAGACGCTGCGTGCCGCCCGCACCGGGCAACAGGCCCAGTTTGACTTCAGGCAAGGCAATTTGGGTCTGGGCCGAGGCGACCCGGTAATGGGCGCCGAGCGCAAGTTCGAGCCCGCCGCCCATCGCCACGCTGTGCAGTGCGGCAACGATCGGTTTAGCGCTTGCCTCAAGCGCGGCAATCACCGCACCGAGCATGGGCGCCGCGGTCGCTTTTGGGGTGTTGAATTCGGTAATGTCGGCGCCGCCGGAAAATGCCCTTCCGGCGCCAGTAATCACCATCGCCTCAATCGCCGGATCGGCCAGGGCGCGTTCGATACCGGCGACCACGCCGGCCCGGCTGGCGTGTCCCAAACCGTTGACGGGCGGGTTGTTCAGCGTGAGCAAGGCAATGTTATGGTGTGTCGTGTAGTCAACGGACATTCATCTTTCCTGTTAAGACGGGTGACGCTTACGGCCGGTCAAGCCGCAGCGCAACCCGCAGTACGACTTGCAGTGCGGCTTGCAGTGCAACTATTCAGCCCCCGTTGTTGCATATCAATACCACGTCAGGCCGGCATCCATGCCGCCGCGCCATCACGTCATCCTCAAGTGGACTCAGCCTGCATTTGACTGACCGACGGCAGGACGTGGTTTTTGAATAACTCACGCAGTTTCAGTTTCTGGATTTTACCGGTTGCCGTATGCGGGATGGCATCGACAAAAGCGATGTCGTCGGGGATCCACCATTTGGCAACTCGCCCCTCATAAAACTGCAACAAGCTTTCCCGGTCGACCTCGGTTCCCGGTTTGCGTACCACCACCAGCAACGGCCGTTCGTCCCATTTGGGATGAGCACACGAAATACAGGCCGCTTCGGCCACTTCGGGATGCGCCATGGCCACATTCTCGATTTCGATCGAGCTGATCCATTCGCCGCCCGATTTGATGACGTCCTTGCTGCGGTCGGTGATTTGCATATAACCGTCGGCATCGATGGTCGCCACATCGCCGGTGGGAAACCAGCCGTCGATCAAGGGCGACTCAAGCTGGCCGAAATAACGTTCGACCACCCATGGACCGCGCACTTGCAAATCGCCGAAGGACACGCCATCCCACGGCAACTCAAGCCCGTCGATGCCGACGATACGCAGATCGACACCAAAAATCACATGACCTTGTTTTTCGAGAATATGCCGCTGTGCTTCGGGCGGCAGCGCCGCATGTTTCGCTTTGAGGTTGGCCAAGGTGCCGAGCGGCGAGAGTTCGGTCATGCCCCACGCATGAATCACATGGACCCCGAATTGATCTTCAAAGCTGCGCAGCATCGCGGGCGGACACGCCGAGCCGCCGATCACCGTGCGTTTGAATGAGGAAAACTGTAAATTATTTTGGCTCAGATAGTTAAGCAAGCCCAGCCAGACGGTCGGCACGCCCGCGGAAAAACTCACCTGCTCCGATTCCATCAAGGCATACAGCGAAGCGCCGTCGAGGTCTTTGCCGGGCAATACCAACTTGGCGCCCACCAGCGGCGCCGTATAAGGAATGCCCCAGGCGTTGACGTGGAACATCGGTACCACCGGCATGATCGCGTCGCGCGCCGAGCATGCCATGGCATCCGGCAGCGCCGCGCCATAGGCATGCAATACGGTGGAACGATGGCTGTACAGCGCGCCCTTGGGGTGGCCTGTGGTGCCGGAGGTGTAACACAGGCTGGAAGCACTGAGTTCATCGAATTGCGGCCAGTCGAATTCGCCGCTCTGCGCTGCCAACCATTCCTCGTAGCAAATGATCGGCGTTTGCATGGCCGGCAGATGAGCTCGATCGGTCAGGGCAATCCAGCCGCGCACTTGCGGACACTGGGCGGCAAGTTGGTCGACCAGTGCCGCAAAAGTGATATCGAACAAGACAAAGCGGTCTTCGGCGTGATTGATGATAAAGACCAGTTGCTCGGCAAACAGCCTGGGGTTGATCGTATGGCACACCGCGCCCATGCCCGAGGTGCCGTAATAGACTTCCAGGTGACGATAGGTATTCCATGCCAAGGTGCCGATCCGGTCGCCGCGTTTGACCCCGGTCGCAAGCAGTGCCTGAGCCAGTTGTTTGGCTCGCACCTCGCAGTCGGCATAGGTATAGCGGTGCAGATCGCCTTCGATGCGCCGCGTCACAATTTCCGTATCGCCAAAATGGCGGGCCGCGTGATGGAGCAAGGACGAGATCAAGAGCGGCATCTGCATCATCTGGCCCATCAGGGGCGCGGCGCTCGATCCGCGCGGTTCATGGCCGCTCACCTGCCGGCCCGGCGGTTCCTGCTGTGGCGTTACCATAATTTGCTGTCTCCTGAGGTTTGATTGTTTTCGAACACTCGTACTTTTTTAGGATTCTTGGGGGCAGACATGGATGCGTCAACCGCTTTCATTGGTGCGCTGCACTAATCCTGGCTTTGCTTGTGCGTTGCGTGCGAGTATGTCGTCGCAGCGCCCTACACCTGGCAGTGCTCATGCGCCGGCGAGCAGTGCTTTCGCCCGGCGTCTACAATAGAGGCTTATCAGGCCCCAGGCGTCCCCATGTCGTTGACCGTAAAGCAAGCCGATGGCGCAGCGCTGACCGCGCGCATCGTGCAAGATCTACCCCGGAGCTATGCCTCCTTGGGCGATGCATTTTTCAGCCGCTTGCCCGCCACCCCGATTCCCGCCCCCTATTTGGTGGGGTTTTCCGCCGAAACCGCTCGATTATTGGGCTGGCCGGCCGACGCCGCCGATGACCCCGCGCTGATCGAATATTTCGCCGGTAATCTGAGCCGCGACTTGGCCACCGAGGCATTGCCCATCGCTACAGTCTACTCAGGTCATCAATTCGGCGTGTGGGCCGGGCAATTGGGCGACGGGCGGGCCTTGACGCTGGGTGAAATCGAGCATCTGGGTACGCGTTTCGAGGTTCAACTCAAAGGTGCAGGCCTCACGCCCTATTCCCGCATGGGGGACGGCCGCGCCGTATTGCGTTCGTCCATCCGCGAATTCCTCGCCTCCGAGGCGCTGCACGCGCTCGGTGTGCCGACCACCCGGGCTTTATGCGTGATCGGCTCCGCTCTGCCGATACGCCGCGAAACCGTGGAAAGCGCCGCGGTCGTCACGCGGATTGCCACTAGTTTTGTGCGTTTTGGTCATTTTGAGCATTTTTATGCGCGCAAGCGGCCCGATTTGCTGCAACAACTCGCCGATCACGTGATCGAGCGTCTTTACCCTGCTTGCCGCAACGCGTCCGACCCCTATCTGGCCTTGCTCGAAGCCGTCACCCTGCGCACCGCCGACCTGGTGGCGCATTGGCAGGCAGTGGGGTTTTGCCATGGCGTGATGAATACCGACAATATGTCGATTGCCGGATTGACCATCGACTATGGGCCCTATGGTTTTCTTGACGGTTTCGACGCCGCTCATATCTGCAACCATTCCGACAGCAGCGGCCGTTATGCCTATGACCAACAGCCCCAGAGCGCCTACTGGAATCTGTTCTGTCTGGCCCAGGGTTTGCTGCCCTTGATCGGCGGCAAACAGGGCGCGTTACGCGACGCGGAAGACAGCCAGGCTTCGGAAGCGGCGATTGCCGCGGCACAAAATGCGCTGGAACCGTTCAAAGAGCGATACACCAGCCAGTATCAAAGCCGTTTACGGGCCAAATTCGGCCTTGGCACGCAGCAAGACGGGGACGATGCATTGATGCAACGCTTGTTTGGCCTGATGCAGGCCTGTCATGCCGATTTCACCCTGACCTTTCGCCGTCTGTCCAAGCTATCGCGTGATGCCGGCGGCGACCCGGCGCTCGATAACGGACCGGTACGCGATTTGTTTCTGGATCGGCCGGGGTTTGATGCCTGGGCCGCCGATTACCGCGCACGTTTGCAAAGCGAAGGGATGGACGACGTGCAACGTGCCGCGGCGATGAATCAGGTCAATCCCAAATATATCTTGCGTAATCATCTGGCCGAACAGGCCATCAGGCAGGCGCAAAACAAGGATTTTTCCGAAGTTGAGCGGTTGCTGCTGGTGTTGCGCCATCCCTTCGCCGAACAAACCGATGCCGAGGCCGCCTATGGCGGGTTGCCGCCGGACTGGGCACAGGCATTGGAAGTATCATGCTCGTCGTGATTGTCTTGTGACTGCGTTATAACTATCACGCAGCATCATGCAACCTGGCCGCGGCGCCCGAGTCCAATAGTTCAAATTGGGTTTCAAATCGACATGCCGCTGTCAGGAAAACCACGCTGCTGCGACTAATCTATATCGCGGGTTGCCGTCGCACTACCTGTTTGGACGACCCGCGACCCGTTACCCGCAAAATCCAGTGCGGAACGCCTGCAAGGAGGCTATATGAGTGAGAACGACCCGGGCAAAACCGTCAAATCCGACGCCGAATGGCGCGAAAAGTTATCCGGTATCGAATATGAAGTAACCCGCCATGCGGCGACCGAACGTCCGTTTACGGGGCGTTATTGGGACCATTGGGACCGTGGCGTGTATGACTGCGTCTGCTGCGGCACGCCCTTGTTTGAATCGGACACCAAATTCGACGCCGGTTGTGGCTGGCCCAGCTATTTCAAGCCGATCAACGGCGAAGTGATCCACGAAAAAACCGACCGCGCGCATGGCATGCTGCGCATCGAGGTACGGTGCAAAGTATGCGATGCCCATTTGGGCCATGTGTTCGACGACGGCCCAGGCCCGACCGGGCAACGTTACTGCATCAACTCCGCTGCGTTACAATTCGAGCCCAAAGCAGACGAATAAGCGGTAGCGTCCTGTTGCGTAAATTGTTTGATAAATGGGCGATTTCATATCGAACGAATTTGCGGAACAGGGCACTAGACACCTGTATCATCGACTATTCGAGATAGACCCCCGCCGCATGACCCGGGCCGCACCAGCGTGGCGCGGCCGGTCTCGGCCTTGACGGAACCGGCATGAAATTCCTGTTTGACCTTTTCCCGATTATTCTCTTCTTTGTAGCCTTCAAGCTACGCGGCATTTATTTCGCGACAGGCGTCGCGATTGCCGCGACCATGCTGCAGATTGCCTGGTCGGCCTACAAACATCGCAAAGTCGACGCGATGCTGTGGGTGAGCCTGGGCATCGTGGTGGTTTTTGGCGGCGCCACGCTGATCCTGCACGATGACACATTTATCAAGGTCAAGCCCACCGCGCTATATTGGGCCTTTACCGTGGGCCTATTGGTTTCGCATTTGGGTTTCGGCAAAAACATGATGGAAGTCATGATGGGCAAGCAGCTCGAATTGCCGCACCGGGTCTGGGGTCAAGTGAATTTCGCTTGGGCGGTTTTTTTTGCTTTGCTCGGTGTGCTTAACCTGTTTGTGGTGTTTGTCCTGCATGTCTCGGACAGCGTCTGGGTCAACTTCAAGTTGTTTGGCTGCACCGGATTGACCCTGTTATTCGTCGTCGGACAGAGCCTGTGGCTGGCCAAATACCTTAAAGAAGACTGACCATGACCGACCAACCTACCCCATCCATGTGTGACGCCCCTGCGTCGGCGCGGATTCCGCTGATAGAAGCGCGCCTGAACGCGGCGCTCTCCCCGCAGCATCTGCAAATCATCGATGACAGTGCTAAACATGCCGGCCACGCTGGCGCAGCCGAAGGCGGTCACTACAGTGTCCAGGTAGTTTCCGCGCATTTCGTTGGCGCAACTCGCGTCACACGGCACCGCATGGTATATGATGCGCTCGCGGATGCGATGCAGCGAGGGATTCATGCCCTCGCGATCTCGGCGTACACTCCTGAAGAATTTGAATCTTTGAAATCTTTGAAATAATCGAGCACGTTAGGACGTCCTTCATGACCTCAAACAAGACATTCAAGCAGACTCTCAACAATGCCCGCCTTCTGGTATTGCTTGCTGCATTCGTGGCTGCACCGGCGTTTGCACAAAATATCGCGGTGGTTAACGGCACCCCCGTTCCCACGGCTCGCGCCGATGCGCTGGTTGCCGAACTGATCAAACAAGGTCAGCAAGACAGCCCGCAATTGCAGAGCATGGTGCGCGACGAACTGATCAACCGCGAAGTGCTGTATCAAGAAGCGGCCAAGGAAGGCATTGCCAACCGTCCGGACGTGAAAGCACAATTGGCCGTGACGCAACAAAGCGTGGTTTTGCGCGCTCTGCTGCAAGACTACGTCAGCAAACACCCGATCAGCGACGCGGACGTCAAAGCACGTTATGACCAGCTGTCCAAACAGATGGGCGGACAGGAATACCACCTGCATCACATCCTGGTCGACAACGAACAGCAAGCCAAAGACATTACCGCCAAGCTCAAGGCCGGCGGCGATTTCGACGCCTTGGCCAAGCAATACTCTAAAGACCCGGGCTCGGCTGCGCATGGCGGCGATTTGAACTGGTCGGACCCGAAGGCTTATGTGCCGGAATTCTCGGCCGCCGCTCTCAAGCTGAAAAAAGGCCAGATCACCGATACCCCGGTGCAGACCAAATTCGGCTGGCACATCATTCGTCTGGACGACACCCGTCCGATCCAACCGCCGGCTTTTGCTGACGTAAAAGATCAATTGCTCAAGCAAATGCAACAGGAACAGTTGCAAACCTGGGAAGGTGCTTTGCGCGCCAAGGCGAAGATTCAGTAATATCGTTACAGCTTTTGAAAATGCCCGGTTCGTTCCGGGCATTTTTTTATGCTGATTCAATCGATCATTAATTAATTTCACATATCGCAATAATTTATTGCACCTACGTCAAAATAATCTGGCTTTAAAAAAGTTCCATGGGCGCAGCATTTTACATGCTGACTCGAAATAGGTATTGACTCCCCTTCCTGAACGGCTTTTCGCCGAGATCCGCCCCCCCGCATCCGTAAAGCCGCCTGATTTTCCACTAGATTGGAATAGGGAATGTCGTCTTATTTTTCCACTGCTTAGGATTGCAAATCAATAAATCAAATATTCTTGATTGCCCCTAACTTCATTCGAGTTGAAATGATTTTTTCCGGTGTTATCGGCAGAAATTACTTTAAATGCTTTTTAAGGAAAAATTCCATGACCAGTGCAGAAAAATATCTTCGAGGTATCGAAATAACGAAAGAAATGGCGCCTTTTTTAGCGCCGCGCCTGAATGAGCTGCAGCCTAAATTTCCCGAGATCATTGATCACACCATCGAATATGCCTTGGGCGATATTTACGCCAGGCCTGAACTCGATATGCGCACCAAGTTCATCATTGCTTTTACCTTGTGCGTGGCAAATGGCAACCGCGGCAATATTACCGGCTATACCAAACACCTGCTGCACACGGGCAGTAGCCGTGAAGAAATTATGGCAATCCTGATTCATATCTCTGCCTACGCCGGTTTTCCCGCGGTGTGGGAAGCGCTGGGGCCAGTCCAGGACGGTCTGGATGCGCCGGATAAGTAAGCCATAAAGCCCGGACCGATGCGGCCCCGAGCACCAATAAAAAAGGCGAAGTGTCCGTTAAGACATTTCGCCCGTTTCCCTTTCACCCGTTCTCCTTTTGCGGCAACACCTGAAAAGCCAAGTGCCTAGGCCAATACCTGCTTAAGCCATAGCCACCCGTGCGTTGCGGAACATGCGCATCCACGGGCTGTCGCCCTGACCGGCTTCCCAGTCCTGCGGATGCCAGCTCATCAGGGTCGAGCGGAACACCCGCTCCGGATGAGGCATCAGCACGGTGAAGCGGCCGTCCTCGGTGGTCACCGAGGTCAAGCCGTCGGGCGAACCGTTCGGATTGAACGGATAACGCTCCGTGACCGCGCCGCGGTTATCCACAAAACGTAATGCCGCGCTGACCTGGCTGGCGTCGCCCTGTTGCGAGAAGTCGGCATAACCTTCGCCATGCGACACCACCACGGGAATGCGCGAACCCGCCATATCCTTGAAGAACAAGGACGGCGACGCCTGAACTTCGACCAGCGACAAACGTGCTTCGAATTGCTCGGACTTGTTGCGGGTGAAACGCGGCCAGTGTTGCGCGCCGGGAATCATCGAGGCCAGGCTGCTCATCATCTGGCAACCGTTGCACACGCCCAGGGCAAAGGTGTCGCCGCGTTGGAAGAAGGCATTGAACATGTCGGCCAAAACCGGGTTGAACTGGATGGTTCTGGCCCAGCCCTCGCCCGCGCCGAATACGTCGCCATACGAGAATCCGCCGCACGCCACAGCGCCGGCAAAATCGGCCAGCGTGGCACGGCCGTTGAGCAAATCGCTCATATGCACATCGTGCGCATCGAAACCTGCGCGATCGAAGGCATACGCCATTTCAAGATGTGAATTGACACCCTGCTCGCGCAAGATCGCCACGCGAGGCCGTGCGCCGGTGGCAATCATCGGCGCGGCAAGATCCTGGCGCAGGTCGAAAGTCAGATGCGGACTGAGCCCCGGGTCCGAAGCATCGTTCAATGCCGCGTATTCGGCGTCGGCACAGGCCGGGTTATCGCGCATGCGGGCGATACGCCAACTGACGTCGCTCCAGGCGCGGTGCAGTTCGGCTCGGGGCACGCCGTAGATCTTCTTGGCATCGCGATAGATTTCGATCTCGTCGCGTTCGTTGGGTTTGCCGATCACGTGGCTGCAAGCGGACAAGCCGAACTCGCGCAAGCTTTGCAGCACGGTATCGCGCTCGCTTGCCGCAACCTGGATCACCGCGCCCAACTCTTCGTTGAACAAGGCGCGCAGCGTCGCATCTTCGCGCCGGCCGCTGGTTTGTTTGGCCCAATCCTTGGCGTCGCCGTAATCGGCGGCATGACCCGACTCCAGCGTCAGCATATCGACGTTGAGCGAGACGCCGGTATGTCCGGCGAAGGCCATTTCGCACACGGTGGCAAACAGGCCGCCATCGGAGCGATCGTGATAGGCCAGCAACTTGCCTTGCGCATTCAGCGATTGGATCGCATTGAAGAAACGTTTCAGGTCTTCCGCATAGTCGAGATCCGGTGCGACATCGCCGACTTGCTGTGTCACTTGCGCCAGAATACTGCCGCCCAGGCGGTTACGGCCTCGACCCAGGTCGATGGCGATCAGCGTGGTGTCGCCGACTTCCGCCGCACTGCGCAATTGCGGCGTGAGGTGCTTACGCACATCCTCCACCGCGGCAAAGGCCGAAATCACCAGGGATACCGGCGCGCTCACTTCCTTCGCCACGCCTGCATCACGCCATTGGGTACGCATCGAGAGCGAATCTTTGCCGACCGGAATGCCGATACCCAGCGCCGGGCACAATTCCATGCCGACCGTGCGCACCGTATCGAACAGTGCCGCATCTTCGCCGGGACTGCCGCACGCCGCCATCCAGTTGGCCGACAGCTTGATTTTATCGAGCGACGGGATCGGTGCCGCCGCGATATTGGTGATTGCTTCGCCGACCGCCATGCGGCCCGAGGCGGGTGCGTTGATCACGGCGAGCGGCGCGCGCTCGGCCATGGTCATGGCTTCACCGCGATTGCCGGTGTAATCCATCGCGGTAATTGCACAGTCGGCCACCGGCACCTGCCACGGCCCGACCATTTGGTCGCGCACCGACATCCCGCCGACACTGCGGTCG
>JAMFSV010000297.1 GCA_026225455.1 Burkholderiales bacterium | reverse complement strand
GGCTTCTTGTTTATCAAATACAATTTGCTGGATAGGAGGGCAGGCCTCCGTCCAAACTGTATCATTAGGAATTGACAAAGAGAATTTCGCTAAAGAGTGAGCACATGGTTGGCATCCCGGGCGTACGTGCTGAACTTCCGCCGAGAGCAAGCACGACAGCCGTTCGGCGCGCTATCGCCTAAAAATGACGTCACAGCTGCGAGCGATAGCGGGCCCAAAAGAAAGGGGCCGAAGCCCCTTTCTCCAGATCCTTTCTCTCTCGGATTAGATCACCACTGATTCCACGCGTGCCAATGATGCCAGTGGTGCCAGCCGCCGTAACCCCAGCCGCCGTAGTAATGCGGGTGCCAGTGGTGCCAGCCGCCATACCCCCAGCCGCCGTAATAGTTTGGATGCCAGTGATGCCAACCGCCATAATAATGCGGGTGGTAGTAACCGTTGCCGTCGTAGTGCCGGTGCCAGCAATGGCCCCATTCGTTGCAGACGTAATTGACCTGTTCAACGTTTGAAGCCTGCGAAGCCTGACCGAGAACGGAGACGGGCATCGCGGATGCCGGAGCGGTAGCGAGGGCGACGCCGCCAAGGGCTGCGAGACCAACAAGTGCAGAAATAAGTTTCATGATGTTCACCTCCTAACATCGGTTGGAGGCGGTCAACTGGAATTGGGTTCGGCGCATTACCGAGGTTTAATGCCGATGAACATCATGAACTTTCGGCCATGAATTTCTTGCCAGGATTCTTGCCAAGAATTTCTTGCCATGAATTTTCTGCAATGAATCAGGCGCGCGTACGATGCGCGCATCGAACATGTGGCCGCGCTTTCCGATTTGTAATCGGCCCGTTTCGAACGGCGACGGCGTTGCCTCTTACCAATCATGGCAAGGATGATGGAGGCTGCAATGAAGACGATGTCATGGTCGCGGTATCACGCGTTGTCGTGGTCGTTCACGCGCATCCGAACCCATTTGCGTCATGGCGGGGTGAAGCGAAGACGCCGCGCAGCCGGAGCCGTCGCTTCCACAAGGGCCGAGGCCATGGTGGGCCGGCCCGGCAGAGATGAGCCGGAACCCCGGCGCGCGGATATTGCGGGCGGATCTGCGGGAGGATTGCTGGCCAGAGTTTCCCAATCCTTAACCCGAATTTTTCGAACCAGACGGCTGCGCAACGATACCGATATCTGACACACTCACCTTTAGAATCGATCGCGTAACGGATGCCATGAAAAGCCTGCAGATCGCCCTGCCATTCTGGGTTCGCGCCATTCTTCTGGCCGGCGTGCTTTGCATTATCGCGGGCGCGGGGCTGATCTCGTACCGGTACTACCTGCGGCCGAAGATGCTGACCATCGCGGTCGGATCGCTCGACGGCGAGGCCAGGCTGCTCGCTTCGGCCATTGCCGGCCGGCTTGCCACCACCGATTCGCCGATCAGGCTCAAGGTCGTGAATGCCGGCAACGTGCTCGATGCGGCCAAGGCGTTCGACGCCGGCACCGCCGATCTCGCCGTGGTCCGGG
>JAMFSV010000296.1 GCA_026225455.1 Burkholderiales bacterium | reverse complement strand
GACTCGGCGCCTTGTTCCGCGATACCAGCAAGCAAGATAGCCATATGGAAAACTTGTTTCTGCTGACGCCGCGCATCATCGAACCATAAGCTGAGCGGGTGCGGCATTGGCCGCGGGCGATGCGGGGGCGAAGCCCTCCGCACCAGGAAGATTTTTGTATAGGGTGAGGCCGCGATGGAAACAATCTCTTTGAATTCCCCGTTGCCGGTCGCTACCGACGGCGATGCGGCGGCGTTGCGTTTGCAGGCACTGTTGGACAGCCAGCCATGGGGTATCGTCACCTTCGCTAGCGATGGCGGGGTCGTCGGCGCCAGTGCTCGCGCCGTCGCCTTGTTCGAGAAGCCTATCGTCGCCGGTACCACCCTGGAACAATTGTTCGGCAACAGCGCAATCGGCGGCGCCGAGATGTCGGTGACCCTTGAGCAAGGCTGCGAGCTGGCTATCGGCGATCGCTGGCTGTGGCTCAAGCTGAGTCCGGCCGGCGACCTTGGCTTCTCGCTGGCGATGGTCGACATCACGCCGTTGCGTATGAAACACGATGAGCGGGTTGCCGGGCTCAGGTATTTGTCGCACGATTTGCGTTCGCCGCAGAATTCCATCGTGGCGTTGACCCAGCTCTACGAAAGCGATCGCGATGCTTTCGACGCGTGCGGCGGAGTCCGCCAGATGGGCGAGCTGGCACGCTATGCCTTGATGCTGGGAGAGAATTTCATGTTCTCCTCAATGGTCGGCGCATTGCAGCAGCGCGATTTTGCCCGCTTCGATATGCGCGCCACCGTGCGCGACCTGGTGCCTCAATTGGAGATCGCTGCGGTGTATCGCAATGTGGCGTTACGCTTATGGTTGCCCGACGATGCTCCGGTCTGGATTGTCGGTTTGCGGCCGTTTATCGCGCGTGCTTTTCAAAACCTGGTGGATAACGCGATCCAGGCGTCGCGGCCCAGTACCAGCATTGCGGTCTCGTTGAAGGTTGTGGACGGTTATGCCGAGCTGCAAATCAAGGATTGGGCCGGCGGCTTGCCGGGCCTGCATCAACGCGGCCGCATCGACAGTTTCGATGAAATGGCCAAAAAAAGTTCGAAAGGTTTTGGTATCGGGTTGACGCTCACGGCACGGGTTGCTCGCTTGCATGGCGGTACGCTATATGCGGAGTCCAACCAGGGTTTGGGCACGACCTTCGTCATGCGGCTGCCGTGTTTGGCTTATGCCAGCGGTCGGCAGCGCGTCGACGAAACATTGATGGATGGGGAAAGGCAATGATACAAGGCATGCAGGGTAAATCAGTTAGGGTGCTGGTGGTGGAAGACGACCCGGCGCAACATGCGATGCTCAAGTCCTGGCTCAGCGGCGAGGGTTACCAGGTGACCGCATTTTCCAATGGGCTGGATGCCCGTAATCATCTTGCCGACAATTGGACCGATTTGATGATTCTGGATTGGGACGTGCCTGGTTTGTCCGGCGAGCAATTGCTGAGTTTTGTCCGGCGCCGCGCGCATTCGCAAGTGCCGGTGATCTTCCAGACGGTGCATTCGGCGGAAGAGGATATCGCCAAGATCCTCGATGCCGGCGCCGACGATTTTTTGATCAAACCGCTGGATAGCGCGGTTCTGCTGGCACGCGTGCGCGCCGTGTTGCGGCGCGCGAATGCGACGAATCAGAGCGGGCGCAAATTGTTGCTGGAGAATTGCGTGCTGGACCGGTCGCAGCAGGCGCTTATCGCGGACGGCGTGACTCATGCCCTGGGCTCGAAGGAATTCGACATACTCTGGCACCTGGGAAGCTATGCCGGTACCGTGGTTCAACGCCAGGACCTCTTAAGCGTCGTATGGGGTTGGGACGCAATGGTGCAAACCCGCTCGGTCGACATGTATGTCAGCCGGGTGCGCGCCAACTTGAAGAAAATCGGCCTGGGTTGGACCATCCAATCCGTTTATGCAACTGGTTACCGGCTTAATTTCACCCCGCCGACTGCGGACGAAGCCAACTTGCCCGCGCCTGAGATCCAAACGGAAAACGTCGACCCGCCGCCGCCGATACAAGCCGCCGATTCATCACCCAGCCTGGAAAATGTCTGGCCCGCCAGCCGTAAAACTCCCCATGACGCCAATTAAATTGAACGCCGCGCCTCAGCACCTCATTCGCCGTCGCCTGTTTCAGGCCGCCGCCTCTCAATTGCGCGTGCGCCGTGTGGCAGTGTGTCTGGCGTGGGCCGCCATCCTGTGTCCCGCAAGCCAGGTATCCGCCGCGCCGATTCCCTGGCGCGCGGAGCAATTTGAATTCTCCACCGTGCAGAGCACCTTGAGCGATGCGATACACGAATTTTCGCAACAAACCCATGTGCCTATCTCCGTGTCCATCGACGTCACGGGCAACATTGCGGGCCGCTTCAATATAACGCCCCAGCGTTTCCTCGATCTGTTGGTCAGTGTGTACGGTCTCGACTGGTACTACGACGGTGCGATGCTGCGCATTTCTCCGCTGGCGGATCGGCGCATGCTGCCGATCCGCCTGAACTACGTCACGCCCGATACGCTGTTGGCGATGCTCAAGGAGAGCGGTGCTACCGACTCGCGCTTTCCGCTACAGGTCGATGAGACCGCCGACGTAGTGATCGTTTCGGGGCCGCCTGATTATGTCGGCCGCGTGGCCAAGATGGCTGCTCAATTGGAGCGGGCCGCGCGCGAACATGTCAGGACTTCGGTGCGGGTGGTCAAGCTCGACAGTGCGGGAGCCGCCGACCGGCCGCGCACGGTAGCCGGGGTCAACCATGTGCAGCCCGGTGTGGCCACCTTGTTGCGGCAGCGTTTCGCGGCTTCCAGGGCGCAACCTCAGGAACGCGGCATCGTGCCGCTCGAATACGAGGCCGCCTTGCCTATCATCGAGGCCGATGCTGGAACCAATTCGGTCCTGGTGCGCGATCTACCGGAAAAACTCGATGCCGATGCGGCCATGGTGGAGGCCTATGATGTAAAACCCGAGCAAGTGCAGATCGTGGCCTACCTGGCCGAGGTCGATCCCGATGCGCTGGCCGCGTTGCCATTGCAATGGCGCCCGGATGCCAACGGGGTACAAGTGGCCTATACCGATGACGACGGCAGCGCCCTGGCCGCGCAGCTCGAAGGTTTTGCCAAGGCGGGCCGGGCACGGGTCGAATTCAAGCGCGGCACCTTGACCATAGCCGGCATGCCGGCGGTGATGGATCGTTATGAAGATAAGTTGGTGCAGGCACAGGACGCAGGCGACGGCTCGTTGCTCGATGTGTCGACCGGCGTGTCGCTGAGCGTGACGCCGACCTTGGCCGGCACGCCTGGCGACCCGCGCATCGCTCTGGATGCGCAGATCAGCCCCGGCGATGACGCCGATGGCGAGCGCATGCCGCTGCAGCATGCGCATACCGACGTAGCGTCCGGCCAATGTGTGGCGCTGGCCTTCAGCGCACCGGTTGCGCCGGCACAGGCGCGCCAGGACCGGCCCGCTTCCGCGACGGCAGCAATGGCGACGACGGCAGTTGCGGTCAAGCCGCGTACCCGTATATTGTTATTGATTCCAGCGGAAAAAACGGCGGTATAAAACAGGTTGCCGCCGGCGTGGCCGGCGGTGGCGGTGCTCGCACATCTCGGTGCGGCGGCACAAATCAGGCGCGTCAGGCGCGCAGCCAATGATATTCGCCTGCTGCGATGCCGTCGAACATCTCGTCGGTCGACTCGATAATATTGCGCTTCCAGTAGCGGCCATGCTCCGCATAGTGGGTCAGCAAATCGGCTACGGTGCTGCCGTCGACATCGTCGGTCAGCGGCAAACGCATGATCAGGATCACGCCTCCGGTGTCGGCATCCAGGCCTAGCTGGGCTTGATCTTGCGCATAAATCAGCAGGTTGGCTTCGAGCATCAGCCGGAATACGATCAAGGTGCGGCCGGCGGTGACGGCGCCATAGTGGAAATTGACGTACATCGCATCCGGATCGTTTTCAAAATGATCCAGACGCACGTCGAAACCTTCGACTTCCAATGTATGGGTTTTCAGCACGTAATCGGCATCGGGCAATCCGACCACTTGACAGACATCTCGCACGACATCGGCATAACGTTCGAGACTCATGGGGCTATTCTCCGCAAAGATTCCGTTGCTGCGATATTAATAACTAAAGTACCGAGGTTGCAGGTACAGGGAAATTTGCCGGAGGCGGGCCCCCGGCAAAAATCCATGCGGGCATGAGCGACCCAAAAAAAAGAATCTAATGGATCAAGAAGGCGATGCTGCGTTTTTGACGCCGCTGGCCAAATTTTTCTCCAGATCTTCGACACCTTCCAACAGCGACACTTCCATCGTATCCTGGGTCATTTCCTGCATCAGCGGCATCATGCTACCCATTGCGCCTGAAGCGGCACCGCCTGCTTTCATCGAGCTTCCAGATGTGGACATAATAAATTCCTTTTAATTAAGAGTTGAGTGACGATTTATCAAACAAAAGTTAAGAAACGACTTGCACTGCAGGTTACAACGAGTACCGCTTGAAACTTGGGGCCGTCTTACGGCGCTGATAGTGCCGTGGATCGGCCATATTCTGCTTAATCGGGTTCTGCCTGGGTCCGCAATTCATGCATGTTTTGCACCAGCCGGCCTGCCGAAATAAAACCGCGGTACAGCGTGCGCAACTGAGCTGCGTCCTGAGCGCTCGGCGCCGTCTGGATTTCACCGTTGAGGCGGTTGGCGACGCTATCGAGCGCGGTCAGGATGCGGGCGACTCGGGCGTGGCTGGTCAATGACGACAGCGTTTCTTTCAGATTCAAAAGATCGCCAACAACCGGTTCTAGTGCTTGGTACATGAGGTTCACCTTTTTAGTGGGGTGGAAAATCGATATCGACTCAATTAAATTCTTGATTCTCGGACGCAGCAGTCGTACCCGGGCTGGTTTTAAGCGCCGCGGTCTTCAGCGCCGACTGGGCATGCGCCGGGTGCTCCAGGGCGACCTTGGCTTTTGCCTCGGCCGGGTACAGGTGCTTGACTCCATCGGGGGTTTCCGCGTAACGCGCGTCGCCGATCGTCATGATTTCCGAATAATCGGCACTGGCCTGGGTGAGCGGCAACTCGGTCACGGCTACCTTGATCTGTTTGAGATTGGCGTCCAGGTCGCTACGAACCCGGGTCAGGGCCGTTTGGAACACCGCCAACGAGGGCACCGTGCCGCTCACTTCGAAGTTGCTGTCGCCCAGATAACTGACCTGGATGCCGGAGATTCCGAGCGCATCTTGCAGATTGCGCCTATCGTCTTCCGCTACATCGTATTGCCGCTGGATCTGGCTTTGATCCTCGGTAACATGTTGGAATACGCTGCGCGCGGCGACGTCTTCGGCGGAAGTGGCAACCATGCCTTGGACCACCACGGTGCTATCGCGCGGCACCACATGCAGCCCGGCGATGCCGGCGGTATGCAAGGCCTCGGTAATGCGCGTGGCCAAGGTCTGCGGATTTGCCATCGCGACCGCATTGTGAGGCGGAGTGCCGAAAAGCGTTGCCGCGACTACCAGTACCGCCCCCAGCATGCCCACAGTAAAGGTAATGCCTAAAGCGCGACCGCGTAGCCAAGCGGGTTTGGTCGCGCCGGCGGCAAGGTTTTCGGTTGACTCGCCGGGAACAATCGCACTGACCCAAAGGGTGCGCAGAATATCCACGTCGGCTGGCCACGCCTCATCTTGCGGACCGACGCACAGCACCACGTCGCCGAAGGGAATCGGCACCAATTCTTGCACCAGAATATAGACCGGGCTACTTGCATCGTCTTTGGCCGCGCTGCTCGACCCGGCGCTTGCCGAAGTCCAGCGCATGATACCCGCCGCATCCAACGAAAGCAGAATGCTGAGCTCGCTCCAGTCGGTAATACATACATCGACGTCATCACCGGGGCCGATACGATAGTCACCCGGCACCAATTCCACTTGGGCGCCTGAATGTGAACCGGTTAGGATTCTTAATCGTTTCATCTGGCTAGTCTCGGGAAATCCATATCTTGGTGCTCTGGCGCGCAACACGCGTTCTGTGTACTGCTATGACTTTAGTTTATGCAACTGCTGTTTTTCAAAAAACATAAATGCGAAAACATAACGAGTAAAACGAATTAGCCAACCGCAACTTCAGGTTTCGATTTTTGTATCTTGCTTACCCGTGTGACCCCACATGCTCGATACGCTGAAGGGTGCAAGCGGTTTTTTGGTCGTGCCTGCAACATCGCTTCCGGAGCTTTTTTCAGGTAATGGCGGATGCTTCTCGCCGCCGTGATCGTGGCCGGTTCCGCGCTCTCCGGTTGCCAGCAAACCGCATTGGAGACGATTGGCGGCCAAGGGAATTTGCTTGGCTGTATAGGGCCGTTCGAATTGCAATAAAAATAAAGGACCCAATAGGTTATGGGTTTTCATCCGCGGGTTTGAAACCGGTGCGCCGGATTTTTTTGGGCCGGACTCGTCTTCCGCCGCCAGCAGTTGCTGTTTGACTCCGGGCAAGCCCATCTGCTTGATGCCATTTTGCATCAAGGGATTACCCAGGCGCGCGTGCAGCAAATCGAGGAAGCTGCCGAGTACGGGGGCCGTGAGCGAGGCTTGCGGGTCGCTTGCCAGCGTGTCGCCGATAGCGGAAAAATTGCGGGTCCAGGCGCTACGCATGGTTTCTTCGGCATCCGCTGAGCCTTCGCTCGACTGTGCCGCTTCGCTCAAGCTATGGCGGAAAGCGGCGGGCGCAATACTTTTCCCGAGTTGTATTTTGATCGGCGGCCGGCGGCGTTTATCTTCGCCATGATGACCCTGTTGGTGCTCATGTTGCTTGCCTTCGTGGGAGTGGCCGTCGCCATGATCCGATTCTTCGATGCGATGATGGAATCCGTGAATATGTGAAGCGCCCAGGCCTTTGCGGCCGATTTGCCGCGAAAAATTGAGCGGGCGGCGCAACAGCTTATTTAAAAAATGTTTGGCGTTGGTGCCGAGCGGGCGGCTGACAAAAGTTCCGTAGCCAACCGCGAAGCGCGCTCCATTGCGCATGAAGGGGCCGGTTTTGGTGCTGGACCGGCCGCCCTCCTCGGAATTTTTTTCGGTGTTCGAATCCGCATGCCATAGGCGTGCTTCGTCGATAGCCTGATGTGAGCTACTGTCGCTGGTGCGGTCGACGGAACTCATGACGGCACCGCCGCGGCCATGATTTCATTGGCAAAATTCAGCACGGAAGACGCACCCCAAGGGGCCAATATGGCAAGCCCGATGATCACGGCGATCAGCTTGACCGCAAAAGAAATGGTGTGATCTTGCAGCGAGGTGATAGCTTGGATAAATGAAATTCCCAAACCGACCAGCGCCGCGATGCCGATGATCGGAAGCGACACATACAAGCACAGCAGCATGCCCTCGGTGGTCAATCTAACTAGCGTTTCGACTTCCATGTCAGGTCCTCAGCGGTAGGTCAAAACCAGGCCATGTATCAGTGCCGACCATCCATCCATCACTACAAACAGCAGCAGCTTGAAGGGAATCGCGACGTTGGTCGGCTGCACTTGGTTCAAGCCCATCGCCATCAGCACGTTGGCGATGATCAGATCGACCACAATAAAACAAATGTAGAGCAGGAAGCCGATCTTGAATGCATCGGTCATTTCGGTGAGGGTGAAGGCGGGCGCGAGCACGATCAGGTCGTTTTCACGCAATTGATCCGCCATGGCTTTGGGCCATACCACCGAGGCCGAGCGCAGAAAGAAACGTTTTTCGCGTTCATGGGTATGGCGCACCAGAAACTGCCGGAACGGTTCTTCCGAGGCCGAAAATGCCGCGATCATCAATTGCGAAGTTTCGGTCGGCAAACGTTCATGCTGCATGATGTCCATTGCCTGCATCCCGACGGGCGCCATAATGTACAGCGATACCAGGATGGCGATGCCGTTGAGCACCATATTCGGCGGAACCTGTTGTACGCCGAGGGCATTGCGTAGTAAGCCCAGCACCACGACGATTTTGGCGTAAGAAGTCACCACCATCGCAATGAAGGGAATGAGGCTGATCGCCAGCACGGCGATCAGCAGGCCGGTAAAGTCGTTAAACTGGACCATTGCCGTGTGCAATTTGCAAAACACGCACGCCGAGATGCTCGCCCACCGTCACCAGCTCGCCCAGGCCGATCATCTGACCGTATGCCGTCAAACGGATCCGGGCGGCATTGACGGTGACCGGCAACTCGACCACATAACCGGGGCGCAACGCCGACAATTGCACCACCGGCAACGAAACCGTATCGAGTTCGAACTTGACCGGCAAATTCAGTTCGTTGATATCTATCGGCAGCTCGGTAGCAACCATGGTGTTGCTAGCCAGCGCAACATCTTGATCGGTTTCATATGTCATCACGGGATCTCCTGAAAAAACCAGCTTGTGGCGACTTGCCTGAACCATGGCACAGAGTTGTCGGCCGTAGGTTGCGCCCCAACTGGCGCGGACCTGGATTAAGGTGTCCGAGGTGCCGAAAAGCTCGTGCACCTCGGGATAGAGCGCGTTTAATAAAATATCGCCGACACGCACCGTGCGCAGTTGAACCAAACTGAAGCTACGCGCGCCGATCTGCAGCCGTCCCGGAACCTTGATCGCACTGATATGTTGGCTGCATGGCACGTTTTGCGAAATCACGCACTGTTCCAGCGCATCGATCCAGCCCTGGTCCACGCTGGCCAGCACACATTCGAATTGTTGCTCTCCGATACGAAAGGCGAGGGAAGCGCAAGGCTGGGTTTCGCCCGATTCGCCGCCACGGTGTACCGAACCCGCGCGCACGCCGGTCAAACCGATGGCTTCCATACGTTCGAGCAAGGGAGCCAGCAAGATGGCGGCTACGGCATGGCGTAATGCGGCATCGTCACCCGAGTGAGGATTCGCATGCCGTGCGGAATGTGCAACCGCGGCGAGCGCCGGATGACGACCCAAATCGATTCCGGCTACGGCGCGCGCCGAGCCCAGCGAAAATTCGATCCAGGCCGGGTCGCGCAATTTCACCACCGGGGAAACTTGCCACTCGGTCACACCAAGTTTATGGTGCAGCCATTTGATCAGACGCTCGTCGTTGAGTAGACGCGACAGGCTGGCGGCACTCGGAGTCAGGCAGGGCAGGGCGCGGCTGGCGGGGAGCGGATGCACCGCCGCCGTCCCGGTGTGATGCGTGCCGTGATATTTTACAAGCGGAGGCTGAGACGTGATTTCCATATTATCTTGGTTCTAGGTAAGTCAGTCGGCGATACTTCGTACAATCTGAATTTCAATATCACGGGCCACGCCCTGACTTGTCAGCAGTACTTCGAGGCGAGACTTTAATATGTCGCTATGATCTAAGATTAGCTGTTTTTCGCCAGCGTTACGGCATTCGAACCGAAGGTGCAAGTCGAAATACGAAAGCCTTATCTGCAGCCTGGTAGCGGGCAATATCGCGGGGTCGAGAAGCACCGTGAGCTCCCAGCAACCCTGCGACAACACCGCGGAATCGCCGCAAAAATCCGCCACGCGATCAGCCAGAAAATCGATCAGTCGCAGCGCGGTATTTTGCCTTTCGCCAAGCGCCGCCACGTAAGCCGGCATCATTTGTTGCAGCTTGCCGGCGGCGGCGATACCCGCACGTACCCGAGACGGCGCGTCCTCCGCGTAGGGCGATGTGGGCTTGGGCATCGACGGGTGGATACGACTGAAGTTGCTGCTGGCGCGAGTTATCTTTTGCGCTTCCTCTTGGTTTTCACAGTCGTCTTGTTCGGCCTGCGCCTCGGCTGCACTGTCGCGTTCATCGGCTTGCGCGCTTGGGACCGGTAATGGCGGCTGGTGCGATACTTGCCGCACGGACCGGTGCCGTCTAGCCAGTGCTTCATAGGCATCATGCTTGCCGGGAGGCGGTCCGCAGACCGGCTCGTCGGGCGTGATAATGCGCAGTACGTGAATAGGAATATCGTTCATGGGCGGCCGATGGTTACATCGTTACCCGGCCCAGCGGTGACAGCTCGACATGACTGCCGAGTTCCTGATACGAATAAACCGGCAACCACTCCAGACGGGTTTCGATCATGCGCCGCACGTAACGGCGAATATCCATCGACGTCACCAATGCCACCGCTGTGCGCGATGCGTCGCCCGCGTGCGCGGCGATGCTGTCGACAAAATACTTGATTTCATCGGGAGGCAAGGCCAGGAAATTGCCGGTCGGCGTTTGCCGGATGGATTCACGAATATGCTGTTCGACCGGAGCATCGAGCAATACCGCGGCCAATTTGCGCTGGCCGCCGCTGGCCCGATGGGCGAGAAAATACGAGAGATCGCCGCGCACATATTCGGTGAGCATCAGCATATCTTTTTCTTTTGGCCCCCAGACGATCATGCTTTCCATGATGCCGCGAATGTTGCGAATCGAGATCTGTTCCTCAAGCAAACGGCGCAATACATCGGCGATTTTCTGCAGCGGCAGCGCCTTGGTCACTTCCGCTACCAGGCCCGGGTATTCCAGAGTTAACTGGTCGAGCAGCCACTGTGCTTCCTGGATACCGAGGAATTGATGCGCCCGTTGTTGCAACAGGCGAATGGTTTCGTGCGCAATAACTTGTTCATCGCGCCAAACTGTCGTATTGGCGGGCAGATCGCGTTCAACAGCCCAATAGCTTTTCGGAAAACCGCCGGCCGGACCTTGTTCTTCGCAGCGCGCGATGATTTCCGGGTGGCCATAAGCTTCAGGTAGCATCACTTTGCCCGCCGGTAATGTGGTTTTCGCGCAGGGTACGTCCTGCAGCAAGATTTCGTACACTCCTGGCGCCAGATCGGGCGATGACCACATGGTAATGCCGGGAAACGGCAAACCGAGCTTATCCTGAAGCTTGACGCGCTCGATATCGAATGCCTGGTCGATTTTGGCGACCGACAAGCGCTGTATCAAATCCTGTGCCACCCGCACCCCGATCGGCGGAGTAAATTGCGGTGCGCGAGTCTGTATTGTCGGTGCGTCGCCTTTGGCCCCGGCACGCTGGAACGCGCCCACGGCGTCGCCTTTGGCCGTCGAACTTTTATTGTCTTTCTTGGTCAAGCGGTAACCCGAAAAGGTCAGGATGCCGGCCAGCAAAAGAAACAGCGGCCACGGGAAACCCGGCACGGCGGCAAAACCAAGCAGCAATAACGAGGCAAAATAAAGCGGGCGCGCATGGCCGCCAAGCTGGCGAAACATTTCGGTGCCGAGGGAGCGGTCGCTGGAAGTATTGTTATCGTCCACCACGCGGGTAATCAGCACACCTGCCGAAACCGATATCAGCAGCGATGGGATTTGCGACACCATGGCGTCGCCCACCGACAAAATGGAAAAACGATTGGCGGCTTCTCCCGCCGTCATGCCGTGATATGCGACGCCGACGGCGATCCCGGCGACGATGTT
>JAMFSV010000295.1 GCA_026225455.1 Burkholderiales bacterium | reverse complement strand
TGCGCGCAGCGCTGGCGCTTTAGGCTTATGCCGCTCACTAATGTGGCTCACCAACCTGGCTCACTCGCTAACGTAGCCCATTAAAGTAACTCACTAAGCTTACCCCCTGTAGCTCATTGAGCTGATTTAGCTTGATTGAGCTTACTAACGGAGCATCAGGTGCAATATAGCTTTGTGTCGGTCACTATCCTGCTGATCCTGATTACGGATCCGCTGGGTAATATTCCGCTGTTTATCAACGCTCTGCGGCCGGTGGCCGCAGCCAGGCGCAAGATTGTGATCTTGCGCGAGGTGGCGATCGCGTTTGTGATCCTGCTGGTGTTTATGGTGGTCGGCGAGCGCTTTTTGCAGTTGATGAGCTTGACGCCCATTTCATTAAAAATAGGCGGCGGCATCGTGCTGTTCCTGATCGCGATCCGGATGATCTTTCCGCATCCCGATCATGAAGCGGTGGCCGCCGGCCGTCACGGCGAACCGTTTATCGTGCCGCTGGCCATCCCCAGTCTGGCGGGGCCTTCCGCGCTGGCCACGGTGATGCTGCTGACCTCGCAGGCGCCCGGTCATATGCTGGAATGGGTGGCGGCACTGACGGTCACGATGGGGGTGTGCGCTCTGGTGCTGACCATGGCCGAGCGCATCGAAAGCCTCGTCGGCGAACGTACGGTGATGGCCTTCGAGCGTCTGATGGGGTTGGTGCTGGTGGCGATTTCGGTCGAGATGATGCTGGCCGGCGTGCGGACTTTCGTTCACGAAATGTGAGCGCCTGCGAGGGCAAGCCTTGCTTTGATTCAATCTGGGTGTGGCGCAGGTCGATACGGCCTCAACCCCGGTGCACACGCCACGCGTGATAAAGCATATTGGCGGCGATCGCGATAATCATCGCCGCAAAAATAAGATTGAGCGCGCCGCGCCTGCGCGCCAGGCGGCATGCCATGCGCGCGCCGAGCCAGCCGCCGGCAATACCGCCCGCGACAAATTCGGCGGCGATGGACCAATCCACATCGCCGGATAGCGAATAATTGATGGCGGTGGTGAGTCCAAATGATCCCACCGCAAATAAAGAAGTGCCGATAGCCTCGACGATTTGCATCCGCCCGGCGAACATCAGACCCGGTACGACGAGAAATCCGCCGCCGATACCGAAGAAACCGGACAAACTACCCGCGCCCAGCCCGGTGCCGCATAAACGCGGGTACCCGCCTTGGTCCAGGAGCGAGCTGGATTGGGTTGCCGCCCGCGGCCGCAGCATCAGAATTGCCACGAAACACATCAGCCCAGCGAAACACGTCAGCAGCCTTTGACCGTCGACCAGCTTGCCCAGCGTGGAGCCGACGGCCGCGCCGATCACGCCGCTGGCGGCAAAGGCGAAGGCCGCCTTCCAGCGTACATGCCCCGCGCGCGCATGCGGAATGATGTTGATAAAAGCATTTGCCGCGACCGCCAGTGCCGCCGTGCCGATAGCCAGATGGGGGTTGTGCAAGCCGACCACATACAAAATCAGCGGTACCGCGAGAATCGAACCGCCGCCGCCTATCAATCCGAGCGAAAAGCTGACAAAACCGCCGCATAGCGCGGCAAGGAATCCCTGCGTTATCCCGTGGTCGAGATTCGCGGCCGCAACCAAGGCGAGCGCGTTATGCATGACGCGTCGGTGGCATGCCGGTTTGGCCGCAGGCCAGATTGGCCGGTACGGCAATATCCATCAGCGCCGGGCTGGGTAGTTTGAGAGCGTGCATGATGGCCACATATTCGGCTTCGGTTTTGCCGGCCAGACGCGGGTTGAAGCGTTTTTCTTCGCCGATGCTCGACGCGCTCCAGCCTTTGTAATCGTGGGCGGGATAGACTGTGACCGAGTCTGGAAGACGAAACAGACGATTTACGATGGAATCCCACGAACGATGCGCGTCGCCACCCTGGAAATCGGTGCGCCCGGTGCCGCGGATGAGCAATACGTCGCCGGTGAAGACTGCGCTGGGCGCGGCCGGCTCGAGGACAAAGCTGAACGACTCATCGGTGTGCCCCGGCGTATAGACGGCGCCGAGGGTAATACCGTCGACCTTGAGCAGTTCGCCGTCGCACACATGTTGCGAGACACACTTGGCTTGCGAGAGCTCGCCCATAATGGTGGTGCAGTGCGTTGTATCGCGCAAATCGCCGAGCGCGGTGATATGGTCGGCGTGGGTATGGGTATCGATGGCATGCACCAGCCGCACGCCGAGTTGTTCGATCAGCGTCGCGTATTGGGCCAGTTGCTCTTTGACGGGGTCGATAATCAACGCCTCGCCGCCGATACGGGAGGCAAGGAAATAGGTATAAGTGCTCGAAGCCGCATCGAAGAACTGACGAAAAATCATATAACGAATGCCTTAAAAAGCACCTATATTACTTTTGGATATAAGCTTATACCTATATGGAATATGCTATAGGGTCGAGCGCCAAATGTCAAAGACAGATCTCTGGAGGATAGCTTGTGACTGAGCATGCCGATGGTTTAAAGCGTTATAGCGTGGTGGTGATCGGAGGCGGGGCGGGCGGCACCAGTGTTGCGGCTCGCTTGCGCCGGCTTAATCCCGCTTTGGATATGGTGGTGATCGAGCCTGCCGAATATCACTACTATCAACCGGGGTGGACTCTGGTGGGAGGGGGGCAATTCAGCGCCGAGCGTACGCGCCGGCGGGTGCGGGATTGCATTCCGGCCAGTATTGAGGTGATCGCCGAGCGGGTCGAGTCGTTTGATCCCGAACGCAATGCACTGCTGTTGTCCAGCGGTGCGACGTTGAATTACCGGCTGCTGGTGGTTGCCGCCGGCATTCAACTGGACTGGGATGCGATTGAGGGGCTGACCGAAACACTGGGGCGCAACGGCGTCACCAGCAATTATCGCTACGACCTGGCACCTTATACGTGGCAATGCATCCAGGCGTTTCGCGGCGGCTCGGCATTGTTTACCCAGCCGCCGATGCCGATCAAATGTGCCGGTGCGCCGCAAAAAATCCTGTATCTGGCGGCTGACTATTTTAAGCAGCATGGGATCTCGGCCGACCTGCGCTTTTTTACGCCGGGTGCCACCATGTTCGGCGTGCCGTTTTATGCGCAAGCGCTGGATCAGGTCATGGCGCAATACGGCGCAAGCGCCTTATTCGGGCACCGGCTGGTGAAAGTCGACGGGCCCGCCAAGACGGCTTATTTCGAATTCGTCGCCAATGGCAATACCACCCTGCAAACCGTGCCGTTCGATCTGTTGCATGTGGTGCCGCCCCAGAGCGCGCCGACATTTATCAAACGCAGTCCTCTGGCGGACGCCGCGGGCTGGATCGAGGTCGACAAAAACACCTTGCAACACAAGCGTTATGCCAATATTTTCGGCCTGGGCGATTGCACCTCGACGCCGAACAGCAAGACCGCGGCGGCAGTCAAGAATCAGATGCCGGTAGTGGTCGCCAACGTGATGCGAGCGCTGACCGGCCAAGGTGCCGAGGCCCACTATGACGGTTATGCGTCGTGCCCGCTGACCACCTCGTCCAGACGGGTGATGCTGGCCGAATTTTGTTATGACGGGGTGGTGCAGACCAGTTTCCCGGGCGATTCGAGAGCGCCGCGCCGGATTTTCTGGTGGCTCAAGAAAACCTTCTTGCCGTTTTTGTATTGGCGCGTGGTGATGCAGGGCCGCCTCTGGCCGATCGTCCATAAACCCCGCGCTGTGCCGGAGGCGTTGCCGCCGATTGAGCCTTAGCCTGCTGCGGCTAATCCAGCCCCCGCGCTCGATCTGTCCGCTCGCCCTCGGTTTGATTCTTGCGCGGCCAGAAGAAGGGCTGCCCCGGGGGATGGAAGGCTCGGTGGGCTGCGGGACTTCAAAATAGCCCTGATTAGAGCCCGGTATTAGATCGCGGAGGTCAACGCGCGGATGGTGGGCAGGTTGCGCCAATAACCTTTGGCGTCCATGCCGCAGCCGAAGATATAACGGTCGGGAACGGTAAAACCGCAGAAGTCCGGGTGCAATGGTTTTTTTTGTGCCAGGGTCTTCTCGCATAACACCGCGCTGATAAAACGCTGTGCGCCCATTTCGACGATACGGTCGCGGATGGCCGCCATGGTCTGACCTTCGTCGAGGATGTCGTCGAGTACCAGCACCACCCGATTTTTCACCGATTCGGCGGGCGCAACGCGCCATTGCATTTCGCCGCCTTGGGTCATATTGCGGTAGCGGGTCAGGTGGATGTAATCGAACTCCAGCGGGAAATCGAGGCGCGGCAGCAACATGCCGGTAAACACGGCGGCACCGCCCATCACCGACAGGACCAAGGGAAATTCGTCGCCGACCGCCTGTTTGATTTCACCCGCCATCCGGGTGATCGATGTGTCGACCGCGCTGGCTGAGACGATTTCTTCGGATTGCTGGAAAATATGCAGTGCTTCTTCGCGATTCATGGCGGGTTCCATAGGGCTCTTTTGGATTCCTGGGCTTCAGGCATGGCTTCCAGGCATTGTCGGACATTTCACACTGAGCTGGGCCGAGCGCCCTAGCGCATGCCCGGCATCATGCCCTTCATGCCACGCATCATTTTGGCAAGATTATTGCCTTTGAGTTTTTTCATCATGCCGCGCATCTGGTCGAATTGTGCCAGCATGCGGTTGACTTCCTGGACTTGGACTCCGGCCCCAAGAGCAATGCGCCGCTTGCGGCTGGCTTTGATCAGGTCGGGTTTGGCACGCTCCAGCAAGGTCATTGAATTGATGATGCCGTCCATGCGGCGCATTTGTTTCTCGGCCTGACCCATGTCGGCTTTGCCCGCGGCTTGCTGGAACTGGGCCGGCAATTTGTCCATCATCGACGATAAACCGCCCATGCTTTTCATTTGCGTCAATTGGGCGCGGAAATCGTTGAGATCGAAATCGCCGCCTTTTTTGACCTTGTCCGCCAGTTTTTGCGCGGCTTGTACGTCAACTCCGCGTTGCGCTTCTTCGACCAGGGCGAGGATGTCGCCCATGCCGAGAATGCGGCTTGCCAGACGGTCCGGATGGAATACTTCGAGGCCGTCGAGTTTTTCGCCGACCCCGACAAATTTGATCGGCTTGCCGGTGATATGGCGCACCGAGAGTGCGGCGCCGCCGCGTGAATCGCCGTCCAGCTTGGTCAGCACCACCCCGGTCAGGGGCAGGGCGTCATTAAACGCCTTGGCGGTATTGACCGCATCCTGGCCCAGCATCGCGTCGACCACAAACAGTGTTTCAGCCGGGTTGAGCGCGGCGTGCAGGGCGGTGATCTCCTGCATCATGGCTTCGTCGATGCCGAGACGGCCTGCCGTATCGACGATCAGGACGTCATGGTAGTGTTTTTTCGCCCAATCGACGGCGGCCCGTGCAATATCGACCGGGGCCTGATTGGCCTCGGAGGGGAAGAAATCGGCGCCGACTTGCTCGGTGACGGTTTTCAGCTGCGCGATAGCGGCCGGGCGATATACGTCGCACGATACCGTCAGAACTTTCTTTTTGTGCTGTTCTTTGAGCAGTTTGGCCAGTTTGCCGACCGTGGTGGTTTTACCGGCACCTTGCAGGCCGGCCATCAGGATCACGGCGGGCGGCGTGACCGCCAAATGCAGGTCGGCGGCGCGGGCGTCGTAATTGCCGCCGATCACGGCGGTCAGTTCGCGCTGCACCACGGCCACCAGCGCTTGTCCGGGCGACAGGCTGCTGATGACTTCTTCGCCCAGCGCCTTTTCTTTTACTTTGGCGATAAATTCGCGCACCACCGGCAAGGCGACGTCGGCCTCCAGCAGGGCCAGCCGCACTTCGCGCAGCATGTCCTGGGTATTGGCTTCGGTTAGACGGGCTTCGCCGCGCAGTGTCTTGACGACACGCGCCATCCGTTGAGTAAGATTATCTAGCATAGTGGGATTGCTTTAGGATGATGGCTCTATCGATCTTGGTCTGCTTACGCGCCCCGCGATAAAGCGGGCCATAGTGTAAACTCGGAATATGGATATTGTACTGTATGCCTTGACGGCACTTCTATATGGCGGACTCGCGCTCGTCGCCTGGCGCACCCATCGGGGTCGAACCGCAGACGCGCCGTCGGCGCCTGCGGGTGCCAAACTGCGGCCACGGGTACCGGCCGCGCGGCACTCGTTATTGCTGCTGGCCCTGATCTTACACGGCATATTGTTGCACGTAACGGTGTTCCCGCCGGACCGGATGGTGTTTGGTTTTGCTTTTGCGCTGTCGGCCATGTTGTGGCTGAGCATCTGCATTTACTGGATCGAGAGTTTCTTTTTTCCGCTCGACGGTTTGGGGCTGTTGGCGCTGCCGCTGGCCTGTGTCGCGACGCTGATGCCACTGGCCTTTGGCGGCGTGCGGGTGTTGTCTTATGCGGCCGACCCGCTATTTGAGCTGCATTTTATGATTGCCAATGTGGCTTACGGTCTATTGGCGCTGGCGGCATTGCATGCGGTGCTGATGCTGCTGGTGGGGCGGCGCCTGAAAGC
>JAMFSV010000294.1 GCA_026225455.1 Burkholderiales bacterium | reverse complement strand
TTGCCAATACCAAGCGCGTGATCTGCGATACCAAATGGTATGACGGACGCGCCCAGTTGGCGGCGCCGCGCATGGTGCTGAAAAACGTTATCGCCGCCGCCGCAGCCGTGGGATATGGCGTGAAAATGGGCCATGAATATGAATTCTACGTGGTCGATCTGGAAACCCGCAAACCGATTTATGGCGGCCAGCCGATTTTTGTTACGGCCGCAACCCATCGCTATCCGCAGATGGAGAAATTGCTGCGGGTCTTGCAGGCGAGCGGCGTCGACATGATCACTGCCAATGGCGAGCACGGACCTGGGCAATGGGAGCTGAACTTCGACGCGCTGGACGGCATTGCCGCCGCTGACCGCGCTTTTGTTTTCAAGAACACGGTGAAGGAATATCTGCACACCGAAGGCCTGCTCGCCACCTTCATGACCAAGCCTTATAAAGGCCTCTCCGGTTCCTGCTCGCATTTTCACGTTTCGCTGTACGATCTTGAGACCGGCGAGAATATTTTTCTCGATCGTGAAAACAAAGATGGCATGAGCGCGACCATGCAAAGTTTCGTGCAGGGTATTCTGGACCATGCGCGGGCCGAGCAAGCGCTATGGAACCCGACAACCAATTGCTACCGGCGCATCCGCCCGGCGACGTTTGCACCGAGCAATATCTCCTGGGGGGTCGAGGACCGCTCCGCCTCGGTGCGGATTAAAGCCAGCAAGGATAAGCGCCAGCATCTGGAAGTGCGAGTCCCCTCGGCACTCTCCAACCCGTACCTCACCGCCGCCGCAACGATTGCGGCCGGCCTGCTCGGCGTCAAAGCCGGTTCCGCGCTGGCGCCGGAGCGAGCAGGCTTGAAAGAGAACGACCCTTCCTTTGCAAAACTGCCGACGGAGATGCATGAGTCGCTGAGCGCATTAGTCGCCGACGAGGCTTTGATCGAAATGCTGGGGAGTGAATTCATCAATGTGTTCACCAAAGTGAAGACCGCCGAGATGCTGAGGTTGCGAGACGAAATTCCGGCTGCCGAAACCAACGAGTATTTCGAGCTTTACTGAATGCGCTCCGCCGCCGGCATGCTGCTTGCCTATGCCGCCGGCAGAATGTCGCCCGTTGAAACTGTACAGGCATCCCTGGCCGCCATCGCGGCCGATCATCAACGCGTCAATGCCTGGGTGCATGTGGCGGCTGAAGCTGCGCTGCGGGAGGCCCAGGCCAGTGAGTTGCGCTGGGCTCGCGGCGAGCCTTGCGGGGCGCTCGACGGTGTTCCCGTTGGGGTCAAAGACCTGCTGGCGGTCGCCGGCCAGCCGATGCGGCGGGGCAGCCCGGCCTATCCGGCCGATTTCATGCCTGCGGAAGATGCGCCGATCGTGGCGCGGCTGCGCGCCGCCGGCGCCATTCTGATCGGCAAGACGGCAACCCCGGATTCTGGCTGCAAGCTCGACACCTCGAGCCTGGTTCATGGCATTACCCGCAACCCTTACAATGCGGCACTGACGGCCGGGGGTTCTTCCGGGGGAACCGGTGCAGCACTTGCTCTGGGCCATGTACCGATCGCTATCGGTACCGATGGCGGCGGTTCAATCCGGGTTCCTGCCGCATATTGTGGCGTATTCGGAATAAAACCCAGTATTGGCCGGATACCGGCACCAATCGGCCCGTTCTGGCCGCATGCGGTTACCGGGCCGATGACGCGTGGCGTTTTGGACACGGCCTTGGTATGGAACACCGTCACCCAGCCCGAAGCTAGAGACCCCTACGTCATGCCGGCTGCGCGCCTGGATTGGGTTGCAGAAACGAAATTAGGGGTAGCGGGTTTGCGGGTTGCGCTCACCACCTCGTTCAACGGCATCGGCGCTGCGCCCGAAATTACCCAGGCGGTCCAAAATGCCGCAGAAGCTCTGGCACGTGCCGGGGCGATCGTGCAGTTGGACGAACCGGCGTGGCCATGCGACCCGCTGAAGCCCTTCATGGTTTTCTGGCGCTGCATGTACGCGCAGAGCCTCGCCATGATGCCGCCGGATCAGGCCGCGAATGTCGATCCGTTTATTAAGGACATTGCCGCGGCCGCGGCGGCAATTTCTCGCTCTGAGTTCCAGCAGGCGATGACGCAGCGCGACTTGCTCGCCCTTGCCATGTCGAATTTTCATCAAAAATATGATCTGATGATTTGTCCGGTTATGCCTTGCCAGCCTTGGCCCGCCGGGCGTGCCTCGCCACTGCCGTTTGATGAAGATGACTGGTCCTGGTGTCCTTTTGCATATCCTTTCAACATGACCCGCCAACCCGCCGCCAGTATTCCCATGGGGATAGACGCCAACGGCCTGCCTTTGGCCGCACAAATTGTTGCTGCAATGGGGCGGGATGACCTGGTGCTGCGCGCCGCATTTGCGATCGAAGCCAACAACCACTAAAAAAGCCGCCGGTTTTACTCGGCGGCTTTTTTGATGGCCTGTAGAGCAGATTATCCCTCCATGTCGCTGGTGATGGACGCCAGAATCTGCGGCGACTTACCCTTCAATACCAGGAACCAGATCAGGCCGATGACCATGTAGATGGCAAAGACCGGTGGCAGCCAGCTGAACGGCGCCGCTGGGTAGGGATAGATGCTGGCATAGATCACGAAGCCCATCAGCGCCGCGCCGATGGCGCTGCAGATGACATGCTGGGGCTTCAGCACGCCGCCACGCTTCATGTCGAATGAAGCGCAAAGAGCGACGCCGAGATAGACCACGACGAAACCGTAGGTGGCGATGGTGCCGGCCAGGCCGAACGCGTTGAGGAAGCCCTGCGGCAGCAGGCAGAAGAACAGCAGGAGCACAATGCCGGCTGAAGCCAGCACCGCCATATATGGCGTTTTATGGGTTTGGTGCACCATGCCCATGGAGCCATGCAGGAACTGGAACCGGCCCATGGAATAGAGCATGCGCGAGCTGGCATTGACGCAGGCCAGCGTGCAGGCGAAGGCGCTGATCATGGCGGCGAAATACACGACCCCCGCGGCCCAGGGCAGATGCGCTGCATTGGTCATGTCCGCGAAAGGTGAGGCCGAGCCGCCGATGGCGCCTGCATTGTCGTTCACGCCGAGCACCATGAAATACGCTATGACGGTGAAGAAAATCCCCGCCGCGGCGCAGCTTCCCACCACCGCGAACGGCACGTTGCGCTGCGGATTGGCCGATTCCTTAGCCAAGGTCGTCGCACTTTCGAAGCCGAC
Source organism: Burkholderiales bacterium (assembly GCA_026225455.1). Taxonomy (GTDB): domain Bacteria; phylum Pseudomonadota; class Gammaproteobacteria; order Burkholderiales; family Burkholderiaceae; genus LMUX01. Next base: position 3,797 of record JAMFSV010000294.1, on the reverse strand, counting down.
GAAGCTGAACACCGCGAACGCCATCGCCGACATCACACCGCCCACCGGGATTTTGGAAAAATTAAGCTGCGTGGGGTCGACGACCGTGCCGTGCTTGCCGACTACGATGGCGGTAATAACGATGATGATGCCGATCGAAATTGTCTCCAGCACCAAAGCGAGGCGCGAGGATATCTGAATGTCGCGGAACGCGGCATATGTGACCAGGCCGAGGAAGGCGACCGAGAACACGGTAAGCAGCGTGCTCGACAGGGTCACATGGAAAACCGCGAGGAAATTCCCTAGGAAAAGCGGAAACCCAAAGACCACGGCAACAGCGGTGCAGATATAGGCCAGAATCATCGCCCAGCCGGCCAGCGCACCGGCCACCGGGCCGAAATTACGCCCGATATAGACGAAATACGACCCCGATTCAGGGTGCCGCTTCGCCAGCGTGGCGATGCTTGCGCCAACAAAAACGCAACCGATGGTGGCGATCAGATAGGAGATCCAGGAGCCGACACCGGCCAGGCCTGCGACGACGGTAATATTCAGTGCCGGGGTAAAGGTCGGCGCGACAAGCGCGATGGATTGCCCGATCGTTTCGGGCAGGCTTAGCGCGCCATGCTTCAGCTGCGCCGTCGTTGAAACGGTACCGGTATGAATATCTGTGGTGACTACCATCTTTCGAATCCTCCAAACATGCTAGGGTTGTCAAAGCCGCCGCCGGCTAAAGAATAATGGTTTCGAAAACCGACATCAGAACGGTTTGAAACCTCGGACGTAGATTGCGATGTGTGGGTGCCCCTACACGGGACACCAGAGGGGATGATATCACTCATAAAAATTCTCCCAGATTTATTGGCTCACAATGCTTGGCCACAGATTAGGCAAGTCATAGGTCCAATTCGATTTTCTCAATGGTGCCAAGGGCGTTTACTGCCCGGATTAGTCACGCTTCGACCTTGGAAAACCCTTCGTTCACGCGAGTTGCTTGATTTTTAATCAAGATAGCGGCCGCACGCCGAAATCCAAACTCCGGTGACAACCGCCCTTGAGCCGATTGACCCTTCAGCACTTTACGGTCGCCATTGGGCCAATTCTATTGGCCGTCTTTATATTTATCTTGTTAAAAATTGATGTTCAGGTCAAGAGTGACCCAATTCACGGAATGCTGGCAGCCAACAACCGCGATCGTCATGAAACGGGTTTTGCCTTCTTGATAGGGCCATTATGCAATGGGATTGAGCCTTCCGATCGTTTTGACGAGAGATCTGCACGCAACATTGCAGGAACAAATTTATCGCCAGGTCCGCGACGGCATTCTATCCGGCAGCCTTAGACCTGGATTGAAGCTCCCCTCGTCCCGCGATATGGCGACTGAACTGGGTGTCTCCCGTAATACCGTTGCGCTGGCGTTCGACTGGCTGGCCTCCGAAGGCTATGTCGAATGTCGCGTCGGGGCTGGAACCTTTGTCGCCGGCTACCTTCCTGAAACCAAGCTCGACGTGCCCGCAAGAACGGCAGCTTGCAATGGCAACGGTTCGGCACTGTCGGGACACCGCTCACCCATCACGTTCACTGGCCGGATGCCCGCAGCAGTCGGGCGTGATCGTCCGAGACTGGCCTATGATTTCTGGTACGGCCGGCTCGACCGACGCGAGTTTCCGGTAGCAACCTGGCGGCGCCTCATCCTTGAAAATTTTGCAAAAGCCGGGGCCAATCTTTCTGATTACGGGCATCCCGCGGGGGACCCGCAGCTGCGCACGGCAATCGCCAGCCATCTCGGTGGCACCCGCGGCATCCACGCGGATGCCGGCCGCATTGTCATCACGGCAGGCGCCCAGGATGGGCTCAACCTATTATGCCGTATTCTGGTGGTGCCGGGCTCAGACGTGGTTGTCGAGGACCCTGGCTATGAAGCCGCAGCACTTTTGTTCGAGAGCTATGGAGCGATCTTAAACCCGGTCCTCATTGACGGCGATGGCCTGGTAACAGACAACCTGCCGAAAGGCCGGGACATTGTGCTTGCCTACGTTACGCCATCACATCAATTCCCAACCGGTGTAACCTTGCCGATCGACCGCCGGCTGGCGCTCCTCGCATGGGCAAATGAAACCGGAGCTTACATTGTAGAAGATGATTACGACAGCGATTTTCGCTATGACGGTCCGCCTTTAACGGCACTATCCGGCCTCGACCGGGAGCATCGTGTCATCTATCTCGGTAGTTTTTCAAAATCACTCGGCGCGGGGCTGCGTCTGGGTTATTTGGTGCTGCCGCCTGAACTTATCGCTGCCGCGATCGCCGCCAAAAGTCTGGCGAGCTACGGCCAGTCCTGGCTGGATCAGGCCGTTGTCGCGGATTTTCTCAACACCGGCGGGCATCGTCAGCATCTGCGCCGGATGCTGAAAACATATCGCGTTCGCCGCGATCTTTTGGTGGCATCGCTGCATGATGCGTTCGGCCCAACGCTGCAGCTCACCGGTTCAGATGCCGGTATGCACCTGATGTGGACATTGCCGGAAAATCTACCGGACGCCGTCACCGTCGCGGCGGCCGCGGCACGCTTTGACGTGGGGATCTATCCGTTGCCGGCGATTGGCGGCCGCAGTTTCAATTTACGCAGTTTCGCCGGGCGTCAGTTAATTCTTGGCTATTCATCCCTCAGTCCTAAGGAAATCGTGACCGGCATCCGGCTGCTTGCAAAAGCTCTTGGTTGAGGTATGGCGGAGTCGCCATCACGGAGCGTCAACCGCTCGCGATCTGCCATGCCACCGCCGAATCCGCCAGCGTACCCATGGGCAGCACGACGTCGATTCGCGAAGCGAATTACTCCGGGGCAGTGCTGAAACCTTAAGCCTCGCTGCTTCCATGATAACGAAAACAAATGCCGGCTTTTGGAAGACCGGGAGCGGAAACTGCTCGGGGCAAGGGTCTGAAATCGCTGGATTTTTACAGAAGCCTCCGCTATGAGTCCGTGGTCCGTGAGCACAGGTTCTGCGCGCCCGTAACGTAACCGATGCGAGGGCCCCACGGCTGCATCAGGGCGGGCGGGCTATTTCGTTTCGGCGAGGCGGTTTGGCATCCAGAAGTCTCGGATGGTTGGCACAACGATGGGGATGTCGTGATAGGCCATTTTCAGGTATGACTTGGCGCCCATTGCCTGTGGAACTTTGTCGAATTGGAAGGCGAGTTGGTCGGCGCTGTAGAGCATGATGGGTAAAAGCAGACCGCATTCGATGCGGGTCGCATCGAGCAATGGCTCCCATGCTTTCCACCGCAACTTCATCGCCGTTGTAAACCCCAAGGCCGAGGGGCCAGCGAAGACCTCGCCTTCGTCGGTGCGCTGGAAGATCGGCGCGTATTTCGATGGCGCCGTCGACAGAACTTTGCCGATCGCATTGAACCGCGCCACGATGGCCATGATGGCAGCAAGCCGCTTGCCATGCGCGGTAGCTATGTTGCCCTTCTCGCCAAGTAGATCGAAGAACCATTCATCGGGCGGTATAGAGCAGGGGCCGATGACGATGGCGGCGAGGTAACCATCGAGCATCGAGACGCCGTCAATCTTTGGCGCGGGTTTCAGCTGCTCCAGCCATGCATCCAGGTTCTCAAGATCCATGACTTTTTGGGCCGCCGGCGCAAAGCCGGCCCGCTTCTGCCTCATGCGGCTTGCGCCTTTCGTGCTTGCGCCGCTTTCCAGTGCCAGGGGAGCAATTCTGTCAGCGCATTGACCTTGGTCTGGCCGGAGACGATGCGCTCCAGCACGTCGGCAAGATAGGTCTGCGGATCAAGCTCGTGCAGTTTGGCGCTGT
>JAMFSV010000293.1 GCA_026225455.1 Burkholderiales bacterium | reverse complement strand
CACTCTGCCCATGGCACAGGTGCGTGTCACCGGAACACCAGATACAGCCGAACTGGTAAAACAGCAGCCGAGGCGCCTGCGGGTTTTGGTTGTGGATGACAACCGAGATGCGGCTGAGTCGCTGGCGATGATCTTGAGCCTGCAAGACTATGATGTCCGATGTGTTTTTGATGGAGCTTCCGCTATCGCGCTTGCTGAAAATTTTCAGGCTGACGTCGCGGTCCTCGATATTGGAATGCCCGGTATGAGCGGCCACGAACTGGCACAGCATCTAAGAATGTTGCCAGGAACCGCGCATGCGACGCTGGTCGCGCTTACCGGATTCGGCGCGCCGGAAGATTTTGCGCGATCACGCGAGGCAGGATTTGCAGAGCACTTTGTGAAACCGGTCAATCCCAAGACATTAATTGATTTCCTGCACGGTTGCGCCGCGAAGTCGATACTTTGACGGCCACATGTCTGGCGGATGCGAATCACCTGTAGTCGAGAATAGTAATGTTATAAATTGCCACCTTCCACGAAATGAGCGGCCAAGAGATCGATGCCGACGTCGGACGGGTAGTTGCTGCATGTCTAAGAAGGGGCGGCTCCGGTAGTTCGTTGCGAGTACGCGAGGTGTGATCCCTTTGTAGTGGCCGCTGCTGAGTTCAACTTCGGTCCAGAAGGGCAGGTCGTCGCCGTAATAGTCCGAGTTGTACAAGAAGCCGCCATGTTCGGCGACCAGGCGGCGTGTATTGGGACTGTCGCGGCCGGTGTACCAGCCGAGCGGACGGGTGCCGCTCAGACGTTCCAGTGCGGCGACGCAGAGGCGGATGTGCTCGGCTTCCAGTTCCGGCGGCAGAGCCTGGTAGTGGATCCAGCGCCAGCCGTGGCAGGCGATCTCATGGCCCAGTTCGATACAGGCGTGGGCTACCTCCGGATTGCGCTCAAGTGCCATGCCGATGCCGAACAGGGTCAATGGCAGCTCCCGCCGTTCGAACTCGCGCAGGATGCGCCATACTCCGGCTCGCGAGCCGTATTCGTAGATGGACTCCATGCTCATGTGGCGCGCGGGGTAGGCGTCGGCCCCGACGATCTCGGAGAGGAATTGTTCGGAGTTCGGGTCGCCGTGCAACACGCAATTCTCGCCACCTTCTTCGCAGTTCAGCAAGAACTGCACGGCGATGCGTGCGCCGCCGGGCCAGTCGGCCTGTACCGGGTTACGGCCGTAGCCGCGCAGGTCGCGGGGATAGTGTGGAGCGAATGACATGGATTGCTGACGGATGAAGGCAGGCGCCGCGGCTGCAGCCCGCCGGTACGCCTGCTCGTGTCGAGTGGCCGGCTCGCCGGTTCAGTAAGGGTTCGCCGGCTGGCTGGTTGCGACGGCTTTGGGGGCGGCCGGGCTGAAAGGTGCCAGCAGGCCGTCATAGCGTTTTCCCAGCGGGGCGGCGTAATCGTTGTTTTTGGCGGTGCGCAGGCGCAGGCTCACCAGCGCCTCGACCCACTTTACCGCCGCCGTCACACCTTCCACCACCGGCGCACCCAGGGCGTCCTCGATTTCCGCGCAGAGGTCGACCATCCCGGCGCAGCCGAGCACGATGGCACCGGCGTCATCTTCGTCCAGGGCGCGGCGGCATTCGTCGACGATCAGGCGGCGTGCGCTGGAACCGGGCTGGTCGAGTTCCAGCACTGCGACGTTGATCGCCCGCACGTTACGGCAAAAGCGCTTCATGCCGTAACGCTCGGCCAAGTGCCAGGCCATGCCGCAGGTACGCGACAAGGTGGTCACCACGGTAAAGCCCGGTGCCAGCACGCTGGCTGCATGCATCGCGGCTTCGGCGATGCCGATCACCGGGCCGCGTGCCAGTTCTCGTGCGGCGTAGAGTCCGGGGTCGCCGAAACACGCAATCACATAACCGTCGCACCCCTCGCTTTCGCCGGCCGTCACCTCTTGCAGCAAGCCGAGGGTGGCGCAGGCTTCGTCGTAATACCCTTCGATGGACGGGGGCCCCATGCTCGGGCTGACGGCGACGATCTCGGTGCCGGGCGCGGCGATATCGCGTGCGCACTGACCCATCACGTCGGTCATCCTTTGCGTGGTATTCGGATTGATCAAACGAATCCGCATCTGTTTCTCCCCTGTTGATCGGTGGGTTACGCCGGCAAGCGGAACGGACGCCGCGGGCCGTTTCCGCTCGCGCTAAGTGCGCGTGAGGTCGGCATTGACAAACACTTCGCGCAAATCGACCGTGCCGTGCACCGGCCGGTCCAGCATCTTCAATTCGAGATTCTGCAAATGATGCGACATCAGTTCGCCGGCTTGTTTGGCGTTGCCTGCCTCAAGCGCGACCAGGATGGCTTCGTGGTCCTCGAAGGAGCAGGAGCTGCGCCCAAGCGATTCGTACAGCGCGGAAATCAGGGTCGAGCGTGCCACCAATTCATTCAGACAGCCGCACAGGGTGGTATTGCCGGTCAGCGTGGCGAGCTGGGTGTGGAACTCGCCCGACAGCCTGATCCAGGCAGGGAAATCGCGGCTCTCGAACGCCTTGCGTTCGCGCCCGATCATGTCGCGGATGGCTTTCAAATGACGCGCCTGATGATCGGTGCCGATGCGCTCGACCACTGCCAATTCAATGATGCGGCGCATTTCGAATACTTCGTGCACATCTTTCAATGACGGGCTCGCCACAAACGCGCCGCGATTGGGTTCGAGCTCGACCAGGCGCTCGGCCGCCAGCAACGCCAAGGCTTGCCGTACGGTGCCGCGTTTGGTGCCGAATACCTCGCATAACTGAGCTTCGCTGAGTTTGGTCCCCGGCGCGAGCCGGTGCTCGAGGATGGCGTCCCGAATCCGCTCGGCGAGTAATTCGGGTTTGGGATTGCTGGGTAGGGCGGTAGATTTTTGGGGCATGGAAGATATCGTGTGTGAACTCAATCTAAGGGCTGTCATAAATATTGTCAACAATTCTCATGCTCTATTCTTGCATCATCATCGGCTTCCACCGTCATTATCTCCGAGCCGCGCAATCATTCGCAACGCGCTGACATACGCCGCTTACGGCACGCTCGCGAGCGCTGTCGGGGGCCGGAAAAACACCGCAACAAGCAAGCGGGCAGGCCGCAGACGGGATCCGGCAAAGCTGGGGCGCGACACCTTCGCGGTCTTCGGCGCACCCGGCGGCAGGTGCCGGGGGAACACCGGCGCGTCATATGGGTGATTGTCCCGATGGTAATTATCGTCAACTTTATTTTGAAAAATTGTTGACAATAATTATGTCCCCTCTAGGATGCGAACACATAGGCCAACAAAAACGTTTGCCGCAGCCACACCAAGATGATCCGCCCACGAAGTGTAGATCACCTTGCGGCCGGGCCCGGCACCAGGCCGCTCAGGTATCGCGCAATATATCCGTGGCCCAGGCCCGACGCGCGCTTTAGCAGTAATTGAAATAGCTGTTCTACCCACCTCGCTTTTCGCCTCAGCCTTCCGGGAACCTTTATAAAAATACTTTGTAGTACTACTTATTGGGGAAATAGATGAAGAACTCGCAGATTCTTACGGCAACCATGGCGCTGTGTTGTGCCGGCATGGGTTCGGCCTTCGCTCAGAACTCGGTTACGCTGTATGGACAGATCGACACCGGCCTGGCCTATGCCACCCATGTGGGCGACGGCGGTCAATCGGTGATCAAAGCGCAGGACAGTATCCTCGGGGTATCCAGTTTCGGCCTCAAGGGCAGCGAAGATCTCGGCGGCGGCGTGAAGACCATCTTCAATTTGCAGCTAGGTTTTAACCCGTCCGACGGTAAATACGACAACCCCAATGATCAAGGTTTCGACAGAAACGCCTATGTCGGCTTGAGCAGCAATGCCGGTACGGTGACGGTCGGCCATCAATGGGATCTGAACGACGACTGGCTGGTGGGCAGCGTATTCGGCTGCGGTTATAACTCGGGCGCGCCTTTCAAGTTCCATGAGTTCGACGCCCTCAGCGAGTATTACAACAACAGCATCAAGTATGTCACCCCGACCGTCGGCGGCCTGCAAGGCGCGGTATTTTATGCGGTTGGCGGTGTGGCGGGCGATTTCACCCAAGGTTCGGTGTTGAATCTCGGTGTGCGTTATACCCTGGCGTCGCTGTATGTGGCGGCCACCTATGACCAGGAAGACTCGTCGTCGACCAGCGGCGCGAAATACAAGCTGGCCACGCTCGGCGCGCAATACACCTTCGGTCAACTACGCACGCGCCTGGGTTACTCGCACGCCGATATCACAGGGGTCGGCACCTTCGAGTCGATTATTTCCCAGCCCGCGCAAAACGCCAACCTGGTGGAGGCCGGGGTCGACTATACGTTCAATGCGGCATTCACCCTGTCCGGCGATTACCTTTATAAAAACAACAGCACTTTCTCCAATCACACCTCCGAATATCGCTTGCTGGCCGCGTATTCGCTGTCGAAGCGCACGCAATTGATTGCCAATCTTGCCTATCTGAAAAACTCGGGCGGTGCCACCGAGGCAATGTACAACATGGACGATCCGGCATCCGGCACTTATGGCGGCTTGCCGAATTCCGACCAGACCGCATTCACGGTCGGGATTCGTCATTCCTTTTGATTCAGTTTTTTGATTGATCTAAATTTACAGTCAGCCAACCTTGATTATTCGTCTACCCAGAGGAAAAAAATGAACAAGCTTCGTGTGTCGAAAACCTGTGTGGGTCTCGCAGCCGTGCTGCTCGGCGCGGTCCAATATGCTTATGCGGACGATGTCCTGAAGATCGGTGTGGATGGCGTGATGTCGGGCGCGGCCGCTTCCTGGGGGCTGGTGAACAAATATGCCGCCGAAACCACGGCCGAGATGTACAACGAGCAAGGCGGTGTGCTGATCGGCGGCAAGAAATACAAGATCGAGATTGTTGCGCTGGATGACAAGAACGATCCGCAAGTATCGATCGAAAACGTCGAGAAGCTGACCAGCCAAGGTGTCAAATACATCATCGGACCCAACATCGATACCACCGCGCAAGCCGTCAAGCCGACCCTGGAGCGTGAGAAAGCGCTCAATTTCCCCTACGCGTTTTCCAAGGACCTGTATCGCGCTCCGGCCAATGCATCGGTGCTGGGCATGGTCGCGTCGTATCAGGTCGGTCCCTTGGTGTACAAATATCTGATGGACAAAAAAGGCGTCAAGTCGATCTCCTTCGTCGCCAGCAATGAAGCCGATGCCAAGAACCAGCAAACAGAAGGCGTCGCCGCGGCCCGCACACTCGGCTTGAAGGTGATCGCGGACCAGGATAGTTATGAACCGGGCACCACCGATTTCATGCCTATCATGACCAAGATCGTGCGCGGCAAACCCGATGCCATCGTGCTGTCCGGGGTGGCGCCCGCCGATGCTCCGCTGTTGATCAAGACTGCTCGCGAGCTGGGTTACAAAGGTTCGATCTCGACCGAAACATCGCAGGACGCCAAGACCCTGGAGCAGATCGCCGGCACCAAGGCCAACGGCTTCCTGTCGGTGGGCGGCGCGTCGACACCGGCGCTTGAGTCGGACTACATGAAGACATTTGTGGCTGACTATACTAAACATGTCGGCGAGTGGAACGACGAAGCCGGAACCAAGGTGTATGCCCTGGAAGTGATTCTGGCCGTGCTGCAAAAAGACCCCAAGGCGCTCACCGACGTCGACGCATTCAAGCACGACATGGCGACTTTCAGCATGGTCAACCCGCTGTTGAAGGGCAAGACCCAGTTGGAATTCGTCGGGCAGAAGGATTTCGGCCGGCGCAGCCAGATTGGCGTACCGGTGGTGATCGACGAGTTTCAGAACGGCAACCTGGTGCCGATCTTCGTCGGCCAGGTCCAGAACTGATATCGGCGCATGGCGGCCCGGCGGTGCCGGGTCCGCTCGATTGACCTCCAGCCCATTACTTTTCCGGACCGGTACCCAGCTATGGAACAGGTGATTGCAAACGGTCTGATACTCGGTTCGGCATATGCCTTGATCGCACTCGGTTTGACCATGGTTTTCAGCATCATGCGGGTGGTCAACTTCGCTCACGGGCAGATGTATATGCTGGGCGGTTTTGTGACCTATTACGTTTACGGCCAACGGGGCTGCCCGTTCTGGGTCGCGCTGCTGGCCTCGGCCGCCAGCCTGGCGCTCGTCGGCGTGCTGTTCAATCGCTACCTGTTCCAGCCCGTGCTGGAGCATGCCACGCGGGAAGAGAACAGCATGCTGATGGCGGTCGGCACGGCCTTGTTACTGGAAAACTCCGCGCTCACGGTATTCGGCGAAAAACAAAGAGGCGTGCCGGAGGTCATCGAAGGCGTGCTGAATCTCGGCGACGGCGACATCTTCATGCCCTACGCCAGCTTGCTGGTATGCGGTGTTTCGCTGGCATGCATCGTCGCCCTGTTGTTATTCGTGCAGTACACCAAGCCGGGCCGGGCCCTGCGCGCCGTGGCCCAGGACAAGGACGCCGCAACCCTGCAAGGGGTCAACGTCAAGCAGGTGATGACCCTCGGATTTTCGCTGGGCGCGGCCTTGGCCGGTGTCGCCGGCGGTTTGCTGGTCACGCTCTACGGCGTCAACAGCGGCGTCGGCACCAATATCTCCACCAAGGCTTTCATCATGATCATGATCGGCGGGGCCGGCGTGACGGCCGGCGCCATCGTCGGCGGTTTTATGTTGGGCATGGCGGAAGCGCTCGGTTATGAGTTCTTGCCCAGCAGCCTGACCTATCTGCTGATTTTTGTCGGCATGATCGTATTCCTGCTCTACAAACCCAATGGCATGTTCGGCAAACCATGGGGCTAGTGTCCTGTTCCGCAAATACGGGAAAATAGAATGAAACTGAAAAAACAGCGCGACCTGGTCACCTGCCTGGGGTTTATCGCGGTCTTCTCGATCCTGCCGGTTTTCCTGGGGCAGTCGCACTACGCCTTATCGGTGCTGATGAATTGCGCGGGCCTCGCGGTGATCGCCTCGGGCGTCTGGTTGACCTTCGCCATCGGCCGCGTGAATATCTGCCAGGCGGGGTTTGCCTTGATCGGCGCTTACGCCAGCGCCATTCTGCTGAGTCGCACCGGTTTGAGTTATTGGCTGGTGCTGCCGCTGTCCGTACTGATCACGGCTTTGTGCGGCGCGCTGATCGGCAGTTTCATCCTCAAGCTCAAAGGCGTCTATTTCTCGATGCTGACGATCAGCCTGACCGAAGCGATCCGGCTGGCCTTCCTCAACGGCGGACGTTTCACCAACGGCTCGGCCGGCATCACCAATCTGCGCCAGCCGCTGGGCATACATTCGACCTTCGCCATCTACTATCTCGGCGCGCTCCTGTTGGCCTTGAGTTTGCTGGTGGTGTGGCGCATGCACTATTCACGGCTCGGCAGCATCTTCGAGGCGATCCGTCTGAATGAAGATCTGGCCGAGAGTGTCGGCATCGATGTCTGGCGCTACCGGATCCTGGCTTTTACCGTGGCCTGTGCGCTGGGCGGGCTGGGCGGCAGCTATTTTGCGGTTCTGACCCAGAGCGTTTATACCCAGAGCTTCACCGTGCAGCACAGCATCGACTTCATGCTGTTCTGTTTCCTCGGCGGCCTGGAATTCGTCAGCGGCGCGATGTTCGGCGCTTTTGCCTTGACCATTCTGTTCGAGTTTCTCGGCGACTTCCAGCAATACCAATCGCTGGCATATGGCGCGATCATGATCCTGGCGATGCTGACCATTCCGAACGGCATCCTGTCGTTGCAGATACGCCGCTTGCGCTTTGGCAACAAGGAGGTCGGCGCATGACCCTGATTCTGGAAGCCCGCGCCGTCACCAAGCGCTTCGGCGGCTTGCTTGCCAACGACGGCATCTCGCTCTCGCTGGGCGACACACCGGGCCAGGTGACTTCGGTGATCGGCCCGAACGGAGCGGGCAAGAGCACCTTCTTCAAGATCCTGGCCGGTTATGCCGCGCCCAGTTCGGGTTCGGTGCATCTGTTCGGCGAGGATGTGACCGGCATGAAACCGCATCGGATTGCTGCCCGGGGCATGGTGCGGACCTTCCAGGAAACCACCATTTTCCCGCAGTTGACCGCGCTGGAACATGTCTCGCTCGCGCATCAACTGCATCGCCAAAGCGGCGACCTGCCGGCTTTCCTCGACACCCGGCACGCGCGGCGCGATGAAACACGCCTGAACGAGGAGGCCTTGGCTGTACTGGAACTGCTCGATATCGGCCGGATCGCGCATGAGGTCGCCCAAAATCTGCCGCACGGCTTCCTGCGTTTGCTGGGAATGGCGATGGGGCTGGCCGCCAAGCCCAAGGTCCTGCTGTTGGACGAACCCTATGCCGGTCTCAATCCCGAGGAAACGGCACGTGCCGTCGAACTGACCCGCCGGATTGCCGGCCAGGGTGTTTCGATACTGTTGGTCGAACACGATATGAAGGCTGTCATGAGCATTTCCGACTACATCCATGTGCTGTATTTCGGCAAGAAGATCGCGGCGGGCACGCCGCAGCAGATTCGCGACAACCCCGAGGTGATCGAAGCCTATCTCGGCAAGGAAGACGAGGAGTTGGGCATATGAGCGTGCCGCACCTGGAATTGCGCAAGGTCTCATTGACCTACGGGCACGTGCGTGCCCTGAACGAGGTTTCGATGTCGGTCGACAAGGGCAGCATCGTGGCACTGATCGGTTCGAACGGCGCCGGCAAGTCGTCGACCCTGCGCGCCATCACCGGGCTGCGCGCTCCGCAGCAGGGGGAGATCCTGCTGGACGGCGAGTCGACCCGCGGCGTGGCGCCGCACAAACTGGTCGAGCGCGGCGTGGCGATGGTGCCGGAAGGTCGCCACGTGTTTCCCTACATGTCAGTCAAGGATAACTTGCTGATGGGTGCCTACACCCGCCGCGACAAGGGCGGCATCGCGGCGGACCTGGAACGTGTGGTGACGCGTTTTCCGCGGCTCAAGGAACGTTATCGCCAGCAAGGCTCCAGTCTGTCGGGCGGCGAACAGCAGATGGTGGCGATCGGACGCGCCTTGATGTCCAAGCCGCGCTTGCTGTTGCTGGACGAACCGTCGCTCGGCATCGCGCCGCAATTCATCCGGCAGATTGCCGGCAGCATTTTGCAGATCAATCGCGACGACGGCGTGACCGTGTTATTGGTGGAACAGAACAGCCGCATGGCGCTGACCATCTCGAGCTATGCGTATGTGCTCGAAACCGGAAGTTTGGCATTGCATGGACCGTCCCGGCAGTTGCTGCACGACCCCGAGATCAAGCGTCTTTATCTGGGTGCTTAGCTATTCGGCAAAATGGGATTTTGTATTTTTGTGGTTGGGTGAAGCAGCGCAAGCATCGCTGCACATCCGAACAAATACGGGCAAAAAAATATTTCAACATGGCATCGCTGGATGTTCTGTTATCCGAAGCGAAATGAAAGCTTTGAAAAGAGAATGTCATATATCTTGTGTGCTATGCAATTCAATTTAAATTGCATAAACTACCAGTACCGGCTTGGATTAAGTGCAATAAAATCGCACTACAAAACAAGTCGCTACGACCGTCGATACCGGTCTGTATCGATCCGATGAGGGGACGTTCCATCAAGTTCAGTTGATGGATTTCATCGCGCCCTATATCGGTAAAACGCAATTTTTCAGCGCCGTTTTTCGCCGCCGCGGCCAGGCTCAACTTGCCTGCGACCGGCGAAATTTCAGAAGACGCTCTCAGCAAGCGAACACAGGCGTGGCCGGGAGATCCCGCGCCTGTCCCAGGAGCGGAAATGAAATACCCCAGCATCGGCAAAATCGCGGCGCCAGTAACACATCGCTTTCATCTATCCGTCATGGCGCTGACCCGCGCTCTGTTATTGGGCATGCTGTTGTTCAGCACACAGGTCATTGCAGCCGATGTTATTGTTTCGGCCGCCGACTCGAATGCGGTGGAAAGCGGCCAAGTACCGCCCGTCAGCGGCATAGTCAATCTCGCCGCGCCCCACCTGAGTTTGCGTGACGTGGTGAACGCAATCAATGCCAAGAAGGCGGGCTCCAATGTCGGTATCAGCAATGTGAACCTGGTTCTCGGTGCCGGTATCTACCGCCTCGCCAGTACTTTGACACTGACGCCGGACCCGAGCTGGAACAATACCCCGATCTCGATTTCCGCTGCGGCCGGCACCAGCGCGGTGATTTCCGGCAGCCAGCCGTTGACAGGTTTTGCCGTGGTCACCAATGCCGCGGCACTAGCCCGTTTGCCGCCGGTGGCGCAGGGACAGGTTTTGGTGGCCAGCCTGGCGCAAAACGGCATTACAAATCTTGGCACGTTCCAACCCCATGGTTTCGACATTCCGGTGACGCCGGCTCCGCTTGAACTCTTTTACCAGGGCCAGCCGATGACGCTGGCGCGTTGGCCCGATACCGGTTTTGCGACCATCGCGACCTTGCCCGACGGCGCCAATGGATTGACCTTCACCGTCGCCGGCGCGCCGATAAGCGCGTGGCAGAATGAACCTGCCCTGCAGGCGATGGGCTACTGGGCGCGAGATTGGGCCGACACCACCTTGGCGGTGCAGTCGGTCGATCCGTCGTCAGGTATCCTTACTTTGACCGGACCCGCACCGGAGTTCGGCTTGCTGGTCGGACAGCGGGTCTTTATCCAAAATGCGCTGTCTTCCCTCGATCAGCCCGGCGACTATTATGTCGATACGCAAAATGCGCTGGTGTACTTCTGGCCGCCGGCGCCCTTGCAACCCGGCGACGTCGAGGTTTCGGTGGTGAATTCGTTGTTGGTCGCCAACAATGCGACCAACCTGACCATCAGCAATTTGACCTTCGAGAATGGCCGCGGCGACGGCATACAAATATCCGGCGGCGGCAATGTGCTGGT
>JAMFSV010000292.1 GCA_026225455.1 Burkholderiales bacterium | reverse complement strand
TGGCCAAACATGGCGTGATCGGACTGACCCGCGCCTTGGGCATCGAGTATGCGGCGCGGGGTGTACGGGTCAACGCGATTGCGCCGGGGTATATCGAGACCGCACTGGTGCGCGATTGGTGGGCGGAACAAGCCGACCCCGAACAAGCGCGCCGCGAGACCCTGGAGCGGATTCCGCAAAAGCGCATCGGCACACCGGAAGAAGTGGCAATGACGGCGGTATTTCTCGCCTCGAATGAAGCCACTTTTATTAATGCGAGCTGCATCACCATCGATGGTGGTCGCAGCGAGTTGTATCACGAGTAGGCAAGCAGGAAAAAACCAACACTCGATCGAGGTGTATCAAGTGTGATTAAACGGTGAACGGGCCGCAGTTCACTGGAGCATAAAAAAATGCGGCAACCCCCATCACGATAGACAGGAGACACAAGATGAAAAGAAGTATGCTCGTTTTGGCACTGGCCGCCGCCTTTGGCGTGCTGCCCATCGTCGCTAGCGTGGCGCAAGCCGCCGAGCCGGTCAAAATCGGTTTTCTGGTGAAGCAACCGGAAGAACCGTGGTTCCAGGACGAATGGAAATTCGCGGAGCAAGCCGCCAAGGAAAAAGGTTTTACGCTGGTCAAGATTGGTGCCGTGAGTGGCGAAAAAGTCATGAGCGCGCTGGATAATCTGGCCGCTCAACAAGCTCAGGGTTTTATCATCTGCACGCCTGACGTCAAGCTCGGACCGGGCATTGTGGCTAAAGCGAAGGCCGATCACCTGAAGATGATGACGGTCGATGACCGCCTGGTCGACGGTAAGGGCAATCCGATCGAAAGCGTGCCGCATATGGGCATCTCCGCGATCAATATCGGCAAACAAGTCGGGCAGGGTATTGCCGATGAGATCAAGGCGCGCGGCTGGAATCCGGCCGAAGTCGGTGCGATCAAGGTGTCGTTCGAGCAATTGCCGACCGCGCACGACCGTACCCAAGGTGCAGTTGACGCGCTGCTGGCTTCGGGTTTCCCGAAAGCCAACATTATCGATGCGGCACAAGCCAAGACCGATACTGAAAATGCTTTTAACGCTGCCAATATCGCCATCACCAAGAACCCGCAATTCAAGCACTGGGTGGCTTTCGGTCTGAACGACGAAGCTGCGCTGGGCGCGGTGCGGGCGGCCGAAGGACGTGGCTTCAAGGCTGACAACATGATTGCGATCGGTATCGGTGGTTCGCAGTCGGCGTTGAATGAATTTGCCAAGCCGACGCCAACCGGCTTTTACGGTTCGATCCTGATCAGCCCGAAACGCCATGGCTATGAAACCTCGACGGATATGTACACCTGGATCACGGAAAACAAGGAACCGCCGTTGCTGACCTTGTCCACCGGGATGCTGATGAAGCGTGACAATATCCACGAAGTACGCAAGGAAATGGGTCTCGAGTAAAGCGGGAAGGCTGGGCCTGATCGAATTTGGGCCGGGTCCCGCCTCCCGGCGCCGCAGTCGCGATGGAACGATGCCGTCGCGGCTGCGGCGCCGGGGTTTGGCAATATGTGCAGGCGGTGCGGTCAGTCTGTGAGACTGACGTCTGCGGTGTGGATTGAGTGTGGAGGCAATGTGTCAGCGACGCTTCAGTTTGACAATATCGGTAAGGTCTTTCCCGGCGTGAAAGCGCTCGATGCCGTCTCGTTTACAGTGAATGCCGGTATGGTGCACGGCCTGATGGGCGAAAACGGTGCGGGTAAATCGACCTTATTGAAAATTCTCGGCGGTGAATACCAGCCCGATAGCGGAACCCTGCTTCTCGATGGGCAGCCGCAGCGTTTCTCCAGTGCCGCGAGTTCGATCGCGGCCGGCATTGCTGTGATCCATCAGGAATTGCAGTACGTACCCGATCTGACGGTTGCCGAGAATCTGCTGTTGGGCCAGTTGCCCAATCGCTTGGGCTGGGTCCAACGCAAGCAGGCCAAACAATTTGTCCGGGAAAAACTGCAGCAGATGGGTGTGGATCTCGATCCCAACAGCAAGCTCAGGGCCTTGTCGATTGCTCAGCGCCAGATGGTCGAAATCTGCAAGGCGCTGCTGCGCAATGCCAAGGTCATCGCGCTGGACGAACCGACCAGTTCTTTATCCCATAGCGAAACCGAAGTCCTGTTCAAGCTGGTGCGCGCGCTGCGTGCCGAGGGGCGGGCGCTGATTTACATCTCGCACCGGATGGACGAGATTTATGCCTTGTGCGATAGCTGTACGATTTTTCGCGATGGCCGCAAAGTGGCGTCGCATGAAAAAATGGAAGACGTGACGCGCGATATGCTGGTGAACGAGATGGTCGGGCGCCGCATTGCCGATATTTATAGCTACAGCCCGCGCCCGGCCGGTGCGGTGCGTTTGGCGGTGAAACACATCGAAGGCCGCGCTTTGAAAGAAGCGGCTGCGTTTGAGGTGCGAGCCGGCGAGATCGTCGGCTTTTTCGGTTTGGTCGGTGCCGGCCGTAGTGAATTGATGCGCCTGATTTACGGTGCGGATAAAAAAACCTCGGGCGAGATCGAGGTCGACGGCGTGGCTTTGAAGATTCGCCGTACCGGCGACGCGATACGCGCCGGCATCGTGTTGTGTCCCGAGGATCGCAAGGAAGAAGGCATTATTGCCTTGGCTTCGGTATCGGAAAACATCAACATTAGTTGCCGCCGCAATTTCCTGCGCGCCGGGTTTTTCCTCAACCATAAACGTGAAGCCGATACCGCCGACTCGTTTATCCAGCGCCTGAAAATCAAGACTCCGAGCCGGCGTCAGAAAATCCGGCTGCTGTCGGGCGGCAATCAGCAAAAGGCGATTTTGTCGCGCTGGCTGGCCGAACCCGATTTGAAGGTGGTGATTCTCGATGAACCCACACGCGGCATCGATGTCGGCGCCAAGCATGAAATCTATAACGTGATTTACGAACTGGCCCAGCGCGGCTGCGCCATCATTATGGTGTCCAGCGAATTGCCCGAGGTATTGGGCGTGTCGGACCGGGTCATTGTCATGCGGCAAGGACGCATTGCCGGCGAATTGCCGCGCGCCCAAGCCAATGAACAACGCATTCTGGAATTGGCCTTGCCGTCGTAGGTCATGACGGGCGGTATATGCCGCAGGCTCCGGAAAGTAAAGAACAGGATGGTTTGGCGGGCATCAGCCCGTGGCAACAGTCCTTAAGATATGGCAGAAGTCAGGAGACGGAAAATGGAAGCACAAGATAATTTAGCCGCAGCTAACAAAACCACGGCGCCGGAGACGGCGACGGCGGCAACCACGGCGGCGATCCGCAATAAGTTTGCCTGGAGCAAGCACGTTGCGGAATACAGCCTGATCCTGATTTTTATATTGATGTTCGGCACGGTGTCGCTGACCGTCGATCACTTTTTCTCGATCGAAAATATGCTGGGTCTGGCCTTGTCGATTTCGCAAATCGGGATGGTCGCTTGCACCATGATGTTCTGCCTGGCGTCCCGCGATTTCGACTTGTCGGTGGGTTCCACCATCGCTTTTGCCGGGGTGTTATGCGCGATGGTGTTGAACGCCACCGGCAGCACTTTTATCGCGATTATCGCCGCGGTCGCCGCGGGTGCCGCGATTGGTTTTGTCAACGGTGCGGTGATTGCCTATCTGCGCATCAATGCGCTGATTACCACGCTGGCCACCATGGAAATCGTGCGTGGCCTCGGTTTTATCGTGTCGCACGGACAAGCGGTCGGCGTTTCGTCGGATAACTTTATCGCGCTGGGCGGGCTGTCGATGTTCGGCATTTCCTTGCCGATCTGGGTCACACTGGTCTGTTTTATCGTGTTCGGCGTGCTGCTGAATCAAACCGTCTACGGCCGCAATACCCTGGCGATCGGCGGTAATCCCGAGGCTTCACGGCTGGCCGGGATCAACGTCGAACGCACACGGGTGTATATTTTCCTGATTCAGGGCGCGGTAACGGCGCTGGCAGGGGTGATTCTGGCCTCGCGGATCACCAGCGGGCAGCCGAATGCGGCGGAAGGTTTCGAACTTAACGTGATCTCCGCCTGCGTGCTGGGCGGGGTTTCGCTGCTGGGCGGCCGGGCCACGATTTCCGGGGTGATTATCGGGGTGCTGATCATGGGCACGGTCGAAAACGTGATGAACTTGATGGACATCGACGCCTTCTACCAGTATCTGGTACGCGGCGCGATCCTGCTGGCAGCGGTGTTGCTGGATCAATTGAAAAATCGCGGCGGCCGGGATTAACCGTTTCCAGTTCAGGCCAGGGTTAACGATTGCATTGCTATTTAACGATTGCATTCCGGCGCTTTAACGATTGCATTCCTATTTAATGTTTAAGGATGTTTATGTCGTCTTCCGTCACTTCCGTTACGCCAGGCTCGACCGCCAACCCCAGCCAGTCGGCGCGCTACGCCGCCTACCCGAGTCTCGCCGGCCGCACGGTGCTGATTACCGGCGGCGCGACGGGTATCGGCGCGACCCTGGTGGCGCAATTTTTTGCCCAGGGGGCAAAAGTCGGTTTTATCGATATTGCGCAAGCCGCCGGAAATACGCTGCAACAACAATTGGCTGAAGAGGCCACGCTGCGCGCAGGCACTGTCGCGCCGCATTTTGTGGCCTGCGACCTGACCGATATTGACGCGTTGCGCCAGGCCATCGGCCAGATCCGCAGCCGCTTCGGCGCCATCGGCATTTTGCTGAACAATGCCGCCAACGATACGCGTCATACGCTGGAATCGGTGACGCCGCAATCATGGGATGCCGGTATCGCGGTGAATATACGGCACCAATTTTTTGCCGCGCAAGCCGTGGCCGAAGATATGAAGCAATTGGGCGGCGGCTCGATCGTCAATTTCGGTTCGACCAGTTGGATGCTCAAGCAAGGCGGGATGCCCGTCTACACCACCTCCAAGTCGTCGGTCCAGGGGCTGACGCGCAGTCTGGCGCGCGACCTCGGACCCTTCGGCATCCGCGTCAATACCCTGGTGCCGGGTTGGGTCATGACCGAGCGGCAAATCACCTTGTGGCTGAACGATGCGGCGCGGCAGGATATTGCCCGCGGCCAGTGCATCAACCAATTGCTGCAACCTGACGATATTGCGCGCATGGCCTTGTTCCTGGCGGCGGACGATAGCGCGATGTGTACCGCGCAGGACTTTATTGTCGACGGCGGTTGGGTATGACGGCCGCCTCGGCCGGCTTGGTGCATGACCTGGGTCACCAATTGGGTGAGGGCGTGACCTGGTGCCATCAGAGTCAGGCGTTTTACTGGACCGATATCGAAGGCAGCGCCTTATATCGCGATTCGCTCGATGGCCGGGCACCGCATTGCTGGCCCTTGCCGGAGCGTTTATCCAGCTTCGCTTTGTGCGAGGACAACCGCTATTTGCTGCTGGGCCTGGCCTCCCAGCTCGCATTTTTTGAAATCGCCACGGGGGTTTTGACGCCGCTGGTCAAGATCGAAACCGACTTGCCGACGCGTCTGAACGACGGCCGGTGCGATCGTGAAGGCCGTTTTGTCTTCGGCACCATGGACGAAACGCCGCAGCACCCGAAAATCGGCGGTTTCTACCGGCTTAATCGCGATTTAAGCCTGGAGCGTTTGCCTTTGCCTCCGGTACAAATTCCGAATAGCATCGGCTTTGCCCCCGAGGGCGGTCTGATGTATTACTGCGATACCTTAAGCCGCACCGTGCGTTGCTGCGATTACAACCGCGCCGGGGAGATTTCCAACGACCGGCAATTCGTCGCATTGACCGATGCCGACGGTTTTCCCGATGGGTCCACCGTCGACGCCCAAGGCGGTCTGTGGAATGCCCAATGGGGCGGCCGGCGGATTGTCCGTTACGGCCCCGACGGCCGGGAGACGCATCGTATCGAAGTGCCGACAGCCCAACCCAGTTGTGTTGCGTTTGGCGGGCCATTACTCGATACGCTCTACATCACGACCGCGCGCGTCGAGCTTGAGGCCGAGGCCTTGCTGGCCGACCCTCACGCCGGCGGTATTTTCAGCGTGAAGGTAGCCGCACGCGGCTTGGCGGAATCCCGTTTTGGCGGCATTCCACCGGGTGCGTCTCCGCAACACAGTCAATAGCCTAGTATGGCTTCATCATCATTGAGGTTCAGTGCCGGGATCGATCCGCACTATTGTTGAAATCGAGAGGAAGCGCCATGACCACCGCCCATTCCGTATCTGCCGCAG
>JAMFSV010000291.1 GCA_026225455.1 Burkholderiales bacterium | reverse complement strand
GGCTAAGCTGACTGGCCTGGACATATTCGTCCATCCCGTCATAACGCAGGCCATAGTTGAGCGTCAGGCGATCGCTCAGCTTCCACTCATCTTGCACGTACGCGCTGTACAGATAGCCGGTCTTCTGGCTCGCATCGTTGATGGTGACCGGCACATCGGATGTGGGATTGCCATTTGCGTCTGTGGGAAATACCGCGACGCTGTCGTTGAATTCCGCATGCTCCTGCTGCAAGGAAACCCCGGCGCGCAAGGTATGAGCGGGGTTCAGCCTGAAGGTAGTGTCGGTCTCCAGGTCGTCGGCGCGATTGCTATGGAAATCTTGCGATGCGACACCATTGAACATCAGGTCGCCGACCGGGTCCGGGTTGAACTGGGTTCGGGTATAGCGAGTCGAGAGCGCCACCTGATAGTCGAAATCGCTGCCATTGGTGCCCTGTAAAGCCAGCACCACAAATTGGTTTAATTCGGACTGCGTCTCGTTCAGGTTGGCCGAATTGAAACTCGTATTGCCGTTCAACGGGAAAGTCGGGGTCAAGCCCGGCGTATCGGGCAATTGGAACTGGTTGCTGGTGGTGCCGAGCATCAGGCTGACGCGAGTCAAGGGATTGATTACGTAGGACAGGTAGCCAAAACCGTCGCCTTGCCGGGTGTGATCGTGCAAGGGGTTGCTGGCCGAAGTCGGGGCCTCGATGCCGAGATTGTTTTCCCCCAGCGAGCCGCTGAAGTAATAGCTGAGGGGGCCTTGGTTGCCGTACACATCGGCGCTGGTCTGCAGGGTTTGGTGGCTGCCGCCCGAAACATCGATGGAGCCGCCGTCGGCGTTCTCGCCCGATTTGGTCTGAATATCGACCACGCCGGCGGTGCGATAACCGTATTGCGCCGGCAAGGCACCCGTCAGCAAATTGACTTGTTCGATGATGTGCGTATCGAGCGACTGGCCAAAACCGCTAATCGGCTCCGGGATCAAAATACCGTTGATCCGATATTGCAGATCGGCATGGTCGCCGCGCACATGCAACTGGCCGTATGAGTCGTCGGCAACCCCGGGGGCTTGTAGCAACACCTGGTTCAAAGGTGTATCCGCCCCTTGCGGCATTAACTTGATATCGGCGGCGCTGATGCGATAAACACTGCTGCCGGCCTCCGGCAGCAAGCTGTTACGCGCCTGGTCGAGCCGCGCCGCATTCACCCGCACGACATCGATCTTGATCGGAGCGCCCGAAGGCGGCACGCCGTCCGCCGGGCTCGTCGGAGTATTTAAAACGGTCGCGGGAGGCGTCTCGGTGACGGTTCCGGGGATAGCACCGGCGTCGGCGGGTGCCGGTGTTTGTGCCCAAACATGGCCTGCGGCCAATAAACTCCAGGACATCAAGCTTGCCTGAAATAGACGGGAGGGACGCTGAGGCGGCGTCAAACGCTTGCGGGAATGATCTCGATTCATTTTTCTGGTTCTAACCTAGGGACAGGATTAAAACCAGAATGTTATAACATTACATATCCATATTGAAACAATATAACATTGTGTTGTGCGCTAGCCGCAGTCGATGCGGATCCCCCACCGATAGGCCGCTGACAACAAAAAGGCCACGCCACGGCACGAAAATCGGTGCGGTTGCGTGGCCCTGCTCCACCTGCCCCAGCCCAGCGGGGGTGAAGCGGTGCGGCCGGCTAGGTGCGGCCGGCCAGGTGCGGCCGGGATCAATCAGCCCGCCGCTCGTTCAACCGCTTGTACCACTTTCCTTTGATTCATCAACTTGCCGGCAGCGAAATATGCCGCGTCGGCCGGTCGCGGCAAATAACGCCCGGCGCCCCG
Source organism: Burkholderiales bacterium (assembly GCA_026225455.1). Taxonomy (GTDB): domain Bacteria; phylum Pseudomonadota; class Gammaproteobacteria; order Burkholderiales; family Burkholderiaceae; genus LMUX01. The sequence continues at coordinate 2,387 of JAMFSV010000291.1, read as the reverse complement.
CTGCGCGCGCAGATCGCCATTGACCCAGACCAGCTTGCCGCGAGCGACGGTGTGGGTGGCCACACCTTGCACCGTCATGCCTTCGAACACATTAAAATCGATCCGCTGATGATGAGTGCTCGCGGAAATGGTGCGCGTGGCCTGCGGGTCCCACACCACCAGATCGGCATCGGCGCCCACCGCGACCGCGCCCTTGCGCGGGTAAAGATTAAAAATTTGGGCGGCATTGGTTGAGGTGACCCGTACAAATTCGCTGGGCGTCAGCCGTCCGGTATTCACGCCGTGATGCCACAGGATCGACATGCGGTCTTCGATCCCGGCGCAACCGTTGGGAATTTTGGTGAAATCGTCGCGGCCCATAGCCTTTTGATCGGCGCAAAAACAGCAATGATCGGTAGCTGTAGTATGCAAATGCCCGGCTTGCAAACCTTGCCACAAGGCATCCTGATGTTCCCGCGAACGAAACGGCGGGCTCATGACGTGGGCCGCCGCGCGGCCCCAATCGGTATCGCGATACACCGAATCGTCGATCACCAGATGTCCGGCCAGCACTTCGGCATACACCCGCTGCCCCTCACCGCGAGCGCGTGCAATGGCATCGAGTGCATCTTTGGCCGAGACATGCACGATATATACCGGCACGCCCAGTACCTCGGCAATCCGCATCGCGCGATTCGCCGCCTCTGCCTCGACTTCGGGCGGACGCGACAAGGGATGAGCTTCGGGGCCGGTCAAGCCCCGGGCTAATAAATCACGCTGCAGCTTGAACACCAATTCGCCGTTTTCCGCGTGGACGGTCGGCAAAGCGCCGAGCTCCAGCGAGCGGGCAAAGCTATTCACCAGAATCTCGTCATCGGCCATGATGGCATTCTTATAGGCCATAAAATGCTTGAAGCTGGAAACGCCGTGTTGCTGCACCAGCGTGCCCATCTCGCGCGACACCGATTCATCCCACCAGGTCACGGCCACATGGAAGCCATAGTCGGACGCGGCTTTTTCGGCCCAGCCGCGCCAAGCCTGGAATGCTTCCAGCAGCGATTGTTGCGGGCTGGGAATGACAAAGTCGATGATGCTGGTGGTGCCGCCCGCCAAACCCGCCGCCGTGCCGGTATAAAAATCGTCGCTCGCCACCGTGCCCATAAACGGCAATTCCATGTGGGTATGCGGATCGATGCCGCCCGGCATCACATATTGGCCGCCGGCATCGACAATCTCGCTGCCGGGCGGTGCGCTCAACGCGTCGCCGATGGCGATAATAGTGCCGCCGTCGCACAGCACGTCGGCACGGTAACTCCGGTTGGCATCGACCACGGTGCCGCCACGTATCAAAAGCGTCATGACTTTCACTCCTGGGTTGGCAACACAACCGAAGCCGTGCCGCTGTCCGCCTGCTAAAAACTTAAACCGGGCCCAGCGAGGCGCGCGGGCTCCGGCGCAACTTCATCAACACACCGTACACCACCGCCGCCAGCGCCAACCCGACGAACCAGGCGTAGGTATAGAGGCTCTGGAAGATTTCGCCGACATGAGGAAACGCTGCCGGAAAGGCGCTATGCAAAAACCCCGGCACATTGGGCAAAACCCCGACCAGCATGGCAATCACCGCGGCCAGATTCCAGCCCTTCTCATAGGAATATTCACCGCCTTCGGTAAATAACGCGCGCTGATTGAGTTCGGTACCGCGGATCAGGAAATAGTCGACCACCATGATCCCCGCCACCGGCCCGAGCAAAGCGGAATAACCGATCAGCCAGGTGAAGATATAACCCTGGGTCGAAGCCAGAATTTTCCACGGCATCATGGCAATCGCAATCGCCGCGGTAATCAGACCGCCGGTTTTGTAGGAGATCCCTTTCGGCCACAAGCTCGAAAAGTCATAAGCCGGGCCCACCAGGTTGGCCGCCAGATTGCAGCACATGGTGTCCAAGGTCAGGATCACCAAGGCAACCCCCACCCCGATGCCCGTCATGCGGCTGGTGAGATCGATCGGGTCCCAGATCGCTTTGCCATAGATCACCACCGTGGCCGAGGTCACCACCACCGAGACCACCGAGAGCAAGGCCATCGGAATCGGCAAACCGAGCGACTGTCCGACCACTTGGTCGCGCTGGGTTTTGGCGAAGCGGGTGAAGTCGGGGATATTCAAGGCCAGAGTGGCCCAAAAGCCGACCATGGCAGTCAGGCTGGGCCAGAAAGTGAGCCAGAACAGGCCTTCCTTTTTACCGCCGCTGACAAACTGCGACGGGGTGGATAACATCGACCCCACCCCACCCGCTATCGAGGTTGACCACCACACCAGCGCCAAGCACAACACCACCGTGATCGGCGCGGACCAGCTATCCAGCCACCGGATCGAATCGGTGCAGTTGACGATAAAATAAATCTGC
>JAMFSV010000041.1 GCA_026225455.1 Burkholderiales bacterium | reverse complement strand
TCCCTAGTCTTGTCGCTGTCGTCATGACATCGGATCGAGGGTAAATACAACTTTCTTTTGGCCGGCGGTCTCCTATACTGATTACATAACAAAGCAGGAGACGAGCATGGCTACTTTGACGCTGACGGATTTGATTCTTTTGATTCCCATGGCGCTTGCCGGTGCGCTGTTCTTTGGCGCGATTCCCGTAGCGTCCAAACTGACTCTCAATGCGCTGCGCGTGTTTGGCGCGCTACTCGGCATGTTGTGTGCCGTGGTCCTTGTGGAAGGTCTGCCTTTGCTGATTTGACGCTTATCGATCCGCTTGGTTTTACCCGCGCGTCCAGAACGCGCAACATCCCGGCATCTAGCCGGAACCGCACAGCCGCGCAACGCGGCTGTGTCTTATTGTGCGGCAGGTATACGTCATGCGTTCGGCGCGGATTTTCTTGCAGTTCCAAGTGGTTTTTGCGCATTTTTCGTTCGATTCAAGTCATTTTTTATTCGGCGTTATCGAATTCGAACGGGATCTTCACGATTCTTGCATCCAAATCGGTCGACTACCCGTATAGAGCATAGCGGGCCCATGCTGAACCGGCAAAGCCTCCGCCACGGGTTGAAGAGAGCCGGGGCGTCGCGGTGTCGCGTTGTCGCGTTGTGGCCGGTCCACCCTGAATCGTTTTTTGCCTGGGAGAGGGCTGTATGCATTCCGTTTCGATTGTGCTTATCGGCTATCTGAGTGCTGTTTTGATCTTCTCGCTGGCCTGGCTTTGGCAGTTGCGCACCCGTAACGCCGGCATGGTGGACCCTATTTGGTCGTATTCGGTGGGCGCGCTGGCGGTCCTCTATGCCGTGCTGGCCAATGGCGAGCCGACCGTCCGAGTGATGACCGCGCTGCTGGGCGGTGGATGGGGCTTGCGCCTGGGCAGCCATTTGTTGCGTCGAAATATGGGCGAAGAAGACGGCCGTTACGCGCGCTTGCGGGAAGAATGGGGGCCCGCCGCGCAACGCAATATGTTCTGGTTTTTCCAGTTGCAAGTGGTCTTCGCCATGTTGCTGTCGCTGGGTTTTCTGGTGGTGGTGTACCAGCCGCTGCGACCGTCGAACGCGGTGTATCTGCTGGCATTGGTGGTGTGGTTGATTTCCGTTGCCGGAGAAGGCTGTGCCGACCGCCAGTTAAGCCGCTTCAAAGCCGCGCCGGAAAATCGCGGCAAGGTTTGCCGCCGTGGGCTGTGGCGTTATTCGCGGCACCCCAACTATTTTTTTGAATGCCTGCACTGGCTGACCTATGCGATTTTGGCATTGGCGAGTCCGTGGTTATGGGTCACGCTGATTCCGCCGCTGGTGATGGCGTGGCTGCTGCTTAAAGTATCCGGGATTCCGCTCACGGAAGCGCAAACCGCGCGTAGCCGTCCCGATTATGCTGAATATATTCGTACCACGAGTGCCTTGATTCCTTGGCCGCCCAAGAAGGTGCGCTAACTTTGTCAGCAAGTACTCACTCAAAAGGAGTTGTTCGTGAGCACGTCATTTTTTGAGAGCACGCCGGGGCCACGCGTGCGTCGCGGATATTCCGCCGCTGAATTGTGCGAGCGCGGCCTGATCCCCGATGTGGTGGCGCGTTACGGCATGCGTGTCCTGATCAAGCAGAGGCTGCGCGACGAAGCGATAGCCGACGGCGAACTACGCTCGCGGCGCTTCAACAAGCTGCTCGACGGCTTGCGCGCCAGCCCTATCGCAATCGAAACCCAGCTGGCCAATCAGCAGCATTACGAAGTGCCGGCGGAGTTTTTCCATTTGCACCTCGGACCTTGTCTCAAATATTCGAGCTGCTTGTATCCGGCCGGCGACGAAACGCTGGCCCAGGCCGAGCAAGCGATGCTGGCGCTCTACGCCGAACGCGCCAAGCTGGCCGACGGGCAACGCATTCTGGATCTCGGCTGCGGCTGGGGCTCATTGTCGTTATGGCTGGCCGAGCGTTATCCGAATGCGCAGATCGTCGGGCTGTCCAATTCGCATAGCCAACGCGAATTTATCGAACGCCGTGCCGCCGAGCGCGGCCTGAAAAACCTGCGCATCCTGACCGGCAATATTGTCGATTTCGAATTCGCCGCGGTAGGTGTGCGCACCGCTTTCGACCGGGTGATCTCGATCGAAATGTTCGAGCATATGAAGAACTACGGTTTATTGTTCGAGAAGGTGGCGGGCTGGATGAAGCCGGATGCCAAGTTGTTTGTGCACGTTTTTGCGCATCGCCTGCTGGCTTATCATTTTGAGGTTCAGGACCGGCGCGACTGGATGACCCAGTATTTTTTCCAGGGCGGCACGATGCCGTCGGAAGCGCTGTTCGCGCATTTCCAGGACGACCTGAAGCTGCAACGCAATTGGTGGGTCAGCGGCGAACACTACCAGCGCACCGCCAACCACTGGCTGGCCGGCATGGACCGCGCCAAAGGCCAAATCTTGCCGTGGTTCGAAGCTACCTACGGTCCCGATCAAGCGTTGCTCTGGTTCAGGCGCTGGCGCATGTTCTATATGGCGGTTGCCGAACTATTCGGTTACGCCGGCGGCAACGAGTGGGGGGTGGCGCACTATCTCTTCGAGCGGCGCGCTTAAGTTGGGGCTGGCCCAGGCCCTTGCCTCATTGTCATTAGCTGCCGCCTTGCATTGATGCGCCGGCGCACAAGCTCGCGCAACGCCACGCTTGCGTGGCATTGCGCTGGTTAATCTGGCTCAGGCCTGGCTCAGGCGCCGACTGTTTCCAATTCGCGGGGCTTGGCCACCTGTGGTTCGACCGGCGCCGGGCGGCTGGCCGCTGTTTCGTCCGCAACAATTGAAGGCGAGGCGTCCTGGGCCGGGGTGATGGTGGTTTTGCCGTGCGGTGCCGGTTCGCCGTTTTCATCCAGATTGATGAAGACCATCTTTTCCACCGTCACGATGCTTTTGCGCGTGATCTTGTTGCGCACTTCGCAGCGCAGCGTAATCGAGGTCCGGCCGAAGTGGGTCGCCGTCATGCCCAGTTCAATCACATCGCCCTGGCGTGCCGAGCTGACAAAATTGATTTCGGACATAAATTTGGTGACGATGCGCTTATTGCCCAATTGGCACATGGTGTAGATCGCCGCTTCTTCGTCGATCCAGCACAACAGGCTGCCGCCGAACAAGGTGCCGTTGGGGTTCAAATCTTCGGGCTTAACCCATTTTCTCGTATGAAAATTCATTGTCGTCACCTGCTTTAAATGCGTGCCCCGGTAGTGGGGGCGATGCCTAGGGTAAATACCTAGATGTTAGTATAGGGTTAACGCTAGGTAAAGCAAGAGGAAAATATTGCGACGCAGCATTTTCTTGCGATTTTTGCATTGAACGGCCTATGGCCGGCTGCATCCATCACTCGACCCAGCGCTTAATTCTCCAACTCATCCGTCCCTTAAATCTTCCCCTATAGCGTGTCATCCGCTTCGGCGGTAATCCGAGAGCAAGCGCAAGAACGTACAAGCTCGCAGGTGGGCAACCTTATAAGCTGGCTTTCCCAGCTCGAATTCAGATCCCGTCATGCCCCCCGCCGATACCGATACCAGCCGGTTTAACGAATTCGCCGCCGGCGCCCGCGATATGCTGCCGATGTTGCTCGGTGCCGCGCCTTTTGGCGTGATTTTCGGCACCTTGGTGACGGCCAGCCCCGTACCCGCTTGGCAGGGACAATTCATGTCTTTGTCGGTATTTGCCGGTTCCAGCCAATTTATCGGCATCGGCCTGATCGATTCGCACGCGGGTTTTCTGGTGGTGTGGGCCACTACCCTGATCGTCAATTTGCGCCATGTGCTGTATGGCGCCACGCTATTACCCTATGTACAACGCCTGCCGTGGCGCTGGCGCATGTTATTGGGCATGTTGATCACGGACGAGATGTTTGCCGTGAGTGTGGCGTCGCAGCGGCGCCAACCCGGCAGGCTTTATGGGCATTGGCATATGTTCGGTTCCGGGGTGGCGATGTATTTGAATTGGCAGGGCTGGACCTTGGTCGGCCTGATCTTCGGCAGCGCGTTTCCCGGTTTGCAGGCACTGGGTCTCGATTTCGCCATGGTCGCCACCTTTATCGCTATCGTGGTGCCGCAACTGAATACCCTGCGTTCGCTGGCGGCTGCTCTCAGTGCCGGGGCGTTGGCCTATGCCTGGCAGGACTGGCCGTATAAATTGGGTTTGCTGGCGGCGGTATTGTGCGGCATCGGCGTGGGCTTGGTGCTGTCGCGCGGCGTGCGGGTCGAGGCGGCAGCCGGGGAGGCCGCGCCATGAATCCCCTGTTTATCATCATCGGCATGGCGGGCGTGACCTATTTGACCAAAGCCCTGGTGCTGCTGGCGGGCGAGCGTGTCAGGTTTTCTCCGGCAGTGCGCACCGCCCTGGGTTTTGTCCCGGTCACAGTGCTGACCGCGATTATCTCCCCCATGGTGCTGGCCCCGCATCACGTGGGGCTGGAGTTGAGTTGGCGTAACCCGCAACTGGTGGCGGCGACCGTGGCGATCGTCGTCAGCGCCTGGACCCGGCATATGCTGTTGACGATCGCGCTGGCGTTAGCGGTATTTTTTGCCTGGCAGTATGGGCTGCTGCACTGAGCGCATTACCTTATGGGCTCAACGCGCGGCTCAATGCGCCGCTTAACGCATCCGCTTGGCCCGCCCACTTGATGTGCTCACTTAGCGCGCCGCTTGAGTACTGCGGCGCAACTTCGCCACTTGCTCGGCCGTCACCGCCGGCGCATTGTTATTCCAACTGGCGCGAATAAAGGTGACCACCTCGGCCACCTGTTCGTCATTCAACTGTTTGGCAAATTTCGGCATCGGGTAAGACGCCGGCACACCCTGGATCACCAAGTCGTCGCTGCCGTTCAGCACCACATTGATCAACGATACCGGATTCGAGTCCAACAGATTCGGATTGCCCGCCAGCGGCGCGAGGACGGGCACATGTCCCTGGCCGTCGACCGCATGGCAATGCACGCAGAATTCGTTGTAGAGCCGCGCGTCGGTATGGCCGGCGGGCCGGGCCAGCAGCGCCGCGGCGCCCTTGTCGGCATACTGGTACGGCGGCTCGGTCTCGGTATTGGCGGGCGGCAGGCTTTTCAGATAATGCGCGATTGCCGTCAAGTCGTCGTCGCTGAGCATTTGCGTGCTGTTGTTGACCACGCTGGTCATCGAGCCGAATGCGGTCGCGTGCGTATTGGCGCCGGTCTTCAGGAATCCGCTCAGCTCCGCTTCCGACCAGCGGCCCAAGCCGCTATTCGGGGTGCCGCTGAGGTCGGACGCAACCCAGTTATCCAGCAAGGCACCGCCGAGAAACTGCGCGTCGCCCTCATCGCCGGCTTTTTCCTGCATCGCCACACCGCGCGGAGTATGGCAGGCGCCGCAATGGCCGAGGCCCTGCACCAGATACGCGCCGCGATTCCACATCGCATCGTGATCGGGTTTCGGACTATAGATGCCGGATTTCAGAAACACCATATTCCACAACTTCAACGGCCAGCGGGCATTGAGCGGCCACGGAATATCGGCTTTGCGGTTGGCCTGGCTGACTGGTTTAACGCCATGCATAAAGTAGCTGTAGAGCGCGTGCATGTCGCTATCGTTGATCTTGGCGAACGAGGGATAAGGCATCGCCGGATACAAGTTGTGCCCGTCCTTCGCCACCCCTTCGCGCAAAGCCCGGGAGAAGTCGGCTTCGCTGTAATTGCCGATCCCGGTGGCCGGGTCCGGCGTGATATTGGTGGTGTAGATCGCGCCCATCGGGGTATTCATCGCCAGGCCGCCGGCAAACGGCTGGCCTTTGGCTGCGGTGTGGCATGCAATGCAATCGCCGGCTTGGGCCAGATAGCTGCCCTGCTGCAACAAATCCGCGGGCGGGATCGGCGCACTGCGCGCCTGGCTGGACCAGGCACCGGCCAGCATGAGGGGAAGCAAGAGCCGGGTCAGGGCCCAACCTGGGAGATGGATTATGTTCATCTGATTCCTCAAAAATGGGCTGCTTCGAAGCGTGTCCGACTTGCGCCTGATTCGACCTGCGGTGCCGCTGACCTCTCGTTGCACGCAAGATCTCACGGTAGACCGTGGGACTTGCCTGATGCGTTGGATTCGCGGTTGCGGGACTCCTCGGCCTCGCTTTGCGTATCCAATGCGCCGGCCGTGGCAGATGCCTGAGGGCGCCGGCGTTCACTGCCGGCAATCACCACGCCGTTCTTGATCGCGGTGATTTCCGCCAGGATCGCCACCGCGATTTCCGGCGGCGTGCGCGCGCCCAGGTCGAGTCCGACCGGCCCATGCAGACGGGCAATTTCCTCGGCCGACAGGTCGAACAAAGCCAGGCGTTCGCGGCGCCGTGCATTGTTCAGGCGCGAGCCCAGCGCGCCGACATAAAATGCCGGCGATTTCAGCGCTTCGAGCAAGGCCATATCGTCGAGCTTGGGGTCATGGGTGAGCGCCACCACGGCGCTATGGGCATCGAGTTGCAAGCGGATGATCAGGTCGTCGGGCATCTCGCTCGACAGCTCGACCGCGGGCACGTCCCATTCGTCGAGGTACTCGGTGCGCGGGTCGCAGACGATCACACGATAGTCGAGTGCCAGCGCCATATTGGCCAGATAACGCGAAACCTGCGCCGCACCGATAATCAATAAGCGGCGGCGCGGGCCGTGGCTGGTGATCATGCGTTGGCCGTCGAACACCGGTAACGGCGCATGCTCGCCGTCCGTCAGGGTGGCGACGCCGCTGTTGAGATCGACGCTGCGGGTGATCAAGCGGCTGGCCTGCACCGCCTCCAGCAAAGCCCGCAGTTGCGTATGACCGGCGACCGGCTCCAGCACGATTTGCAGCGTACCGCCGCAGGGCAGGCCGAAGCGATGCGCTTCATCGGCGGTGATGCCGTAGGTCAAGGTCACGGGTGCGAGCGGGCGCAACTCGCCGCTACGCACTTGTTCGATCAGCGCATCTTCGATGCAGCCGCCCGAGACCGAACCCTTGACGTGGCCGTCGTCGCGAATCGCGATCATCGAGCCCGGCGGCCGTGGCGCCGAGCCCCAGGTTTTGACCACGGTGCCCAACAGGGTCGGGTGCCCGGCCACATGCCAGGCCAGCGCTGCGCTGAGAACTTCCAGATCGACGCTGTCCATCTCAGGCCGACTGCAGTTGTTGGCCTACCGGCAAGGTACGCAGCCGGGTGCCGGTGGCGGCAAAAATGGCGTTGGTCAGCGCCGCCGCGAGTGCCGCGGTACCCGGCTCGCCGATGCCGCCCGGCGCTTCCGCGCTTTTTACCAAATGCACTTCGATCAGCGGTGTCTGGTCGATACGCAGCATCGGGTAATCGTTGAAATTGCTTTGCTGGACCCGGCCGTCCTTGAAGGTGATTTCGCTGTACAAGGCGGCGGTGATGCCAAAAATCACCCCGCCCTGGATCTGCGCTTCGATGGTGTCCGGATTGACCGTCATGCCGCAGTCGACGGCACAGACCACCCGTTGCACCCTGACCTCGCCTTGCGGACTGACGGCGACATCGGCCACCATGCCGAGGAAACTGCCGAACGCATGCATCACCGACACGCCGCGGCCATTGCGATAACCGGCCTCGGCCAGCGTGGTATTGCCCCAGCCGGCCGCCTGGGCGGCCACTTGCAGGACGTTTTTCGCACGCGGTGTTTTACCCAGCAGGTCGAGCCGGTATTTGACCGGGTCGATCTTGGCCGTGGCAGCCAGTTCGTCGATAAAACTTTCCACCACAAATGTGCCGCGGGTCGGCCCGACCCCGCGCCAGAAGGCCGTGGGTACGCCGCGCGGTTCCTGGCGCACGTAGTCCACATAAATATTGGGCAGGTCGTAGGGCGGATCGGCCGCCACCTCGACCGCATCCGGGTCGAGTCCGTTCTTGAATGCCGGCGGCGCAAAGCGGGCCATGATCGAGGAGCCGACAATCCGGTGCGACCACGCCACCGGTTTGCCGTCGTCATCCAGCGCGGCGGAAATCTGGTCGTAATAATACGGCCGGTACATATCGTGCTGGATATCTTCTTCACGCGTCCACAAGACCTTGACCGGCGCCTTGACCTGCTGCGCGATGCGGATCGCTTGCACCACACCATCGACCTCAAGCCGACGGCCAAAGCCGCCGCCGATGAGGAAGTTATGCAACCGGATCTTGTCGGCGCTCAAGCCGGTCAGCTTCATCGCGGCATCGCGGACAAAGGTCGGCACCTGGGTGCCGACCCAGATATCGCAACCGTCCGGCGTCACCTGCACCGTGCAATTCATCGGCTCCATGGTGGCGTGCGCCAGGAAGGGCTGGTGATACACCGCCTCGACTTTTTTCGAACTGTGGGCCAGCAGTGTCGCCGGGTCGCCATCCTTGCGCGCCACCACGCCTGTGCGCTGGCCGGCCGCAACCAGATCGGCGATCAGGTCGGCATTGCTGAGCTTGGCGTTGACGCCTTCGTGCCACTCGATCTTGAGCGCGGCCAGGCCGCGTTTGGCGGCCCAGGTATGGTCGCCGACCACCGCGACGGCGTTATCCAGGCGTACCACCTGGCGTACCCCGGGCAAGGTTTTGCTGATGCTGTCGTCGACCTGGGCCAGCTTGCCGCCGACCACGGGGGACGCCGCCACCACCGCATACAACATGCCGGGCAACCGCACATCGAGGCCGAACTGGGCCTGGCCATTGACCTTGTCGGGCGAATCCAGGCGCTTGGCGCGGGTGCCGATCAGCTTAAAATCCTTGGGGTCTTTGAGAGCTACGGTGGCCGGCACCGGCAGCTTGGCGGCGGTATCCACCAGCGTGCCGTACCCGGCGCTGCGCTGACTCTCGGCATGGATCACGCTACCGTGTTCGGCGTGGCAACTGGCGGGATCGACCTGCCATTGCTGGGCCGCGGCACCGATCAGCAGCATCCGTGCGGTGGCGCCGGCACGGCGCATCGGGTCCCAGGCATAACGGATCGAAGTCGAGCCGCCGGTGAGCTGGCCGCCGAGATTGGGATCGGAATAAAGTTTTTCATTGGGCGGCGCTGCCTCAAGTTGCACTTGATCCAGCGATACTTCGAGTTCCTCGGCAATTAGCATCGGAATCGAGGTATACACGCCCTGGCCCATTTCCACCTTGGGCATGATCAGCGTGACCTTACCGCTTCGGTCGATGCGGATAAAACCGTTGGGCGCAAAATCGCCGGCGTTGGGTGCTGCGCTGGCGGGACCGCCTTGCGCGGCAGCCGGCAGGGCAAAACTCAGCAACATGCCGCCGCCGGCTGCAGCCGTTACGCTGACCACGCCGAACTTCAAGAACTGCCGACGTGTATGGCTTAATTCCGCGTGCGGGCCTGAAGCCGCGTCCGGGGTGTGCGAGGCGCGCATCTCAAGCTCCCTTCGCAGCTTGTTTGATCGCCGCGCGGATGCGCACATAGGTGCCGCAGCGGCAGATATTGCCGGCCATGGCGGCATCGATATCGGCGTCGCTGGGGTCGGGGGTGGTGCTCAGCAACGCGCTTGCCGACATCACCTGACCCGATTGACAGTAGCCGCATTGCACCACGTCCAGATCGAGCCACGCTTGTTGAATTTTTTTGCCGGCGGCCGTTGCGTTTACCGCTTCGATAGTGGTGACCGACTGCTCACCGACGGCTGCCACCGGGGTGACGCATGAACGTACCGGCTGACCGTTCAGGTGTACCGTGCAGGCACCGCATTGCGCAATGCCGCAGCCGAATTTGGTTCCCGTCAGGCCGACCACATCACGCAACACCCATAACAAGGGCATGTCCTGCGCTACGTCGACATCGTGTTTCTGGCCGTTAATGTTAAGAGTGATCATGGTGGGTTCCGTGGTCGCCGCGGAGGGCTCCGATTTAGGGGCTAAGGGCCGGCTTCCGAACAGCGTCAAGCGGTGGGGCCTGTTGGGCTGCGTCGACGTACCGGGGGCTGTCGCCAAGACTACCGTAGGACAATGTAGGACAATCATAGTGGGCATCGGCCGACTCTGCAGCAGAGAATGTTGATCCGCGGCGCGTGTTGCAGTGCAGCTGCAGTTTTTTTCGGACCGATACCGCGCGATTTGCCTGACTTGATCCGGCCCTGATAGTTAAATTCCGCTCAAATGGTCTGCCGTGGTGGTTCGCGGTTTGCTTCGCTCATCGGGTCCGCTGCTCAGTGCGCCTACTCCGTGCGCCGGATAAGTGCCTGCCATACCCAGATTCAAAGTGCCGCCGGAGTATCGATATCGCGCAGCACGCCGGCATCTTCGGTATCGATCCTGAGCACCTGCCCCTGCTGCAGCAAAGCACGTGCCCCGGTGTCGCCATCGAGTTGTGTCAGGGCTGTCCGATGGCCGCGCCCAAAACCCACCGGATGCCCACGCACGCCGTGGTACCAGGCCGCGGCAATGGCTTCGTCGGTGATCAGCGCCGCGCTGACCGCGGCAATCGTGGCGGGCGCCAGCGCCGGCATGTCGGCCAACGCAATCACCCAGCCCACGGCTTCGCCGCTTGCGCCGACACCCGCCGCGAGGCTGGCCCCCATGCCGCGCTGCGCCGCCGGGGTCGGCAGGACCTCACACCCGGCATCCTGCAGCAGACGCGCCAGCGCTTCCGCCTGCGGACCATCCGGGCGCACCACCGCAATCACCCGCGCCAGCGCCGCTTTCATATGCGTGGCGGCAAGCCACGCGACCGGCAACCCGGTTTGCGCGCCATGCACCAGCGGTGCCAACAACTTGTTCTGTTGCCCGCTTGGATCGAAGCGTATGCCGCGCCCGCCCGCCAGCAGCAGACCGACGGGTTGCGGCGGCGGTGAGTGCGCTCCAATAGGCGCGTCTGGAGTCGTCGGCGAGGGAACAGAGACTGGGAGCATTGAGAAGGGCTAGGTGTGCAATCGGGCAAGTCGGATGCCGTCGGCGGCGAGGCGTCTGCAATGGCTGCTCAAGCGCACCCATCGCAACCGATTGTAGCAAAGCATGCGGAACTTACCCGGCATCCGTGTCAGCGCCAAAGGGCTTGACGGTGCCAGGGGTAAAGCCGCCGGCAAAACATTTCACAGTAACATGGCGGCTGACTCTTTCCCGGCCGCCGCCATGCCCTCCGCTATGTTCCCTTACCCTGCCGTTGAACTCGCCAAATCCTACCGTTTGCTCAACCACGGCCCGACCGTGCTGGTCACTAGCGCCCATGGCGGAGTGAGCAACGTGATGGCGGCTTCGTGGTCGATGCCGCTCGACTTTAATCCGCCCAAAGTGCTGCTGGTGATCGACCGCACCGCGCTGACGCGTGAATTGGTCGACGCTTCCGGTGAATTCGCCTTGAACCTGCCGACCCGGGCCCAGGCGCAGCAGACCTTGGCGGTGGGTTCGGATTCGGGACGTGAACACGACAAGTTTGCCGAAACCGGTTTAGTCACTTTCCCGGCGCAGCAAATAAGCGCGCCGCTGATTGCGGGTTGCCTGGGCTGGCTGGAATGCCGGGTGATCCCGGAGCCGCATAACCAGGAAAAATACGATCTGTTTATCGCCGAGGTGGTCGCGGCCTGGGCCGATCCTGCGGCATTTTCCGCCGGCCGCTGGCATTTCCCGGCCGACCCGGCGCAGCGTTCGATTCATTACCTCGCGGGCGGCGCGTTTTTTGCCACCGGTGAGGCGTTCGAGGTCAGCGCTGAAGGGTAAGCAAGGCAGGCTTAAAAGCCATCAAGGCTTGCCCAAGGCGATCAGCGATGATTGATCGCCCTGATGCTTAATTGCCTGCCAAGGCCTGCTTGGCACCGGCCTGAGCGCCGTTCGCACCTGTAAACTCAGGCCTTGGGCTCAGGCGACGGCGCTTGATTCGCCAGGGGAAACAGCAGGCACAAGGGGTTGGCGCCAATGCGCTGCCAGATCGCGCGATTCAGTGCGCGCCGGTCGGTTTTTGGCAGTTGCCGCGAACGCAATGCCATCTGGAATGCCAGGGCAAAGCTCACCAGCACATTGAGAAATGCCATGCTCACGGTGCCGGCCACCGCCCACCAGAACACCGGCGTTTCCAAGACCTTGGGGCCCAGCACCCCGATCGAGGTGGCAATCGCACCGGTACTCAGCGTCACGTGCCGGACTTCAAACGGCACGGCGAACGCGGTCAGGATGGCGGGCACCAGGCCCAGCATCATGCCCAATGAAGCATTGCCGACGATGCCCGAGACATTTCGGTGCCAGAACGCCGCGATGCGCGCCGCGCCTGCTTCGCCGAACACCAGCCGCAAGCGCCGATTGTAGGTCAGCACATCGCCAATGCGATGCAAGGCAAACCAGTTATCGGCCCAGCCGGACAACAGGCTGGACGACCAAAGCAGGACCCCGGTGAAAGCGGCATAAAACGGCGTCGGGCCGAGCAGCGAAAACGATTCCAGGGTGTGATGGGCTTTGGCGGGTGAGATCAGATTGCCGTGAAATAAGGCGGCAAAACCGAGCTGGGCCAGCAAGCAGACCGGAAACACCAGAATCAAATTGCCGAAAATGGCCGCCGCCTGAGTCCGCACCAGCGCGATCACGGAGGTGACGAAGATATCCAGCCCTGCCGCATTATCGACATCATCGAGCTTGTGGGCGATGGTGGGCGCCGTCATGGCCGGTTGTTTGGTGGCGAGGGTGAAATGCAGGAAATGCATCAACAAGAAGCTCAGGGCATAGTTAAGCCCGGCCAGAAAACCTTCGACCATGGGCTGCAAATGCGCGCCGGTGACGCCGAACTTGATATAGACCGTGAAGGCGGTCACCAGGCCCCCGCCCGCCGCCATTTTCAGCATGCTGTAGTACTCGGTACGGTCGTGGGCGATGTAATGCGCGCCGGTTTCAGCGCTGCGCTCGACCACTTTGCGCGCCAGCATGCCGAAGGTATTGCGCATCAATACCGTGACGCTCTGACTGGCCCGATTCGAGGTGATCAACTCGGCAATCAGGCGCGCGCGCGATTCCATTTCATGATCGGACAGCCAGGCTTCCAGCAGATGTTCGACGCGCATGATGCGGGTCTGCATGCGTTCGATTTGAAACACGATTTCGACACTGACGCCGTTCTCTTCCAGGTGCGAATAGATGGTGCGCGAAGCAATGCGGCACTGGTCCAGCAAGATCCGCAGAAAATTCACTTGTTGCAACAGGCGCTGCTTGAGCAGATTGACCTCCACCTGTTGCATGGCGCGCTGCGCCGCTGCCGCCTGAGCGGTTTCGGCGGCGGCGGGCGGCACGGCGCTTAGCACAATCGTCGCTGCCTGCAATTGGGCTTCGGACCAAGCCGCATGGGCCAGCGTCACGGCTTCGATGGCGCGTCCAAGCTGAAAAAACGGTGCGTCTTCGGGGCGATTGCCGGGCAGCCGGGTACGTACCGCGCCCGACAGGCCGGTCGCGCTGATCTGGCACACAAGGGTATGGATCGAAGTCAGTAAATCGCGCGACAGCCGGCCGACTGCGTATTTTTCGTCGGATGCGATGCCGTGATTGAACAACTCGCCGATTTTCTCAAGGATGGCGTCCGGCAGTGCCGCAACCCATAACGCATCGTCCGCCGAGGTGAACATCAGGGTGAACAGGGCGGTAATGTCGGTGCTGTTGGGCGCGGGCGGAATCAGGTTGAGCTGGATCCGTTCCAGCAAAGCGCCGATAAAGCCCGAGTGCACCGGCATGCCGCTTTCGCAGAGTAAAGAAATGGTATCGCTATCGGCCAGGATCCGGCGCAAGGTGAGTGCACAGCGCGCCTTCCATACGGGATTGCGGTCGAGCAATTGCAGCAGGTAACGCAAACGGGCATGCGGCGGGAATTTGACGGCGCCGCTGTCGCTACCCGGATTTAAGCTGCCGGCATCGGATGGCGCCAGAGTGCCGCCGCGATGCAGCCAATGCGCGACTTCGATCAGCCATTGATTGCGTTGAGCCAGCGGCGCGAGCGGGTCGGCATGAGCCAGCAAAGCATCGATTTGCTGGCCGCTGCTGGGCGAGGCGCGCCATTTTTTCCAGAAAGTGGTCAGGGATTTGAGCATACGGTATCGTGCACTGCTCACCGGCGGTGAGCAAGTCGTGTTTAAGGGCATGCCGGGCATGCCGAAGCGATTCAGCCGGTCCGCTGCCGCAGGCGAGCATAACCGGCTTCGGCACAGGCCAGCAGACGGCGGCGCAGCGGCGCGTCAACATAGAGACTGAGCCCCCAGCATAACAGCAGCAGCACCGCGGTAAACCCGCAACCCAGCCACGGGCCGTCGCGGCCTAATCTTTGTTGTAGTGCGGGTCCGAGCAGAATACTCAGCGGCACATGCAGCACATAGATGGGATAGGACAATATGCCCAGCCAGCGCGCCACGCTGACGCCGGGGCCGGTGGGCGGCAGGCTCAAGGCCAGATAAATCAAGCCGGGGAATACCGCGACCACGGCGATCCAGTCGAACCACGGACGCAACGCCTCGGCGGGACTGGCCATCAGGATGGCGGCGACGCCTGCGACAATCAACCAGGGCAGACTATGGCGGCTCCAGCTTGAGCGGACCGCGGCACCTGGCGCGCTGCGGCCATGTCTGAGGAAAGCGCGACTGACGAAAGCGCGATACAGAAGTACCCCGGCAAAAAACGAATAAGCGACCCGGAACAGACCCAGTACCAGGGTTTTGCGCAACCAGCCGAAATCCAGATTGTGATATCGCGAATACGCCAGAATCATGGCCAGGCCGAAGCCGGAGATCAAGATCACGAACCACAGCCGCCGGGTATTCAGGCGGCGCACGAAAACGCCGTAGAACAGGTTGGCCAACAACTCGAAAAAGAGCGACCAAGCCGGGTGGTCCAGCGGAAACGGCGGGTCGCCCGCCAAATTGGGCAATAACAGACCGGCCAACGCCACCATCGACAACAGCGGTTTCCAGTCAGGCAGGCCGTCCGGGTACAACGCCACCAGCATCAGCATGCAACCCAACAGGTACAGCGGGTAAATGCGGATCACTCGCAGCAACATAAAACGCCGTAGCGACAGACCTTGCAGCAGACGTTGTTCATAAGCATTGGCGATGACTACGCCGCTCAGGAGGAAAAATACGTCGACCGCCAAATAGCTTTCCTGAAACGAGAACGCGGAAAAGAAGGGGACATGCCGCATCATCACCAGGATGGCGGCAACCCCGCGGATCGCGTCCAGCGTGGCAAAAAAAGGTTTGGCCTGGGTGGCCGGGCGGGTGGGATGCATCGGGGATCGGATATCTCAAGATAAGGCTGCGATTGTAGTGCCAAATGGGGGGAGATCGACCCGCCCAGCGAAACATTGGGCCGTAGTCGGGTGGTGACTGGCCCTGGAGCACAATCCGCTTTGCCGCGCATGGCGCTGGCGTCCCGTTGCTGATCTCGCCGCAGGAATCTATTTTGTTTCGGTATTTTTTACCGGAAAAGTGGATTTTTATGGGTGAGCGCGGTGACGCGATGAGACCTTTATGCTGAAACAGCACAAGCCCATTAACTCATTTTTCCAGGCTGACGCGTCTCAGACTCAAACCCTGGCTAAAATAATGATGAACCGGCGTAGCCGGATGCGTGTCAGGGTGCAAGGCACATCGGGACGTAGCCGGGCAAGCCAAAGACATTGTTTGTCGCCGTGTTTTTGCTGGTATTCAGGCCTGTTTGTGGCACGATAGGGAACTGTCTTGTTCCTGCCCCGAATCCATTC
>JAMFSV010000290.1 GCA_026225455.1 Burkholderiales bacterium | reverse complement strand
TCCGAGCCGGTCTATCGCAACTTGCGCAACGTGATCGACCAGCTCGACGCACGTCGCGCCCAAGTCTATATCGAATCGCTGATCGTTGAATTGAGCAGCGACAAAGCCGCGCAGTTGGGCGTGCAATGGCAGGGCTTGTTGAGCCTGGGCAGCAATACTTCGGTGTACGGCGGCAGCAACTTCGCCACCACCACCAGCCAGGGCATTGTCAATTTGACCGCCACCGGTTACGCCGCGGGTGCTAACGGCGCGGCAGCCACCGCCGCCTCGACCCTGCTCAACAACGGGCTGAACATCGGCTTACTGCATCAATTCGGCAAATATCTGGGTTTGGGCGCCCTGCTGCAAGCGTTACAGACCAGCACCGATGTCAATGTGCTGTCGACGCCTAACCTGATTACGCTGGACAACGAAGACGCCAAAGTTGTGGTCGGCCAGAACGTGCCTATCGTCACCGGCTCTTATGCCCAGACCGGCACCACCACCTCGGTCACGCCGTTCCAGACCTACGACCGGCAGGACGTTGGAATTACCTTGCATGTGCGCCCGCAAATCACCGCCGGCGGCACCATCAAGCTGCAGATCTATGAGGAAAGCTCGAGCGTGGTGGCCGGCACCGGCAGCGCCACCACCGGCCCGACCATCAACAAACGTTCGATTCAGTCATCGGTATTGGCCGATGACGGTTCCATCGTGGTACTGGGAGGCTTGATCCAGGACCAATACACCAATGCCAACAGCAAGGTGCCCTGGTTAGGCAGCTTGCCGGTGGTGGGCGCCTTGTTCCGCACCGAGAACAAGGACCGCACCAAGACCGATTTGATGGTGTTCCTGCGCCCGGTGATTATTCGCGACAGCGATACCGAGCAGCATATCTCGACCGACCGTTATAACTACATTCGCGGCGAAACCAACGGCTACCAATCGGACAACCAAAATATCCGCGATGAAAAAATTCCCGCCTTGGCGCCTGTCTCCGCCAGCGGAACCGCGACCGGCGGCGCGCCGAGCAACGGCGTAGGCTTGCTGGTGCCGAGCGAAGAAAGTATCAAGGCGCAGCCGGCTACGAAGCCGGCCACGCCTGCGTCGGCACCGTCCGCGGCATCGCAACCGGCGGGGCCGGCCGGCGCGGCATCGGGCGCAACAGGAACGCAGCAGTGATTGCCGCAGACCATCCAGCGGCCGGGGCGGGCTCGAACTCCAGCCCGAATTCCAGTCCTGACTCGGGGATCGGCGTCGGCGGGGCTCCGGCGCCAGCCGCTCAGGCCGCCTCCGGCGTGGCCGCACGGCTATTGCCTTACGGCTTTGCCCGCGACAACCAGATCCTGATTGCGCATCAGCATGCCGATGGCGTCGAAGTCTGGATCAGCGAACGCACGCCACCCGCCGCCATCGCCGAGATCGCACGCAATTTCGGCGCCCTGACTTTGTTGCGCAAACCGGCAGCCGAACTGGCCGCCGCCTTGAGCCGCGCCTACGCTTTGCATGGCGGCAGCGCCGCGCAAGTGGTGGGAGAAGTCGAAGGAGAAGTCGATCTGTCGCGTTTGATGCAGGAGATCCCCGAAATCGAGGATCTGCTGGAATCGGAAGACGACGCGCCTATCATTCGCATGATCAATGCCCTGCTGACGCAAGGCGCGCGTGAAGGCGCCTCGGATATTCATATCGAACCGTTCGAGCATACCTCCGTGGTGCGCTTCCGGGTCGACGGCACTTTACGCGATGTGGTGCGCCCCAAAAAGGCTTTGCACGGCGCACTGATCTCGCGCATCAAAATCATGGCGCAACTCGATATCGCCGAAAAGCGCCTGCCCCAGGATGGCCGCATTACTTTGCGCGTCGGCGGCAGGCCGGTCGACGTGCGGGTCTCGACCTTGCCCACCGGCCACGGTGAACGCGCGGTGCTGCGTTTGCTCGAAAAAGACGCCGAGCGGCTTAATTTGCATGCCTTGGGCATGGCCGCCGATACCCTGGCGATCTTCGACCGCCTGATCGCCAAACCGCATGGCATCGTACTCGTCACCGGCCCCACCGGCTCGGGCAAAACCACCACGCTGTACGCTTCGATTGCGCGCCTGGAAGCCTCCTCGTCGAATATCATGACGGTGGAAGATCCGATCGAATACGACTTGGGCGGCATCGGCCAGACCCAGGTCAACGACAAGATCGGGATGAATTTTGCCCGCGCCCTGCGCTCGATTCTGCGGCAAGACCCGGACATCATCATGATCGGTGAAATCCGCGACCTGGAAACCGCGCAGATCGCCGTGCAAGCGTCGCTGACGGGTCACCTGGTGCTCGCCACCTTGCACACCAACGACGCCGCCTCGGCGGTCACGCGCTTGACCGACATGGGCGTCGAACCTTACCTGCTGGCGTCCAGCTTGCTCGGGGTGCTGGCGCAACGGCTGGTGCGCCAACTGTGCACGCATTGCCGTATCGAGGTTGACGGCGTGTGGCGCCCGGTCGGTTGCGACCACTGCGGCCAAACCGGTTATCGCGGCCGGCGCGGCATCTATGAGTTGCTGGAAATCGACGATGCGATCCGCACCCAGATCCATCAGCAGGCAGCCGACGCCGAGATCCTCGCCGCCGGTCGCAAGAACGGCATGCGCACGCTGCGCGAAGATGCCGGGCGTTGGCTCGGCAGCGGCATCACTTCGCTGGAAGAAGTGATCCGCAGCACGGGAGAACAATAAGCCATGGCGGCGTTCCGCTTTGAAGCGCTGGATCCCAACGGCCGGCCGCAGCGCGGCGTGATCGAAGCCGAAAGCGCACGCGCCGCACGCGGACAATTGCGCATTCAGGGCCTGACGCCGTTGACCGTGGAAGCCGCCGGGCAACATGCGCGGGGGGTCAGGCACGAACGCCTGACCTTCGGCCGCAAGCTGTCGACCCGCGAGCAAGCGCTGGTGACACGCCAGATTGCCAGCTTGCTGGTGGCCGGTCTACCGCTGGACGAAGTGCTGGGCATTCTGTCGGAGCAGGCCGAGCGCGACTATATCCGCGACCTGATGGCCGCGATCCGCACCGAAGTGCTGGGCGGCCATTCGCTGGCCAACACCTTGGAATTGCATCCGCGCGACTTCCCCGAAATTTACCGGGCGCTGGTCGCCGCCGGTGAGCATACCGGCAAGCTGGGCCTGGTGTTATCGCGCCTGGCCGACTATATCGAACAACGCAACGCGCTCAAGCAAAAAATTCAATTGGCCTTCACCTATCCGGTGGTGGTCACGGTGGTCGCCATCGGCATTGTCAGTTTTTTACTGAGCTACGTGGTGCCGCAGGTGGTCAATGTGTTTGTTTCGACCAAACAGCAGTTGCCCTTGCTCACGGTATTGATGCTGGCCGCGTCGAATTTTATCCGCGGCTGGTGGTGGGCTTTGTTGATCGGCCTCGGCCTCGGCGGCTGGACCCTGCGCAAAATCTTGCAGATGCCCGGGCCCCGGCTGGCCTTTGATCGCTGGTTGCTGGGCGCGCCCCTGATCGGCAAATTGGTGCGCGGTTATAACACGGTGCGTTTCGCCAGCACCCTGGCCATTCTGACGGCGGCCGGGGTGCCGATTCTGCGTGCCTTGCAGGCGGCCAGCGAAACCTTGAACAATGTTGCCATGCGCGGCGTCATCGAGCAGGCGATAGGCCGGGTGCGGGAAGGCACATCGTTGTCGCGGGCGCTGGCGGGCACGCAGATTTTTCCGCCGGTGCTGGTGCACCTGATTCGTTCGGGCGAAGCCACCGGCGACGTGACCACCATGCTGGATCGGGCGGCCAGCGGCGAGTCGATGGAGCTGGAGCGGCGCACCATGTTTTTGACCACGCTGCTCGAACCCTTGATGATTCTGGTGATGGGCGGCATCGTCCTGACCATCGTGCTGGCGGTGATGATGCCCATCATCGAGCTGAATCAGATGGTGCAGTAAAAAACCGCGCTGAAGCGGAAGTTCAGCGCATGTAGATAGTGGAATCGGCGCCCGCAGCGGGCATAAACACTTCGCTGCGTACGCCGTGATGCTCGATCACGATGGAGCGTGCGCGCACCTCGGCCAAAGTACCGGCCGTGCCGACTTGCTGATTGATGCCGACCGCATGAACCGGGTCGTCGCCGACGCTGAGAATGGCGGCCACACGGTTTCCCAGGTTCAAGACGCCGAGCAGGTGGATGTCATGGGCGCGATTGTCCTGCTGGCCGCCGAACAGGCGCGCCGCGTCGTCGACCGAGGGCGGGGTGCGGCCGGCCAGCACCGCATCCGAGGTGAGATGGCTTTGGGTGCGTAAGGTCACGGTCCAATAGGTCAGGGTCGCGCACAAGACGCCGAAGAGCACGAGCGACGCAAGCGGTGCGGCAAAATGTGGGGCAAGACGTGGCGGCATAGGTGATGGCATACGAGACATAAGGCGATTCATAGTATCGAGCAAGCAATGAAATGAGCAATCTGACTTAAAACTGGCACCCATTCTAGCGACAATATGCGAACTAAATTTGTCAGTGCGGCAAACCGGCGCAATTGTTTAGCCGAAGAGCGGTGCAAGCCATCCCAGTAACGCAACTCTAGTTTACCGAGGTCGAACCCGATGCAACTCTACGTTTCCTCCACAACACCTGCTTTGTCACGCCAATGCCGCTCGCGGCCCGGCCGATCGCGGCCCGGTCTGGCACAGCGCGGCTTTACGCTGATCGAAATGATGGTGGTGATTGCGATTATCGGCGTACTGGCCGCACTGATCGTGCCGAAAATCATGAGCCGCCCCGATGAAGCGCGCCGGGTCGCGGCCAAACAGGATATCGCAACGCTGATGCAAGCGCTTAAATTATATCGCCTCGACAATGGCCGCTACCCGAACCAGGATCAGGGCCTCAAGGCTCTGGTCGAACGCCCGACAGCCGACCCGGTACCGAACAATTGGAAAGACGGCGGTTATCTCGAACACCTGCCCAACGACC
>JAMFSV010000289.1 GCA_026225455.1 Burkholderiales bacterium | reverse complement strand
GCGCAGATCCGCATGATCCTCGTAACGCTGCGCCGCCTCGCTTTGCTCATCACCCAGCGGCGTGACCGAGTGCCCGTCGGTCCCCGTGGTCGCCGGACTGACATAGCTGGAATAGGGATCGGCCGGATCGGCCGCTCGGGTTTTATCTCGCGCCAAGGCCGGCGGGTCGTAACCCTCGTTGAACGCGCTCTTATGTCCAGCACCATCGTCGACCTCCGATACCGCCCCATAACGCAGCGCCACCGGCATAAAACTCTGATCCAGCGGCGGCGCGGTGATGGTGACCGACCACCCTTGGGGCGGATCGGCATTGACCGGCACCTTCAACCCCGGGAACGTAGTGACCATGTCGTACAGATAACCCAAGGGCGCAGTCAAGGCGGTCGAGACATGCCCGATGCATGAGGCATTGGCCTGCTCCGCTTTTAATAAGGCAAAGCGTGCCGGCGGGGATGGCGGGTACCAGAAATTACCGGCTTGACGCGGCCCCCGCCAGTCGTCCGCCCAGCAGGCATAAATCAGGCTCCCACCCGCTGCCTCAGGCCGTTTGCCCACTTCGAAACCGGAGGCAAAGACGCGTTGCGTCAACACCCCGTCGCCGCCGGTGTCGGCCACTTCCTGATCGCTCATGCCGCGCCAGCCTATGCCTTGCACCGTGGTGACCGAAATCACTTGATCATGGGGATTGGAGTACAACGTCACGCGGCCAAAGGTATGGGTGCCCTTCAGACCATGCGCGGCACGATCGGACGCGGCAGAAAACGGCTTGCCGCCACTGTCTGAGCTGCGGGTATTGCCCATCTCCGCATCGATCTCGGCGGCGTCGTGCTCAAGCGCGGCGCGCTCGCGCATGATGTTGAAGAAGTTTTTTAAGGTCTCAACCCGCGCTGCGCCGGTTTCACGTCCCAAGTTGCCTTTCGAATCAGCGGTGGCACGCTGCGACCAGGTGTCGGCGACGCTCTCGCCCACCAGGCTATAGGGAGGATTGCTCAGGACGTAGGCGTCGGCCACGCAACGGCCGGTCTTGCCGAACGGATCGGTAACAGGCGGTCGTGTATCGCCGATAAACGCGGCGGCAATGCCAACCATATTGCCCTGGCTATGGCACACCAGGGTGATCGGCACATCGGCCTGCTTGTTGCGGATAGTTTCGATCAGCCGGGCCAAACGCAACGCCGCCAGTGCGCCGTAGGTGCGCGGCGGGCTGGAATAGAGCGGGCGTGTCGACGAATTCAAATGCTGCAGCGTGATCCAGCCAAACAGGCGGTCGTTGACCCCGACATTCCAGATATCCGGCAGACTGGTGCAGCCGTTCTGGAATGGACCGCCGCCCCAATAGTTCTGTTCGTTCAGGAAAATATCCTGGCCGTAGGTCTTCAGTTCATCCTTGTTCGCCTTATACCCCCAACGAAAATGGATTACGGGCGAGAATGAGGCTTCCGGCTGAATATAGGTACCCGACCACATTTTAGGATTGATAAACCCATCGGCCGTCAGACTATCAAGGTAGGTAACCGGGGTCATTTGCCCAGCTTCGGTGCCGTGATACATCAACTGGTCGTGATAACGCCCCAGGCGCCGGTTCAAGCCTTTGCACAGTCCTGCTTCGGCGTCTTTGTACCATTCACCTTCCGAATTCACGCCATGGACGAAGATCACGACGCCCGGCAGAGGCATCTGCTTGACGCAGATCAGCGGCGTGTCGGCATTGAACAGCGTGACGCCTTGCACACTGCCGACTTGTATGCGCGGAGGAGTAGTTATATCTGCCATGTAAGATTTTGCAAATGCTTACGCATTCGGTTTAAAAAATTTCATTGCCAGTTGCTGGAACTGGTCGCTACTAATCGACGGCATCTTGCCGGCGCTATCGGACTGCCCTTTGATCAATGCACCTGAAGCCTGCCGTACCTCGCCGGCATAACCGGATAGCGGCTGACCATCGGTGGGGCGAACCAGTTTGGGCACGCGCCCCAAGCGGCTCTTTTTGAACTTCGGCATGTCCGTGCTGACGCTGGCGGCTCCAGACCAACTATGGTTGGCGGCTTTCACGCTAAAACTGCCGGGGCAGCCCAATTCGATGTTGCCGTCATGTAGTTTTAGATAAGCCCCGCCTGAAGTCATGAACACCACCTGATCGCTAGCCATCCCAGCCAATTGGCCGCCGGCCGCCGTGAGTTTGATATTCTTTGCGGAATCGACCAGGGTATCGTCGCTTTGGCTTTGCAGCCGTACTTTGCCCTGATTGGCGATAGCGGAGATGTCCTCCTGATGGGCAAACAAGCCGATGCCATGCCCCGCGTTGACGTTGACGTGCTGACCGCCGGTCAACTGGACATGGTTTTGCGCGACGTGATCGATATTGCCGCCAGCGTAAGCTGCCACCGTCTTCGGTGTCGCCATGCTGATGCCCCCCGGTGCCGTGATGCCAATCACAGCCTGGGGCGAGGAGGTAGCACTTACGCTAGCCGGTGCCTCGCCGTCGTTCCACGATTGGACGGCAGATGCGAGATCGCTATTAGCTTGGGTATCCATCGCCACACCCTGGTTTTGCGCGGCATAATCCCCCAGGCTTTTGAAGAGCTCGACGCACTCTTGCATCAACTGCAGATATTCATCGCGCGCCAGTTGGCCGTCACTCGCGCCCAGGCGTTGCCATGCCGACAGCAGCATGGCTTTGCCACTGCGTATCGCTACGTTGGCATCGCTGCGCAATTCAGCGCCTTCACCACGTCCTACGCCGTAGCCATCCGTGCGCGGATGAGTCAAATAGCCGAGATTGAGTTCACTCGCCGCATGGGTGCTGGCAAGCTGGGCGCTGATTTGACCCGAGGTGTCGTCCAGCCGCAATTGATTAAAGCCGGAACCCCGGGCTTCATCGGTCTTGATCCCCACCACGTAACGATTGCCCGGCAAGCCCCCCGCATTGCTGAAGGTGGCGGGCATATTCAAGGCGCCTGGCATTACCCCGGAGATAAATAACTTGTCGGGGTCGCCATCCATGCAATCGAGATTGACTTCCATGCCGGCGCGCAGCGGCAGATTCACACCGTAATTCGGGCCGGCCCAGTTGCCGCTCACTCGCACCCACGCGCTGTCGAGGTGAGTGCCGCTGGTCCCTGCG
>JAMFSV010000288.1 GCA_026225455.1 Burkholderiales bacterium | reverse complement strand
TCCAGGCAGTCCGGCAGCGTGGCGCGTTCGATCGCGAGCGAATGGTAGCGCGTCACAGTGAACTGCTTGGGCAAGTCGCTGAACACGCCGCGTCCGTCGGTTTCAATCACACTGGTTTTGCCGTGCATGATGGTTTTGGCGCGAATCACGCGCCCGCCAAACGCTTCGCCGATGGCTTGATGACCGAGGCAAACGCCCAGAATCGGCAGCTTGCCGGCGAAATGCTTGAGGACCGGCAGGGTAATGCCGGCATTGCCCGGATTGCTCGGTCCCGGCGACAGGCAAATGCGCGCTGGTTTGAGCGCGGTAATGTCGTCCAGGGTGATGGCGTCGTTGCGCACGGTATGCACTTCTTCACCGAGCTCGCCGAAGTATTGGACGAGGTTGTAGGTGAAGGAATCATAGTTGTCGATCATCAGCAGCATGGTCAAAACTCCTCCGTGCCGCGGTCGAGGCCGTCTTGCACTTGTTCTGCGGCGCGCAGCACGGCGCGGGCCTTGTGTTCCGTGTCCTGCCATTCGCTTTCAGGCACCGAGTCGGCGACGATGCCGGCGGCGGCTTGCACGTAGAGGTTGCCGCCGCGGATGATGCCGGTACGAATCGCAATCGCCAGGTCCATTTCGCCCGAGAACGAAAGATAGCCGACGGCGCCGCCATACAGGCCGCGTTTGATCGGTTCGAGTTCGTCGATCAATTCCATCGCGCGGACCTTCGGCGCGCCCGACAGGGTGCCCGCGGGGAAGGTGGCGCGCAGTACGTCAAGATTGCTGACGCCATCTTTCAAATGACCTTCGACCGAACTGACAATGTGCTGCACATGCGAATATTTTTCGATCGCCATCTGGTCGGTCACCACCACCGAGCCGGTTTTGGCGATGCGGCCGACGTCGTTGCGCGCGAGGTCGATCAACATCACGTGTTCGGCGATTTCTTTCGGGTCGTTAAGCAGTTCGGTGGCCAGTTCCGCATCTTTCTCAGGCGTGGCGCCGCGCGGCCGGGTGCCGGCCAGGGGGCGGATGGTGACTATCCGTTGCGGTCCGTTTTCGCTGGAACGCTGTTCCTGGCGCACCAGGATTTCCGGCGACGCGCCGACCACCTGGAATTCGCCGAAATTGTAGAAGTACATATACGGCGACGGGTTCAGCGAACGCAGGGCGCGGTATAAGGAAAGCGGGTTGTCGCGGAACGGCTTGGTCAGGCGCTGGCCGATCTGCACTTGCATCAACTCGCCCGCGGCGATGTATTCCTTGGCCTTGAGCACGGCGCGCAGATAGTCTTCGCGCTCGAATTCGCGGTAGATTTCGGTGCGTACGCTGGCCGAGGTCACCGGCGGCTGTACCGTCGAACGTAGTCGCGCACGCAGGTCGCGCAGTCGTTGGCGGCCACGGGTATAGGCTTCGGGGGCGGTCGGGTCGACGTATACAATCAGGTAGAGTTTGCCCGCGAGATTGTCGATCACCGCAACTTCTTCGGTCAGCAGCAATTGGATGTCGGGCAGACCCAAATCGTCCGGCGGCGCTGAATCGGCCAGTTTTTTCTCAATGTAGCGCACCGCGTCGTAGCCGAAATAACCGGCCAGGCCGCCCGAAAAACGGGGCAGGCCGGGACGCTGCGCCACTTTGAAACGGGCCTGGAACTGGGCGATGAATTCCAGCGGGTCGCCGTTATGGGTCTCGGCCACCGCACCGTCGCGAACCACCTCGCAGCGTTGGCCGAAGGCCCGGATCAGGGTGCGAGCAGGCAAGCCGATAAACGAATAACGGCCGAAACGTTCGCCGCCGACCACGGATTCGAGCAGAAACGAATTGGCGCCGTTGCGTTCCGCCTGGGCCAGCTTCAAATAAAGCGACAGCGGTGTTTCGAGGTCGGCCAGCGCTTCCGCAATCAAGGGAATGCGGTTGTAGCCGTCAGCCGCGAGCGATTGAAATTCTAGTTCGGTCATAAAGATTCCTGAGGCCCGGTCGGTCCGGTCGCGGCGCCCTGATCAGCACAATCAGGCGCGCGGCAGACTAGAAGGATACACGGGCGGGGTGCCTGCTCCGGGAATCCGCACAAAACCTGCCCGGCCGCCTAAAAAGCTTAAGCGGACAAATTTTAGCGCAGCCGCTTAAATGGGTAATTTAAGCGGGGCAGCGAGCTAGGTTGATGCGGATAGCGCAGCGTACGGCGAAGTAAAAAACGGGTGCTGAAAAAGGGTTTCAGCGGTCGCAACTCAAATGTGAGTGTCACCAATACCAGCGACGCCAGGGCCAGGCGCCCAGGTTTATGTCGGCCAGAATTCGTTTTTTATTCAGGAACATATCGATTGAGATCAGTGTGGTGCCGCGGACCGCACAATAAGGTGTGCCGCCTGCAGCAGATTTTCGACTATACCATCAGCGGGAATTGTTTGTACAGGCTGGCCGTGGTTGTAACCATACGGCACCGCCAGCGACCATAGGCCGCCCGCCGCCGCCGCCAAGGCGTCGTTTTCGGAGTCGCCGATGGCGACGGTATGGGCTGCGGCGACACCCAAGGCGCGGCAGGCTTCGATCATGGGCATGGGGTCCGGCTTTTTGCGCGGCCAGCTATCGCCGCCGTAGACCAGGGCGAAATATTCAAGCAAACCATAGTGTTGCAGCAATTCGACGGCAAAGCGATGGGGCTTGTTGGTGACGCAGGCCAGCTTGATGCCGGCCGCGCGCAATGCATCCAGTCCGCTTTTGACTTCTGGATAAAGCTGGGTGTAGCGGCCGTTGACGCTCGCGTATTCCGTCTGGTAACGGTCGAATGCCTGCTGGAATAAGGCCTGTGCTTGAGTGGCGTCGAAGCGGGCCGCCAGCACCCGGGCGATCAGATTTTCGGAGCCTTTGCCGATATATAGCAGGACTTCCGCGCGGTCGACGGGGCGTGCCCCGAGTTTGGTCAGCATGCCGTTCAGTGCGGCGGTGAAGTCCTGGGCGGTATCGACCAGGGTGCCGTCAAGATCGATCAGTGCCGCGCGGATCTGCGCCGTGGCGATATTGCGCGGGGTGTGCGGGGTATGCAACACGGCGGCGGCTCGCGGCTCGGTCATGCGGCGACGGCGGCCAGTGCTGCGCGCATCTGGTCGATCACGGCCTTGTAGTCGGGTTTGCCGAAAATGGCCGAACCGGCGACAAAAGTGTCGGCGCCGGCGGCTGCGATCTCCGCGATATTGTCGATCTTGACGCCGCCGTCCACTTCCAGGCGGATTTCCCGGCCGGTGCGGGCTTGATAGGCGTCGAGTTTGGCGCGCACCAGGCGCAGCTTGTTCAAGGTTTCCGGAATAAACGACTGGCCGCCGAAGCCCGGGTTGACCGACATCAGCAACACCACGTCGAGCCTATCCATCACATGGTCAAGATGGTTGATCGAGCTTGCCGGGTTAAGTACCAGACCGGCCTCGCAACCGTGGTCGCGGATCAGCGACAGGGTGCGGTCGACGTGATCCGAGGCTTCCGGGTGGAAGGTGATGATATTGGCGCCGGCTTTGGCGAAATCGGGCACGATACGGTCGACCGGGCTGACCATCAGGTGCACGTCGATCGGCACGTCGACATGCGGGCGGATGGCTTCGCAGAGCATGGGGCCCATGGTCAGATTGGGCACGTAATGGTTGTCCATGACGTCGAAGTGGATCCAATCGGCGCCGGCTGCGACGACATTGCGGACTTCTTCACCCAGGCGGGCAAAATCAGCGGAAAGAATGGACGGAGAAATACGGAATTGCGTCATGATGAGGGGGTCTGTAAGTCGATTTTTGATATTTTACCCTGGTCCTGCTTGCGCGCCTTGTAATCCTGCCCAGCACGGCTTCGTGCCAGTATGTTGGCGGACGGCTAGTCGTGGACGGCTAGCGATACGCGGCACCCGGCCAGTCGTGCATAGTGAGCCTGCGCGGCGTGCCATGCCGCGGCCCGGGTGCCGCCCGGTTGCAGCAACGGCTGCGATCAAGCAGAATGCGCTGCAGGCTTGGGCCGTGCGAGCGCCAACCTAATTAGCGGGAATACGATGAGCCAGTATGAATTGAATGTCACGGTGCGGGCGCAGTATCTGCCGGAGCAGTCGAATCCGGAGCAGCGCCAGTACGCGTTTGCTTATACCATCACCATCCGCAATCAGGGTCAGGGTCCGACCCAATTGATTGCCCGGCATTGGGTGATTACCGATAGCGAGCAAGTGGTGCAGGAGGTCAAAGGCTTGGGCGTGGTCGGCCATCAGCCCTTGCTGGCCGCGGGTGAAAACTTCGAATACACCAGTTGGGCGGTGATCGCCACGCCGCAAGGCACCATGCGCGGCGACTTTTTCTGCGTCGCCGAAGACGGCACACGTTTCGACGCGCCGGTGCCCGAATTTATCTTGCAGATGCCGCGGACTTTGCATTGACGTGACCTGCTGCGCAGTTCCGCCAGCCTTTACTGCTGCCGATACGGCGGCGGCTGGCGCACGATGCGCGCGCGCTTGTGTCGCAAGCATGTTGCGCCGGATGCGTCATGACGGCTTCGGCGGTAACGGAATTAAGGGATTTAATTGATGAGTTCAGCCAGGTTTCCTGTTGCCGGCCCCGGTATGCGCCGCGGTTGGGCGCAGAGCGTTGGCATCTTGCTGCTGGCTTTGCTGTTGGCATCGTGCGCCACACATACCCGGGCGCCGAGCACCACGACCACGGCGCAACCGGTTGCCGGCGAACCTTATAGCGGGGAAATCGGTGCGCACCTGACGCCGGTGGCGTGGCAGCAGGTCGACGGCTGGCAGGACGATACGCTGATTGGCGCGGCCGCCGCGCTGCGGGCCAATTGTCTGAAACTGGCACATCAGTCCGATTGGGTGCGTGCCTGTGCCGCCGCGGCACAGATCGACGAATTGGATCCGGCTTCGGCCCGCAGTTATTTCGAACAGTATTTCACCCCGTTCCAGGTGGCCAACGACGACGGTTCGGTGCGCGGCCTGGTCACGGGCTATTACGAACCCGAATTGCGCGGGTCGCGTTTCCGCCATGATCCCTACTTGTACCCGCTGTATCGCTGGCCCGCCGGTCATGCCAAGAACGGGTCGCTGCCGTCTCGCGCCACCTTGGTCCGCAGCGGTATGCTTAACGGTTCTGAACTGGTCTATGTCGACGACCCGATCGAAGCGTTCTTTTTGCAAATTCAGGGCTCAGGCCGGATTGTGCTGGAAGACGGTTCGGTAATGCGTGTCAGCTTCGGCGGCACCAACAACCAGCCGTATAAATCCATCGGCACCTGGTTGATCGAACACCATGAGTTGTCGGCCTCGCAAGCCTCGATGCAGGGCATCCGTGCCTGGGCGCGAGCCAATCCGGGGCGGGTCGAGGCGGTGCTGGAGGTGAACCCGCGTTTTGTCTTCTTCAAGGAGTCCGCACCGGTGGCCAGCGGCGAGGCCGATGGCCCGCTCGGAGCGCTGGGGGTGCCGTTGACGCCGGAACGGTCGATTGCAGTGGACCCGGCTTCGATTCCTTTGGGCATGCCGGTGTTTCTTGCCACCACCCGGCCTTTGACCAACCAGCCGCTCAATCAATTGGTGTTCGCCCAGGATGTCGGCAGTGCGATCAAAGGCGGAGTACGGGCCGATTTCTTCTGGGGTTTGGGAGACGCGGCAGGCGACCTGGCCGGCAAGATGAAACAGGCCGGCCGGATGTGGATACTCAAACCCAATCCCTGAGCTTGGCGGGGGCCTCGTCGGCCGGCCCATTTCATTATTCTATCGACGTTGGTCGACCACACGCCGGGCTTTGCCGACCGAGCGTTCGATGCCATTGACCGAGCGCAAATCAATGTGCGCCGTGACCCCGATAAATGCTTTGATATCGTATTCCAGCGCGTCGGTCGCAGACTTCAAACGCGCCCTGTCAGCGGCACACTCGGGCGCGGGTTCGACGATGACGGTGACACAATCCATCGGCCCCTGCTTGGTCAGTACTATTTGATAGTGCGGTGCCAATGCAGGTTGCCTGAGCAGCAGTTCTTCGATTTGCGTCGGGAATACATTCACTCCCCGGATGATCATCATGTCGTCCGAGCGGCCGGTGATTTTTTCCATGCGCCGCATGGTGCGCGCGGTTCCCGGCAGCAGACGTGTCAGGTCGCGTGTGCGATAGCGAATAATCGGCAGGGCTTCTTTGGTCAGCGAGGTGAATACCAGTTCGCCGAATGCGCCGTCGGGCAAGACCTCGCCGCTGATGGGGTCGATGATTTCCGGGTAGAAATGATCTTCCCAGATGGTCGGGCCGTCTTTGGTCTCGACGCACTCGGATGCCACTCCCGGGCCCATTACTTCCGATAAGCCATAAATATCGACCGCGTCGATTTGCATCCGTGCTTCGATTGCGCGGCGCATATCGTTGGTCCAAGGTTCCGCACCAAAAATCCCCAGGCTCAGCGACGATGCGGCCGGGTCCAGGCCCAGCCGTTCGAATTCGTCGGCGATCGACAGCATATAGCTGGGCGTCACCATAATGATCTCGGGCTTGAAGTCCTGGATCAATTGCACTTGCCGCTCGGTTTGGCCGCCGCCGAATGGAATCACGGTCAAGCCGGCACGCTCGGCGCCGTAATGCGCGCCCAGGCCGCCGGTGAACAAGCCGTAGCCATAGCTGATATGGACCTTGTCGCCGCGCCGGGCACCGGCGGCGCGAATCGAGCGCGCCACCAGATCCGCCCAGGTACTGATATCGCGGGCGGTGTAGCCGACCACCGTCGGGCGGCCGGTGGTGCCCGATGAGGCGTGAATCCGCGACACCTGATCCATGGGCACGGCAAACATGCCGTAGGGATAGTTGTCGCGCAGATCGTGTTTGGTGGTGAAAGGGAACCGCGCCAGGTCGGCCAGCGTTTTCAAGTCGTCGGGGTGGGCGCCCACTGCGTCGAATTTACGGCGATAGACGGGGGAATTCCGATAGACATGCAGCAGGGTGTGTTTCAGCCGGGCGAATTGCAGCGCGCGTAATTCGTCCTGGCTCGCGGTTTCAATTGGGTCGAGCGGTAAGCCGTGGTCATTGTCGCCGGGATGCGTGCGTTTCATCGGAATCTCCTGCGGGGCTTTTATTCGGCGACCGGGACCACGGTGCCGCGGATCTGGGTCGATTTGCCGCGAAATAGAGCCACCACTTCGCCTGCCCGATTGGTGATGCGGATGTCATATACCCCGTGGCGACCGCTTTGCAATTGTTCCGTCGCTTCGGCGTTGAGCTGTTCGCCGCCCGGCACCGGTTGCATAAACTCGATGGAACAGCCGGCGGCGACGGTATTGATGTTGTAGCTGTTGCAGGCAAAGGCGAAAGTCGAATCCGCCAGGGTGAAGATCATGCCGCCATGGCAGATTTGATGGCCGTTGAGCATGTCGGGACGTACGATCATCGACATCCGGGCATAACCGGGGCGCACCTCCTCGAGCACCAAGCCGAGCGCCTGGGAGGCGCGGTCATTCTGATACATGGCTTGTGCGGCGGCATGCGCCAGGTCTTGTGCGTCATGGTTCATCATGCGGATCTTCCTCTCGGCGTGAAACTGAAAGCGGCGCTGCGGCGTGAGCGTAACGGCTGCGCTGCGGCCTCAGCGTCCGGTAAAAAGTGGCGGGCGTTTTTCCAGGAAGGCATTGACGCCTTCGAGGTAATCGGACGACTGACCGAGATCGCGTTGCAAGCGCGCTTCGAGATCCAACGATCGGTCCAGTGTTTGCGCCGTACCGGCATGCATTGCTTGTTTGATGGCGGCGATTGCGCGGGTGGGTTGCGTGGCCAGGTGCGTTGCGAGTTGCATGGCTTCGTCGAGCAACGCCGCAGGTTCGACGCTGCGCCAGATCATGCCCCAGGCTTCGGCCTGGTCGGCGCTCAGGGCATCGCCGGTAAGCGCCAGCCCCAATGCGCGAGCCATGCCGACCCGGCGCGGCAAGAGCCAGGTACCGCCGGTATCCGGCACCAAACCGATTTTGACGAAGGCCTGGATAAATTTGGCCGAGCGCGCGGCCAACGTCAGGTCGCAGGCCAATGCGAGATTCGCACCCGCGCCGGCTGCGGTACCGTTGACGGCGGCGATCACCGGCAAAGGCAACGCTTGCAGGCGCTGCACCAGGAGATTGAAATTTTCGGCGATCAGGTCGCCCAAGTCGGGAGAGATGCCCGAGCCCAGATTGAGGTCGGATAAATCCTGGCCCGCGCAGAAAGCCCGGCCGGCGCCGGTAATCACCAGCGCCCGCATTCCTTCCTGATTGACAGTATCGAGCGCGCTTCTTATTTCGGCATGCATCTGCCGGGTGAAACTGTTGAGGCGCTCGGGACGGTTCAGCGTCAAGACCGCGACTTGGCTTCCTGCATCGAGTTCGAGTGCGATCTCGGTGTACGGCATGGTGGGGGTCTCCTCCACGAATTTGAGCAGCGGGCGCTTGATTTTTTTAGACGCGCTCGATGGCAATGGCAATGCCTTGTCCGACGCCGATGCACATGGTGCAGAGGGCGAAACGGCCGTTCACGCGTTCGAGTTCGCATAAGGCGGTGGTGATCAGCCGGGCGCCGGAAGCGCCGAGCGGATGACCCAGGGCAATGGCGCCGCCGTTGGGGTTGACTCGTGCGTCGTTGTCGGGGATGCCGAGCAAGCGCAGCACCGCCAAGCCTTGCGCGGCAAACGCTTCGTTGAGTTCGATGACGTCGAACTGATCGAGTGTCATGCCGAGTCGGGCCAACAGTTTTTGCGTGGCCGGTGCCGGGCCGATGCCCATGATGCGCGGTGCAACGCCGGCGGTGGCCATGCCGAGCACGCGTGCGCGCGGGGTCAATCCATGTTGGCGGGCGGCGGTTTCACTGGCGATCAGCAAGGCGCAAGCGCCGTCGTTGATGCCTGAGGCGTTACCCGCTGTGACCGTGCCGTCAGGGCGAACCACTCCTTTGAGACGGGCCAGCGATTCGAGACTGGTCTCACGGGGATGTTCGTCGCGGACTACGCTGACGGTGTCGCCGGATTTCTGCGGCACGTGCACCGGGGTGATTTCCCGCGAGAAAATACCTTCCGCCTGGGCCCGCGCGGCGCGCTGCTGGCTGCGCATCGCCATCGCGTCCTGATCGGCACGGCTGATGTTGAAATCGCTGGCGACGTTCTCGGCGGTCTCGGGCATCGAGTCGATGCCGAACTGTTTTTGCATCAGCCGATTGACAAAACGCCAGCCCAGCGTGGTGTCGAAAATTTCGGCATTGCGCGCAAACGGGGTGGCTGCTTTGCCCATCACAAACGGCGCGCGGGTCATGCTTTCGACGCCGCCGGCAATCATCAACTGGGCTTCACCGGCTTTGATGGCGCGCGCGGCCGAGCCGACCGCATCCATCCCCGAGCCGCACAGCCGGTTGATGGTCATGCCGGGCACATCCAGCGGCAGGCCGGCGAGCAAGACCGACATGCGCGCGACATTGCGATTGTCTTCGCCCGCTTGGTTGGCGCAGCCATACAGGACATCGTCCAGGGCTTGCCAATCGACGCGCGTATTGCGCGATATCAGGGCTCGGATGGGAACTGCGCCCAGGTCGTCTGTGCGCACATCCTTCAGAATGCCGCCGTAGCGGCCGAAAGGGGTGCGAATTGCGTCACAGATAAAAGCCTGCGTCATCACGGACTCCGGAAAGCGAGCGTATTTTTAGTATATTCCGCACGCATGGGTTAGGCCGCCGCGCTTTCAGCTTTCGGGGCTACGTGGACACGACTCTGGATGACCCGGAAACGGTTCGCCACAAAGGCTGCATCGGTCAGTGCGGCATTGGCTGCCGGATTGGCTCCGGTACCATGAAAATCGGAAAAAGCAGCGGACTGATTGACGAATACAGCGCCGGTCAGGTTGACCGAAAGCGCGACACCGCCGGCTAAGGAGGCCTCATGGGCGGCGGCAAGTACGGTGTCATCCGTACTATATACCGATAAGGTCAAAGCGCCGTGCTTAGCGGCGATCTCACCGGCCTGCTGCAGCATGACAGTGCTGGCGTCCGAGGCAATCACAAAGGCAATCGGACCGAACCATTCGCCGGTGTATTTGGCCGCGTCGGTGGCGGCATCGAGTTTTACCAGCAAGGGGGTGTGGATGCGTGCCTCGGGGAAGGCCGGGTGGACCAGGGCTTGGCTGTCGAGCAACACTTCGCCCAGTTTGCGCGCCTGGGCGATGCGGTCGACCACTTGCTGGTTCTGGATCGCACCGATCAAGTCCACGGCGCGAGCCGGGTCGGAAGTCAACTTTTTGACCGCATCGGCAATAGCTTGCGCGACGGTGTCGAAATCCACCATGCCTTCAGCGGTGCGGATGCCGGCGCGCGGCACGTAAATATTCTGCGGCGCGGTGCACATCTGCCCCGAATAGAGTGCCAGCGAGAACGCTATATTGCGCGCTACCGATTTCAGGTCGTCGGTTGAATCGATCACGATCTGGTTGACACCGGCCTTCTCGGTGTAGACATGCGCTTGATGGGCATGTTGCTCAAGCCAATCGCCGTTTTGGGTGCTGCCGGTGAAATCGATCAGCTTGACCTCGGGGCGCAACGCCAACGCCTGCACTTGTGCGCCGTCGTTCGGGTTGGTGGCAAACAAGGTCACCACATTGGGGTCGAAGCCGGCCTCTTTTAATACTTCACGGGCAATCTGCACTGTGATTGCCAGCGGCAAAATCGCGCCGGGGTGCGGCTTGACGACCACCGCATTGCCCGTCGCCAGATCGGCAAAAATGCCGGAATAACTGTTCCAGGTGGGAAAGGTGCAGCAACCGAGCACCAGACCTGTGCCGCGCGGCACGACGGTGTAGCTCTTTTGCATGGCGAGCGGCGGGTTCTTGCCCTGCGGTTTTTCCCAATGTGCGGTGCCCGGAATGGTACGCAGCGCGGCCCAGGCGTACGTAACGGCTTCCAGAGCGCGATCCTGCGCGTGCGGGCCGCCGGCCTGAAACGCCATCATGAAGGCCTGCCCTGTGGTGTGCATCACGCTATGGGCGATTTCAAAGCTGGCCCGATTCAGGCGTGACAAAATTTCCATGCTGATGCCGACCCAGGCTTGCGGGCCTGCTTTACGCCAGCTTACTTGGGCGTGCGCCGCGGCGGCAAACAGGGCTTCCGTGTCGGGTTCCGGGTAACTCAGCTTGAGTTCGATACCGAACGGCGATACTTCCGCACCGACCGTCTTGCCCGTGGTGGGCTGGTCGAGCTCGAAAACACGGTTCAGGTGCGCCTTGAATGCGGCTTCGCCGTCGGCTGCCGCCGTTTCGCCGTACACTTTTGGATTGGGGATCTCGCTGAACGGGCTCCAGTACCCACGTGTGCTGATCGCTTCCAGTGCTTTCGTGAGTGTGCTTTCGTGCTTGGTGAAGAAAGTATGTGTCATGGGCGGAATGGGTAGGCAGGCTTAAAAAAGATCGGCGATATGAGCGCGGGTCGCGGGCTGGATGACCGGAGTCAGAGTAAGCGATTGACGCTTCCTATGCGTTACAGCAAGCATCTCAATAAATTAACCGACCGGTTGGTTGGTTAATGGTAGCATCAAATATCTATGACCAGAAAGTTTTTCGTGCGCTCACCCAAACGGCTTGGGCGCGCAGTTCGGGATTAATCGCTGATAAACAGGAGGTGACATGACATACGAGAATATTTTGGTGGAAACGCGCGGCCGGGTCGGCTTGGTCACGCTGAATCGCCCGAAAGCGCTGAATGCGCTGAACGACGCCCTGATGGATGAACTGGGCCTTGCTTTGAAGGCCTTCGATGCCGATGAGCAGATCGGCGTGGTGGTGGTGACGGGGAGTGAAAAGGCGTTTGCCGCCGGTGCCGATATCGGCATGATGGCGAGCTACTCCTATATGGATGTCTATAAAGGCGACTACATCACGCGCAATTGGGAGACCATCCGCTCGATACGCAAGCCGATTATTGCGGCGGTGGCTGGCTTCGCCCTGGGTGGCGGCTGCGAGTTGGCGATGATGTGCGACATCATCATTGCGGCCGACACGGCGAAATTCGGCCAGCCTGAGATCAAGCTGGGCGTGATACCGGGCGCGGGCGGTACCCAGCGCTTGCCGCGCGCGGTCTCGAAGGCCAAAGCCATGGACCTGTGTCTCACGGCCCGCATGATGGATGCGGCGGAAGCCGAGCGTGCCGGCCTGGTGTCGCGTGTAGTACCGGCGGCCAGCTTGCTGGACGAGGCATTGGCGGCGGCGGCCCAGATCGCCGAGTTCTCGCTGCCGGCCGTGATGATGGCCAAGGAATCGGTCAACCGTGCTTATGAAACCACCTTGGCGGAAGGCGTAACCTTCGAGCGCCGGTTGTTCCATTCCTTGTTTGCGACCGAAGATCAGAAGGAGGGCATGAGCGCCTTCCTGGAGAAACGTAAGCCGGTTTTCAAGCAGCGTTGATGGAAAAAAGGGGAGTGGGTCAAAAAACCTCTTGCCAGGGTGATGTTGAGTGGTTATGATTCGTCTCCCTGTGCAGCGGCGCCGAAGTAGGGCGAAGCGGGCGGGGAACCGGAAAGCCAAGAGAGGTAAGGGTTTGCGGGGTTGGCAGGGAAATGCGAAAGCAAATAACTGTTGACGGAAGTGTGGAGGCGGTAGATAATCTCG
>JAMFSV010000287.1 GCA_026225455.1 Burkholderiales bacterium | reverse complement strand
GGCAATCAGGGCTTCCGCCTCACGCAGCCGTGCCGCGCTCGACGCGCGTATCACCAGGGAGTTGGTGCGGGTCTCCGGCAGGATGGTGATTTTAAGCGTTGAGTCGGTGCCGCCGATGGAACCGGGGTCGAGGATCTTCGTCACTTCGGCCGCAAGATCCGGCGCGTTGGCATTTTTCAATGGCACCACGTCGGCGGTTTGCCCAGCCGCCACATCGACCCCGGCGATGATGGATGCAATCCGGCGCACATTGTCGGCATAGTCGGTGACGACCAGTGTATTGTTGGCCGGGTACGCAGCGATCGCATTGTTCGGCGAAATCAGCGGGCGCAGTACCGACAGCAAATTATTGGCCGACTCATAATGCAGTTGAAAGACCTGGGTGATAACCTGATCGCCCGCCGCAGTCGGCGTGTTGCCGAGATA
Organism: Burkholderiales bacterium; assembly: GCA_026225455.1. Taxonomy (GTDB): domain Bacteria; phylum Pseudomonadota; class Gammaproteobacteria; order Burkholderiales; family Burkholderiaceae; genus LMUX01. The sequence goes on along the minus strand of JAMFSV010000287.1, from coordinate 15,503 downwards.
GGTCGGCACCCCCTGCAGTTTCGCATCGGCTTCCGGCACCACTTTCAACACACCATGATCTTGCAGCAATGCGTAACCCTGCATGCGCAGCGCCGACTGCAGCGTCTTGATCGCTTTATCGTCGGCTACCGGTTGCTCCGACACCAGGTTTAACTGACCTTTGACGCGCGGGTCGACAATAATGGTTTGCCCGGTTGCAATGCCGATGGCTTTTGCAACTTGATCAATATCCGCATTGACGAAATTTAACGTGACCTGGGCCAGCACTACGTGCGGTAAAAAAAATCCGGCGGCGAGCAAGGCTTGGGCGATCCGACTCAATGCGGTGTTTTTGCGTGTCATGTATTTCGAAAGAGGTATCGGCTTGGACGAAAACGCGCGACTTGAATCAAGTCGGTCCAGGCGGCGCGTCAATACATAGATGAATGTGGCACTGATTAAAATGAGAGTTTGAAAAAACCTCGATAAAATGTTCAATTCAAAGGGATCGAATCGTAGCAGCATAATATGACAGAAACATAACAAATTCATATTGTCGTATTGCGCGAGCCGATGAGCTGTCATTTCTTACAGCCGAGCTTGGCGGGCCGTTTGCCGAAATGTGTTGTTGAAACAGCATCAAGATGATCGGCTAAGTGGCCGATGCTTCGTTTCGCCGCCCTCTGCATGTAATATGCGCAGGTTAGAATCGACGCAGAGAGTGAAGCAAGCTGTACGGGGCGGGGCCTGACGCGGGCTCGTCGGTGCTCCGGCGTTGGTTGCCATTGGGTAGCTGGGTGTTTCGAACGGAGCGGAGTTTTCGTGAATTCTCTTTGGCTGGGCTCACGCGGTTATTTGGCCGCCGTCTTGGTGCTGATGCTGTCGGCATGGAGCCGTCTGGCTTGTGCCGATTGTTTCGACGATGCGGCCTTGTATCAGCACGTCAATCCGATGATGTTGCGTGCGATCGTCTGGCAGGAGTCGCACGGTCATGTGTCGGCGCTGCATAACAATACCAATGGCTCGATCGATGTCGGGCTGGCGCAAATCAATTCCATTCATTTCCCCGCGCTGGCCGGCTATGGCATTGCTCCAAGCGCGCTGTACAACGGCTGCGTCAATGTCTACGTCGCCGCCTGGCTGTTGAAGCAGAAAATGAACAAGTATGGCAACACCTGGGCTGCTGTCGGCGCTTACCATTCCGAAACCCCGGACAAGCGCGATGGTTATGCGCGCAGCATTCACGCGATTCTGGCCGCTTGGGGTAAAGTGCCGGCTGCGAGCGCGAACGAAATAAAATAGCGCCGCCGTTTTATCCTCACCGTCCCAGGAGTCCTTGTCCCGCATGCCACGCAAACCCCGCCCACGCGCTCATGGCGGTATCACCTTGCATCAGGTGGCCGAACAACTGGAGGTGAGCGCAATCACCGTTTCGCGTGCTTTGCATCATCCTGAGCAAGTGTCGGCCAGTTTGCGTAGCCGTATTCTCGAAGCCGTGGACCGCCTGGGTTATGTGCCCAATCGTTCGGCGCGCCTGCTCGCCTCGGCTCGCTCCAAAACGGTAGCGGTGCTGGTGCCCTCGCTGTCGAATGCGGTTTTTGTCGAAACCTTGGCGGGTATCCACGAGGTGCTGCATCCCTTGGGTTATCAAGTGCTGATCGGCAATACGCGTTACGACAGCGACGAAGAAGCGCGCCTGTTGCGCGCCTACCTCGAACACGCACCCGACGGAATTCTGCTGACCGGCCTGGGGCAACCCCCCGCGATCCGCGAGCGCTTGACGCAACTGGCGCTGCCGGTGGTGTATATGATGGACTTGACCGAATCCGGCAGCGGCGATGAGCGTATGTGTGTCGGCCTGTCGCAAACGGACGCGGGCCAGACGCTGACCAATCATTTGCTGGCCCAGGGCCGGCGGCGCATCGCTTATGTCGCGGCGCAACTCGATGAACGGGTGATGAAACGGGCCCAGGGCTACCGTCAGGCGCTGCAAGCGGCCGGTTGTTACGACCCGCGCCTGGAGGTGTTGCATCCCCAGCCGTCGTCGATCGGGCTCGGCGCCAGGCTGCTGGAGTCCTTGTTGCGCGAACATCCGGATTGCGATGCGGTGTTTTGCTGCAACGACGATTTGGCGTTGGGCGCGCTGTTTCATTGTCAGCGCGTTGGATTGGCTGTGCCGCAACGTTTGGCGCTGGCAGGTTTTAACGATCTGGAGGCTTCCGCCTGGAGTTATCCACCTTTGACCTCGGTCGCCACGCCGCGTCATCGCATCGGCCGTGAAGCCGCGCAAATGCTGATCGATGTCTTGCACGGCCAGGAGCCTGCCTCGCGCCGCCGCGATCTCGGTTTCGAGTTGCGGGTGCGGGCCAGCACGGCTTAGGCGCTTAAGTGTAGATGGCGGTCGCGAGCAAGAGTCGCCGGGTTGGTAGTTACCCCAGCTTGATCGATACGGTACGTTAGCGCTAACATTCGCGCTCAATTCGATTGCGTCCTTAATCGGACGTTTTTAAAAATCATGAGTGTTAGCGCTAACAATTCTGCATCAAAAGCTCCCGTCAGCGGCCGGAACCTGGTCGTGATGGGTGTGGCCGGGTGCGGCAAAAGCCTGATAGGCGAACGCCTGGCGGCCTTGCTTGGGGCCGAATCGCTGGAAGGCGATGAATTCCACCCGGCGGAAAATATCGAACGCATGTCGCAGGGCATCGCCCTCACTGACGCTGACCGGGAAGGCTGGCTGACGATCCTGGTCGACCGGCTGGCCGCCAGCCGCCATGCCGGCCGGCGTGTGGTGTTGTCTTGCTCGGCGTTGAAGCGCCGCTACCGCGATCGTTTGCGCCAGGGCGACCCCGACCTGGTATTTATCTGCTTGCACGGCGCACGCGCCTTGATCGAGTCGCGCATGGCGAGCCGTACGCACCATTTCATGCCGGTCAGCCTGCTCGATAGCCAGTTCCGCGATCTGGAACTGCCGCAAGCCGACGAACGGGCGATCTTGTGCGATATCGCGGCCACCCCTGATGAGTTGGTGGCACAGATCATCACTGCGCTTGCCGCGCAGTAGTCCACCCGGGGCCGCTCGATTTGCCGCGCGCCCCACAGTTTGGGCTCGGCTCTCCCTGCCTGACAACCTTTGACAAGGAAACCCCCATGAACCCTTCGACTTCGGCACCCGCCGCCAGCGTTTCCGGCGTGGCACGTATTCCCCGGCGCCGCTGGGGTATCGGCGCCTTGCTGGGGGTGGGGGTCCTGATCAATTATTTCGACCGGATCAACTTGTCCGTGGCCGGTCCGCAGTTGCAGACAGCTTTCCATTTGTCCTCGGCGCAACTGGGACTGTTGTTCAGCGCGTTCTTCTGGTCGTATGCCATGTTGCAAATCCCGACCGGCCTGTTGCTGGACCGTTTCGGCGTGACTCGTATCGGGCGCATCGGTGCTTTTCTATGGGGCATGGCCTCCATCATGACCGCTTTGGCGGGCGGTTTCGCCGGCATTTTTGCGGCGCGGGTGCTACTTGGTATTGCCGAGGCGCCGGGTTTTCCCGCCAACGCCAAAGCCACCGGTTATTGGTTTCCGCGCAAAGAGCGGGCGCTGGCGACGGCTTTATTCGATGCCGCGGCCAAATTTTCCAATGTAATCGGAGTCCCGGCGGTGGCGCTGGCGGTGGTCTGGCTGGGCTGGCGCTGGGGTTTTGCGGTCACGGCGGCATTAAGCCTGGCGTATTTTGTCGCGTTTTATGTGTTTTACCGCGACCCCAGCGCCGACAGGAAGTTGTCCGCCGCAGAGCGCGAATACATCCGCGCCGGCGGCGCCACGCCGGAGGGAACGGGCGGCACCGGTTCCCTCGCCATGCTGAAATACCTACTGCGTAATCGCAAGGTATGGGGCCTGACCATAGGTTTTGGCGCCTACGGTTATTCGTTTTATTTGTTCCTCACCTGGCTGCCCGCCTATCTGGTGCAAAGCATGCATATGTCGATTCTCAAATCGGCCAGTTTTGCGGCGATTCCCTGGGTCTGCGCCACGCTGTCCGATCTGCTGGTCGGCGGCTGGCTGATCGATCATTTGATCGGCCGCGGCATGGACGAAACCCGCGTGCGTAAAAGCGTGCTGGTGACCGGCATGCTGTTTGGCCTGGCGGTATTCGGCGCGACCCTGACGGCCGACCCGCATTGGGCCATTGTCTGGATCTCGATTGCCTTGGCCGGCCTGGCCGCAGCCGCCCCGGTGGGCTGGTCGATTCCGTCGCTGATCGCGCCGACGGGCGGCACCGGCTCGGTCGGCGGTATCATGAATTTCGTCAACAACCTGATGGGCGGGGCCGCGCCGCTGGTCACGGGATATATCGTCGGCAGCACCCAGTCGTTTACCAACGCGTTTTTGGTGGCTGGGGTGGGGCTGGTGATCGGGATTATTGCGTTTGTGTTTGTGCTGGGCAAGATCGAACCGATCCCGGATGTGCCTGTGGTTTAGGGTTGCGAGACGGTAAATCAAGATCAGTTTGCGAATCTCACGCCGGCCGGCGCTGCGCCGCGGGTCTGGTTTAGCCAGGTAGAAATGGGTGTAAGTGGGTGTTTTATTGGGTGTGCCTCAGATAGAGGCGCTCAATAAATGGGTGTTAATGGGTGTATTAATGGGTGTATGTTCCAATCCAATACGATCCAGATCACGCCGGAGATGCTGCATCTGATTTCCGGCATTGACGAATTCAAGGGTGCTTGGCGCGCGCTGGGCACCCTTGCGCCTGATCGATTGTCGGCATTGCGCCGCGTTGCCACCATCGAAAGCATTGGCTCGTCCACCCGTATCGAAGGCAGCAAACTGTCGGACCGGGAGGTCGAACAGTTCTTGTCGAAGGTTCAGCTCGGATCGTTCGCCACCCGTGACGAGCAAGAGGTCGCGGGATATGCCGAGGTGATGGAGCTGATCTTCACCTCGTGGCAAGACATTCTCTTGACCGAGAACCACGTCAGACAATTGCACCGTGATTTACTGGTGCATAGCGAAAAAGACGCCTGGCATCGCGGCAATTACAAAACTTCATCCAGCAGTGTGATGGCATTCGATCAAGACGGCCGGCAGCCTGGCGTTGTGTTCGAACCTTCTTCGCCGTTCGACACCCCGCGTTTAATGACCGAGTTGGTGACGTGGTTCAATGACGAATGCCAATCCGGCAAAATGCATCCCTTGTTGCTTATCGGTCTCTGGGTCGTGGTGTTCCTGGAAATCCACCCGTTCCAGGACGGCAATGGCCGCCCGAGCCGGGCGTTGACGACCTTGCTGTTGTTGCGGGCGGGTTATGCCTATGTGCCCTACAGTTCGCTTGAAACGGTGATTGAGCAGAGCAAAGAGGTCTATTATCTGGCGCTGCGGCAAACCCAAGGCACGATCCGCAGTCCGGCGCCGGACTGGCAGCCCTGGCTGGTCTTTTTCTTAAAGGCATTGGTGGAACAGGTAAAACGTTTGAACCGCAAAGTCGAGCGGGAAAAACTGGTGCTGGCCGTGCTTCCCGAATTGTCTCTGCAGATTGTCGAATTTGTCCGCGAACATGGGCGGGTGACGATGGGCGATGCGGTGCGCTTGACCCAGGGCAATCGCAACACGCTCAAGCAGCATTTTCGGGCGCTGGTGGAACGGGGGCACTTGCGCCGGCAGGGCAGCGGGCGGCGCGTTTGGTATGAGTTGCAGTAAGTTGACTGAATCAGGAGCTTCACATGAAAGTTTGGCAATGCATCGTATGCGGTTTTATTTATGACGAAAGCAAGGGTCTGCCGGAAGAGGGCATTGCTGCGGGCACCCTTTGGCAGGATATCCCCGCAGATTGGGAATGCCCGGATTGCGGCGTGTCCAAGTCTGATTTCGAGATGACGGAACTGGCTTGAGTTTTGAGTCATGGCGGGGCGGCGCGGTTGGTGACGTCGACAGGTGAAGCTTGAAGTCACCGCCGATTGACGGCTGCGCGCCGCGCACGCGGTATCATCACGCCCATGCCTTGAATTCTTCTTTTACTTTTCCGACCTCAGAGCCTTATGGAACCCGTCATCATTGTAGGCAGCGGCCTTGCCGGCTATACCGTCGCACGCGAATTCCGCAAATACGACAAGACCACGCAGATCATCATGATCACGCAGGACAACGGTGATTTCTATTCCAAGCCGATGTTGTCGAATGCGTTTGCGCAGAAAAAAACCGCTGAGCAGCTGGTTTCCAGCCCGGCCAAAAATATGGTCGAGCAGATCAATATGACGCTGCTGGCCGAAGCCAAATTGAAGACCATCGATACCGGCAAGCATGAAGTCGATACCAGCCTCGGGCGTTATGGTTATAGCAAATTGGTGTTGGCGCTGGGTGCCGATGTGGTGCGTTTGCCGTTTGGCGGCGATGCGGCGCAGCAGATTCTGTCGGTCAACGATCTGCTCGACTATGCCCATTTCCGCACCCAGGTGGCCAGCGCCAAACGGGTGCTGGTGATTGGCGCGGGACTGATCGGCTGCGAGTTTGCCAACGATTTGCTGGCGGCCGGGATTAAACCCACGGTAGTCGATCCAATGTCTTATCCGCTCACGGCTTTGTTGCCGGAAGCCGCGGGGCTTGCCGTAAAAGCCGCCTTGCAGGCGGCCGGAGTGGAATGGAAGTTCGGCACCACAGTGCAGGCGGTGGACCGGGCCGAGAGCGGTTTTCGCGTCACGCTGGCCAATGGCGAGCAGCTCGATACCGACCTGGTTTTATCGGCGGTCGGCCTGCGTCCGCGCACTGCGCTGGCGCGTGACGCCGGGCTTGAGATCAAGCGCGGCATTGTGGTCGATGCGCACGGCGAGACCAGTGCCAAAGACGTTTATGCGCTGGGCGATTGCGCCGAATATGAAGCCGGCGTGATGCCCTACGTGCTGCCCATCATGACGGCGGGGCGGGCGATGGCGCAGACTTTGACGGGTACCCCGACACCTATCGTGTTTTCTCATATGCCGGTCAGCGTGAAAACCCCGGCGCATCCGGTTTCGGTGCATACCGCCAGGCCCGGCGTCGTCGGCACCTGGGAAATCGCCATCGCCGAAGATGCGGGTCTCAAACTGCTGTTTACCGATGAAGCCGGGCAGTTGCATGGTTTTGTGCTGACCGGCGCGCGCACCTCGGAGCGGGCCGCGGTGGTGAAGCTGCTGGGCTGAAAGCCGGCCCGATGCAGTATGCTGCATCGGCGGTGCCGCGGCGTAAGCCGCAGTAGCTGATGCCCCAGAGTTTTTTGGTGGTGGTAGCGGGATCGACGGCGTGCTGCCCGGCACGCCGTTTTGCATGGCGCGCCACGCCCCGGCCCGGGGGTGGCCGCGAGCGGGACGGGAACTGCAAGGGTCTCGCTATCGCATCGCGCGGCGCCCCCGTGTTAACATCCTGCCCGAAACCCTTTCCCTTTTTTCTTGCCTTGCCCGCGCTTGACTGCGCTTGACCGCCTCAGGAGATTTCCATGCCCCACTCGAAACGTATCGGCACCCCGCTTTCCGCATCCGCCTTCAAGGTGATGTTGCTGGGTGCGGGCGAGCTTGGCAAGGAAGTGATCATCGCCTTGCAACGCCTGGGCGTCGAAGTGATCGCGGTGGACCGTTATGCCAACGCTCCGGGGCATCAGGTGGCGCACCGCTCGCATGTGATCGACATGACCGACGCGCAGGCGTTGCGGGCGCTGGTGGAGCAGGAGCGGCCCGATTTGATCGTGCCCGAGATTGAGGCGATCGCGACCGACGCGTTGGCGGCGATCGAGGCCGACGGCGTGGCCGAAGTGATTCCCACCGCCCGCGCCACGCAACTGACCATGAATCGCGAAGGCATCCGCTGCCTGGCGGCCGAAGAACTGGGCGTGGCGACTTCGCCTTATGCCTTTGCCGAGTCGTGTGCGCAGCTGCAAGCTGCGATTGACGGCGGCATCGGCTACCCGTGTGTGATCAAACCGGTCATGTCCTCCTCCGGCAAAGGCCAATCGGTGATCCGTAGCGAGGCTGACGTGGCCCCCGCCTGGGATTATGCGATGGCCGGCGGACGGGTCAAGGGCGGCCGGGTGATTGTCGAGGGTTTTATCCAGTTCGATTATGAAATCACGCTGTTGACGGTGCGCGCGATCAATCCGGCCACCGGCTTGGTCGACACCTATTTCTGCGAGCCGATAGGTCATGTGCAGGTCAATGGCGATTATGTTGAATCGTGGCAACCGCAGCCGATGGCAACGCTGGCGCTGCAACGCTCGCGCGATATCGCGCATCGGGTGACCGAGGCCTTGGGCGGACGTGGCGTGTTCGGCGTTGAACTGTTTATCAAGGGCGATGAAGTGTGGTTCTCCGAAGTCAGCCCGCGGCCGCATGACACAGGTCTGGTGACGTTGTGTTCGCAGCGGTTTTCCGAGTTCGAACTGCACGCCCGCGCGATTCTTGGGCTGCCGGTCGACACCGGCTTGCGCGAACCTGGTGCGTCGGCGGTGATTTACGGTGGTCTGGACGAAGCGGGCATTGCCTTTGAGGGGGTGCAACAGGCCTTGGCCGTGCCGCGCTCCGATTTACGCCTGTTCGGCAAACCGGAAAGTTTTGCCAAACGCCGCATGGGTGTGGCGCTGGCCAACGGCAGCAGCATCGCCGAAGCGCGGCAGCGGGCCACCGCGGCGGCCGCCTGTGTCAAGCCTGTTTCAAGCCGGTGAGCCCCGTCGCGTCGCGCCGCACCGCGCCGCACCGCATTAAATCCGGGCGTGGCGCGGGTGGGACGCAGGGGGGTACTGCACCGTTGTGGACTGAAGCGGTGGGGCGCGTGAGCGGTTTGACTGATCTGGCCCGATTGAGTCTGCCGTCGGGAAAACCATCGGTCCCCCAAAGTGCGTCACCAACGGTTCATCCTGTTAGTGTCCACACAGTGATACAATTCGGGAGTTGTGTGATAAGGGCATTTGCGCCTGCCACGCCATATCGCCGTTGCGCGGTCCGCACCTGCTGCCGGGCCGTGTCGATGCTGCACCGTATGCCTTTATCAGCGATGGGCGCTCGATTTCCTGGCCGGACCCCGTCCGGCAGCGCTCACAGCAGGGCTGACAGCAGGGCTATGCCGAGTTTCCGCTAATTCTCGTGAGTTTTCGCGGGTGTTCGTGAGTTTTCCAACTGATCGACTCGTGTCAGGCGCTTAAGCTGTCCTGAACCCGTGCCGGCTGATCTCTGCATGATGTACGCCCGCGCTGTCGCGCCACCGTGCTGTTTGCGGTTCGTCCCGGCGGACGACACGCCTCGTTCTATGAAGCCGCGCCTCGTTTGCACGAAGCCGTGTTTGGTAGCACGGGCCACCCCGACTTTTAAGCGAATGTTCAATGTCTGATACATCTGTTTCCCCCGCTGTTTCCCCCGATATTTCGTCGGCCGACGCGCCGCAAGATCAGTCTGCGGTGTTGGCCTCCGGCCTGCCCCAGGTGCCGTCAGCCGATGCCGAACCGCTGGTGATCAAGGTTGACCCGGTCGAGACGCCGGCCGTGAAGTTCGACAGTTTTGGCTTGCACGCGGATATCCTGAAAGCCATCCTGGAACAAGGTTACAACACCCCGACGCCGATTCAGGCGCAGGCCATTCCGGTGGTGCTGGCCGGGCGCGACATGATGGGCGCCGCGCAAACGGGTACCGGCAAGACCGCGAGCTTTTCGCTGCCGATTATCCAGCGTTTGCTGCCGCTGGCCAGCAGCAGCGCGTCGCCGGCACGCCACCCGGTACGGGCACTGATCTTGACGCCGACGCGCGAACTGGCCGATCAGGTAGCCGATAACGTCCACAACTACGCCAAATACACCGCGCTGCGCAGTATCGTGGTGTTCGGCGGTGTCGATATGAACGCCCAAGCCGACGCTTTGCGCCGCGGCGTTGAAATCCTGATTGCCACGCCGGGACGTTTGCTCGATCACGTGCAACAAAAAAATACCCAGTTGGGCCAAGTCCAGATGCTGGTATTGGACGAAGCCGACCGCATGCTGGACATGGGCTTTTTGCCCGATCTGCAGCGGATCTTGAATTTGCTGCCGAAAGAACGCCAGACCCTGCTGTTTTCGGCGACTTTCTCCAACGAAATCAAAAAGCTGTCGGCCAGCTACATGCGCAACCCGGTGACCATCGAGGTGGCGCAGCGCAACTCGACCGCGACCAATGTGCGCCAAATCGTATTTGAAGTGCCGGAAGGCGACAAACATGCGGCCGTGGTGCAGTTGATCCGTGAGCGCGGCTTGAAGCAAGTGCTGATTTTCTGTAACAGTAAAATCGGTGCGGGGCGTTTATCGCGCCTGATCGAGCGCGACGGCATTGTCTCGTCGGCGATCCATGGCGATAAATCGCAGAACGAACGGATGCAGGCGCTGGAAGCCTTCAAGAAAGGCGAAATCGTGGCCTTGGTGGCCACCGACGTGGCGGCACGCGGCATCGACATCACCGATTTGCCGGCGGTGATCAATTTCGACCTGCCGTTCAGCGCCGAAGACTACGTTCACCGTATCGGCCGCACCGGCCGTGCCGGCGCTTCGGGCGATGCCTTGTCCTTATGCAGTCCGAACGAACGCAAACAATTGGCCGAGATTGAAAACCTGATCAAACGTCCGCTGGAACGCGGCACGCTGGTGATCGCCAACCCCTCGCGCCCGAGCTCGTCGAGTGCCGATCGCAGCCGTCCCAGCGGCGGCCGCGGCCGTGACGAGGACAGCAGCCGCAGCGACAGCCGGGGCGATAGCCGTGGTGCGCGCAGCACCCATACCTCGCATGCCACGCCGGGCGAGCGCGACCGTCCGCGTCACGTGCGCTCGACGCCGCATAAGGTCGAGGACGATATCTTCTTCAAGCCTTATGAGCCATCGCCGAGCAAGTTGGCGGCGGCTGAAGTGGCTTCCGAAGCGGCTCAGGCGCTCAAAAAGCCGGCCAGCAAGCGTCCGGTTGCGGCTTTGCTCGGCGGGTTTCCGCGCAAGACCTCCTGAGTTGCGGTGCTGCGCTTAGCTGTGCCGGGTTATCGGCTTGCCGTAAAACGTAAGACCTCGGTGGGGTAATGGTGAGGTAAGCGCAGGAGTGAAAATTTTGGTCAACGGTCCCCAGTATCGGGGCCGGTAAAAGCCAGTCCGCAGTTCGCTGCCGGCTGGCTTTTCTACGTTTTAGGCCTGGCGCCAGGTGTCTCGTGTCGGAGTTCCGTCGCGCCATGTCGCGCGGCCCAGGCTTGGGTTGCCGCGGCATAGAAACTCTCGATGGAATCGGCGCAGACGCTGTGGGGCAAACCCAGGTGGCGTGCCGCCAGGTGCAACATCTGCATCGGCCGGTCCAGGTCCAGCGCTTGCGCGCCGGTTTGTTTGCTGAGTTTTTCGCCCGCGGCGTTTTCCACTACGGGCACATGCAGGTAAGCCGGAGTCGGCAAACCCAGCAGCCGCTGCAGGTAAATTTGCCGGCCGGTCGATTCGAGCAAATCGGCGCCGCGCACAATATGCGTGACTTGCGACGCGGCATCGTCGACCACCACCGCCAATTGATACGCCCACTGTCCATCCGCGCGTTTTAAAACAAAATCGCCCACTTCGGTTGCAAGATTTTGCTCGACCGGGCCATGCCAGCGGTCTTCGAAGCGTACTTGCGCCCGCTCGACGTCTTCGGGCACCCGCACGCGCCAGGCCCGTGCCGGTTTGCCGTGCAGACCGGCACGGCAGGTTCCCGGGTAGGTCAGGGTGGCGTGGCGTAGAGGATGGTCCAGGCGTTGCTGCCGAAAGGCCAGCGAATCGGCGATTTCTCGACGGCTGCAAGCGCACGGGTAAATCATGCCGGCCTGGGTCAGTTGCGCCAGTGCTTGCTCGTAAGCGGCGATGCGCCGGCTTTGCCACAGCGGTGCTTCGTCGCAGTGCATGCCCAAGCGTTGCAGGGCGAGGAGGATCTGCTCGGCGACCCCGGGAGGCGAGCGCGGGCCGTCGACATCTTCGATGCGCACCAGCCAGCGGCCGCGGTGGGCCCGGGCATCGAGATAACTGGCCAGCGCACTGACCAGCGAACCCAGATGCAAAGGCCCGGTTGGCGACGGGGCGAAACGCCCGCAATAGGGCGGGGGTGACGACGCTCGGGTGGCGGTGTGGGTCACGGTATGAGCCAAGGGGTTGGTGCGTGTGGCCGGGCGTGCGGCCAAGGCCGGCGCCGAGTCACTCACGCATGTGGCGTGTCGGCGTGGCCGGCGCCGGGCCGGGTCACGCCGTTTGCTGTGACCGCGAGCGGGGCCGCCGGCACGGCTGGTTGTAGCCCTGGGTCGAGCGCGGCACGTTCATCGAACACAAAACAATCGCCGTGATAGTGTGCCCCGCCGACTTCCTCGAAATATTTAAGAATGCCGCCTTCGAGTTGGTACACATGGTCGATGCCGAGGTTGTGCATATGGATCGCGGCTTTTTCGCAGCGGATGCCGCCGGTACAGAATGAGACGATGGTTTTGTCGCTCAAGTCGGCACGGTGTTCGGCGACGGCTGCCGGAAACTCGCTGAATTTGCTCAGGCGGTAGTCCAGCGCGCCGTCAAAAGTGCCGACATCGACCTCAAACGCGTTGCGCGTATCTAGCAACACCACCGGCCGACCGGCGTCGTCCAACCCCTGGTCCAGCCACCGTTTGAGGGTGGGCGCGTCGACCGCCGGCGCACGCCCGGCTTCCGGGCGGATGGTCGGCGCATTCATCGTGATGATTTCTTTTTTAAGCTTGACCCGCATGCGCCGGAACGGTTGCGCCTGGGACAGGCTTTCTTTGAATTGCAGCGTGGCGAAGCGGCCTTCGAATAAAGGGTCGGTGCGCAAATAGCCGATGAGACCGTCGGTGGCTGCGCGCGGCCCGGCGATAAACAGGTTGAGTCCTTCCGGGGCGAGCAGGATGGTACCGCGCAGGCCGAGTTCGGTGCAGCGCGCGAGCAGGGCTGCCTGCAAGCCGGCGAGGTCGTTCAAGGAGACGAATTGATAGGCGGCGAGATTGACGACATTCATGGCGGAGACGGAAAACCTGTAAAAACGTTAGGCGTATTATCCCGCAACCGGAGGATGCGGCCAATTTATCCGTTCGGCCAGATATCCGGCGTCTGTCGCGTTACAATAATCGCTATGCCAAATCCAAGCTTTGTTCACCTCCGCCTCCATTCCGAATACTCGATTGCCGACGGCACGGTCCGCGTCGACGACGTGATCAAGGCCGCCGCTGCCGATGGCCAGGGCGCGCTCGCGCTGACCGACCTCAGCAACACCTTCGGCCTGATCAAATTTTATCAAGAGGCCCGCAGCTCCGGGGTCAAGCCGATTGCCGGCTGCGACGTCTGGATCACCAATCCGGCCGACCGCGAACGGCCGTCGCGCTTATTGCTGCTGGTCAGCAGTCACCGCGGTTACCTCAACTTGTGCGACCTGCTGAGCCGCGCCTGGCTGACCAACCAATACCGGGGCCGCGCCGAAGTCAATTCCGAGTGGCTGGAGGGCGGTTTGGCCGAGGGTTTGCTGGCCCTCTCGGGCGCGCATCTGGGCGATATCGGCCAGGCGCTGGTGGCCGGCAATGTCGAGCAGGCCAAACTCCATGCCCAGCGCTGGGCCGGCATTTTCCCGCAGCGTTTTTATGTTGAAGTGCAGCGCATCGAACAAGCGGGCAACGAAGCCGTGCTGCAGCATTCGGTTGCTTTGGCGGCCGAGATCGGTTTGCCGGTGGTGGCCACGCACCCGATCCAGTTTCTTACCGCCGACGATTTCACCGCGCATGAGGCGCGCGTCTGTATTTCGGAAGGCGATATGCTCGCCAATCCGCGTCGCTCGAAAAAATTTACGCCGGATCAATACTTCCGCAGTCAGCAGGAAATGGCGGTGTTGTTTGCCGACCTGCCGGTAGCACTGGCCAATAGCATCGAAATTGCCAAACGCTGCAACTTGACGCTGGAACTGGGCAAACCCAAATTGCCGCTGTTTCCGACCGACGGCATGACGCTTGACGATTTCCTGGTGCATCAATCCAAAGAAGGGTTGGAACAGCGCCTGCTGCAATTGTTTCCCAACCAGGCGGAACGCGATGCACAGCGCGCCACCTATTACGCGCGGCTCGAATTCGAATGCGGCACCATCATCAAGATGGGCTTCCCCGGCTATTTCCTGATCGTCGCCGACTTTATCAACTGGGCCAAAAACAACGGCGTGCCGGTCGGCCCGGGCCGCGGATCGGGTGCCGGTTCCCTGGTGGCGTATGCGCTCAGTATTACCGACCTCGACCCGCTGCGTTACAACCTGCTGTTCGAACGATTCCTCAACCCGGAACGGGTTTCGATGCCCGACTTCGACATCGACTTTTGCCAGCACGGCCGCGATCGGGTGATCCAATACGTGAAGGATAAATACGGTGCCGATGCGGTATCGCAAATCGCCACCTTCGGCACCATGGCCGCCAAGGCCGCGGTGCGCGATATCGGCCGCGTGCTCGACCTCGGTTATAACTTCACCGACGGCATCGCCAAGCTGATTCCGTTCAAGCCCGGCAAGCATGTGACGATTGCCGACGCCATGAAGGAAGAACCGCTGCTGCAAGAGCGCTTCGACAACGAAGACGAAGTGCATCAGTTGATCGAGTTGGCGCAACGGGTCGAAGGCCTGACCCGTAACGTCGGGATGCACGCCGGTGGGGTGCTGATCGCGCCGGGCAAGCTGACCGATTTCTGTCCGCTGTACACCCAAAGCGGCACGGAGGACGGCGGCGGGGTGATCAGCCAGTACGACAAGGACGACGTCGAAGCCGTCGGCCTGGTGAAATTCGACTTTTTGGGTTTGACCACGCTGACCATTCTCGATTGGGCCGAGCGTTATATTCGCCGTCTCGATCCATCCAAGCAGGACTGGACCTTGTCCCAGGTGTCGCTGACCGACCCGGCCTCGTTCCAGTTGCTGAAAAAAGCCAATACGGTCGCGGTGTTCCAACTGGAAAGCCGCGGTATGCAGGGCATGCTGAAAGATGCGCAGCCCGATCGCTTTGAGGACATTATCGCGCTGGTGGCGCTGTATCGCCCGGGCCCAATGGATCTGATCCCAAGTTTCTGCGCCCGCAAGCACGGCCGTGAAGTGGTGGAGTACCCCGATCCTCGCGTCGAGCCTATTCTGAAAGAGACCTACGGCATCATGGTCTACCAGGAACAGGTGATGCAGATGGCGCAGATCATCGGCAATTATTCGCTCGGCGGCGCCGATTTGTTGCGGCGTGCCATGGGTAAGAAAAAGCCCGAGGAAATGGCCCAGCATCGCGAACTGTTCCGCGCCGGGGCAGCCGAAAACGGCTTGACCGCCGAAAAGGCCGACGAAACCTTCGACTTGATGGAAAAGTTCGCGGGTTACGGTTTTAATAAATCGCACGCGGCGGCCTACGCCTTGCTGGCGTATTACACCGCTTGGCTGAAAGCGCATCATCCCGCCGAATTTATGGCCGCCAATATGAGTTTGGCGATGGACGATACCGACAAGGTCAAGATCCTGTTTGAGGATTGCCTGCTCAATAATCTGAAGGTGCTACCG
>JAMFSV010000286.1 GCA_026225455.1 Burkholderiales bacterium | reverse complement strand
GGTCATCATCGGTGGTGGAGTGAATGTCGTCTCCGGCGGCATCGACCTGTCACTCGCGGCGAATCTCGGTCTGAGCGCCGCCGTCTACGCCACACTGATCAAAGCGGGACACGGCGATACGCCGGCCGTCGCGGCGACTCTGTTTACCGGCCTGACCATCGGTGCGGTCAACGGATGCGCCGTGGTTTTGATGCGGTTGCCGCCGCTGCTGGCCACGCTGGCGATGATGAATCTGGTGGCTGGACTTGAACTGGTACTGACACAAAACACCGTGCTGCCGGCGGATTCGCCGCTGTTGAGCGTACTCGCGGGCAATGGTCCGCTGGCTGTGCCCGTCTTGGCCTGGGTTTTGCTCGGCGTGTCGGCTATGCTAATCCTGCTGATTCAGCACACACCATTCGGCCTGCGTCTGTATGCCGTCGGCGAATACCCGGAGGCGGCACGCGCCGGCGGCATTCCGGTGCGGTTTTATATCTTCATCAGTTATCTGATCGGCGGATTTTGCGCCGCACTCGCGGCGCTCTGTTCAAGTGCATTCTTTAACGGTAGCACCACCGGTTCGGGAGATATGCTGCTGTCGGTAGTCGCGATCGCCTATCTCGGCGTGATGTTCTCGCGCCGGCTCACCCCGACCATTACAGGATCGCTGCTGGCGGCATTGTTTATCGGTTTCCTGATCAACGGTTTTCAATTGCTGAATATTTCCAATTTCTGTGTCAACGGTGTGCAAGGCGGATTGATTATTTGCGTGGTCGCAGCCTCCACCGCGCTTCGTCGCCGGACGGTCTGAGATGCAACAATCTCCTCTGCTGCGCTTCAAACCATTTACCTACAGACCCTTTGCCTTGCTGCGCTTTGCCATGCCGCTGGTGTTCGCCGCGGTACTGGTATTTTTTTCCCTGACGGCGCCGGCATTTCTTACTCCCGGTAACTTATCCAGCCTGCTGCTCAATAATTTCGTCCTGCTGGCAATCGTCGCGATCGGCATGACCTTCACCGTCGCGGCAGGCGGCATCGACCTGTCGGTGGGTACCGCACTGGATTTTTCCAGTCTGGCTTTTATCGCGCTACTCAATGCGGGACACGGCACAGTTGTGGCAATCGGTGGCGCGATGGCCGCCGGACTGAGCGCCGGCGCCTGCAACGCGCTACTCATCGGCGGGCTGCAATTGACACCCTTTCTCGCCACGCTAGGTACGCTATTTATCGGGACCAGCGTGCAGCAATTGCTGTCCAGCGGCGGCCAACCAATCTATTTGTCATCGGGTCTGCACCTCGGCATCGCCACCAGCCGTCTCGCCGGCATACCGCTACCGTTGCTGATTGTCGCTACGCTGGCGCTGCTCTATGGCGGCATACTGGCTCGCGGCCGTTTTGGGCGAAGCTTGGTGGCGGTCGGCGAACAGCCCAGCGTAGCTTACTATTCGGGCATTTCCGCCAGACGCGTCAGCGCCTACACCTATCTGGCAAGCGCCTTGGCCGCCGCGGTGGCCGGTATCGTCCTGTCGTCGACCGTCAGCGCCTATGTGCCGCTGTCGGGCAACGCGTTTCTGCTCAATGCGATCGGCGCCGTATTTATCGGTACGACCCTGGGGCGCACCGGCCGGCCCAATCTTCCAGGCACCTTGCTGGGGGTGTTATTCCTGAATGTGGTGAGCAACGGTTTGCTGCTGGTCGGTTGGAATTTCTATTGGCAGCAAGTAGCGACGGGCGGTTTGATCTTCGCCATACTCGCCTTCAGTTTCGTCAGCCGCCGCCCTGACTAAATCCATCGCACCGATTGGATGGCATACCTATCGATTTCACCGGTAAACCATGATCTCTACCCGACTCGTTTTATCCGGCATATCAAAGCGCTTCGGCTCGACCGTGGCGCTCGATCGCGTCGACCTGAGCGTTGCGGCCGGCGAAGTTGTCGCATTGATGGGGGCAAACGGCGCGGGCAAATCGAGTTTGGTAAAAATCCTCTCAGGGGTTCATCCAGCCGATGCCGGACATATCGAATTGAATGGTGTGGCGATTGCGCCGGCCACGCCCCAGCAAGCCAAGGCATTGGGCATCGTCACCGTCCACCAGGCCATTGCAGATACCGGCGTGCCCAATCTGAGTGTCGCCGAAAACCTTTTGCTTGACCGCTTTTGCGCCCCGGGACCGGCATTTATCGGTAGCCGTCGCGCGCAAATCAAGGCGGCGCAAACAATTGCCGCGCAGATCGGGCTCGAACTCGACCTAAACGAAAGACTCGAGCGCCTGACCATCGCCGAACAGCAACTGGTTGCCATCGCCCGGGTTCTGGCGACGCAACCCGAAGGTCTCAATCCCGTCCGACGGGAAAGTCCGCCTGGCGTGCGCCCCGAAGTCGTAATCTTCGACGAGCCGACGGCCAGTCTCTCGGATATCGAAGCACAGCGCTTATTCGGCGTCATAGAACGGCTGCGCGAGCGAGGGGTTGCCATTGTGTATATCTCGCATCGCTTGGCCGATTTGCAGCAAGTGGCCACTCGTGCCGTGGTGTTGCGCGACGGACGCGTGAACGGTATTTTTTCTCGGCCGATCGACTTCCGGGCGGCGGTCGAAACCATGATCGGCCGCGACTTGAACACGGCGCAGATGCGTGCGCCGGTTGCAGCCAGCAGTCCTGCACTGTCGCTGCGCGGCATACGCCTGCGGCCTGACCGCGCAGCTTTCGATTTGCAGGCCGGCATCGGCGAAGTGGTGGCCGTCACCGGTGTCGTGGGCGCGGGTAAAACCACGCTGGCCGAGGCGATCTTCGGCGTGCGGCCGCTTGCGGCCGGCACCATGACGCTAGACGGACAAGCGTGGCTACCGTCGCGACCGGCCGACGCCATCCGCGCCGGCGTATTCATGGCCGGCGAAGATCGCTGGCGCACGTCCTTGTTTCCATCCAGCGTACCCTTCGCCTCAATTGCCGGGACGCTCAGTTTTCCTTTTTTATCCCGTTGGTTTCCCTACGGCCGCGTGAGTCGCGCCCATGAAAATGCGCTAGCCGCCGACGCCATCCGCCGCTTCGGGATCAAGTGCCGAGGGCCGGGCGATCGCCTGGACACGCTCTCCGGCGGTAATCAGCAGAAAGCCGTAATCGCGCGTTGGCATGCGTCCCCGGCACGGCTGTTATTGCTCGATGAGCCGTTTCAGGGCGTCGATATCGGCGCCCGTGACGATATTATTCGTGCCATCCGCGATCAGGCCACGACGCGTGCAACCTTGATCTTCGTCAGCGATTACGAAGAAGCGCTCGAAGTCGCCGATCGTATCGTGGTCATGGATCGGCATTGTGTCGTCACCGATCACCCGCGTCATGCACTTGATCTCGCACGGTTGCTTGCGGCGACAGCGGCACGTATATCCCCTTCTGCACATCACACTTCAGGCTCGCCATGAATTCTCCCACGCACGCTCCGGTTACCGTCATGGAACGGCACCCCGCGGCATTTCGCGAACGGCTCGCGCAGGCGGCAATCTTTGTGCTGCTGGCGGCCTTGATCGTGCTATTTCAAGCGAAACAGCCGAGTTTCCTCAGTCTCGGCAACGTCTTCAGTATTTTGCAAGCGGTTGCGATCGTCGCCATGCTAGGCATCGGCGTAACACTAACGCTGGCGGTAGGCGGTTTCGACTTGTCGGTCGGCAGTATCGCCGCCTTTTCGCAAATGACCGCAAGCTATATCCTGGTGGTGGGTCATGGAACGGCGACGGCGGCCGTCTTGGGTTGTGTGTTATTCGGCGTGCTCGCGGGCTTGCTCAACGGTTTGCTGATCGTCAAACTGCGCATTCCGGATCAGCTCGCCACCTTGGGCACCCTGTTCCTGCTCGCGGGTCTGCAACTTATTCCGACGGGCGGACGCTCTCTCACTACCGGTACCATCCTGCCCGACGGCAGCGAGGCCAGCGGCACGTTTCCCGATGCGTTCCTGGCCTTGGGCCGAATGCGCTTGGGCGGCGTGGTACCGATACCCGTGATCGTGTTGGCCGCGCTCACGCTGAGCTTATGGTTTGTAATGGAATACACCCGCTGGGGGCGTGTGTTCTACGCGGTCGGCGGCAACGAAACCGCGGCCCGGCTGGCCGGTGCCCCCACGCAACGTTACCGGGTGGCCGCCTACGTGATCTCCGGGGTGATCGCAGCGCTAGGCGGCGTCTTGCTCTCGGCGCGGATCGGGCGCGGCGATGTCAGCGTCGGCAATTCCTTGTTGCTGGATAGCGTCGCGGCGGCCTTGATCGGCTATGCGGTATGGGGCGCGAACCGGCCGAATGTACTCGGGACGGTGATCGGAGCGATCTTTGTCGGCGTGCTGCTCAATGGCTTGACGATGCTCAATGCACCCTATTACACCCAGGACTTCGTCAAAGGCTTGATCTTGGTCGGTGCGTTGGCGGTTACTTTCAGTCTGAGCCGCAAGGCGCGATAAACGCGCCGCCGCGATTGATAAATCGCCGGCTGGCGAGCCTGTTGCGCAAATTGTTTGATGCATGAATTTGCGCAACAGGACACCAGGCCGTTATTGCGGAATCCAGCTTGCCTGCGCGGCATCGCTGGCGCGAAACGCCGGGAATTTGCGGCCTAGATCGGCCATGGTCTTGATCTCGTTCTTGAGCAAATCGTCGCGCGTAATCAGCGTCGGAGCAACCTCGATCCGGTGTCCCGGGTCCTGCCCGGCCAGCAGCAAAGCCACCGCACGAACCGAGACTTCTCCGATCACTGCTGGGTTAGTGGCAGCCGTGGCGACCCACGGGCTGCCCGGCTTACGTATCGCTTCGATATCGGAGGTCGAGATATCGGCACTATAAATTTTCAGCTTCGACGCGATCCCCGCCTCGTCGGCAGCCAGGGCCGCTCCGCGGGCGAATTCGTCATACGGCGCGAACACCACGGAAATCTCGGGATGTGCGCGATACACAGCGCCGGCCTGGTTCGCCACGGAATTGGCAGTCTGGTCGTCGACCGCGCCCCATTGCGCTTTTTCTTTCACCTGCGGATTTGCCGCCTTGAAGGTCTTCCATGCTTCGTTGCGTCGATCCAGCGGCGCGAAACCCGCCACATAGACGTACCCGGCTGAAAATGCGGTACCGTTGTCTTTGACCACCTGGGTCAACACCAAATTGGCCAGCGCGCGATCGCTCTGCTCGACCTGCGGTACTTTCGGGTTGTCGATATCGACGTCGAATGCCACCACCTTGATGCCCTTGTCGAGCGCTTGCTGCACCACGTCCTTCAACGATTCCGGCAAGCCGTGATTGATCACAATGCCTTTTGCCCCGGAATTGATGGCTTGCTCGATTTGCTCCCGTTGTTCGGCTGCATTTTGCCGGCCTTCGAAGATACGCAAATCGATGCCGAGCGCCTTCGCCTGCTTTTGCGCACCGGCTTCATAAGCCTGGAAATAGTCCCCGCTCGATAAGTAATTGACCAAGGCAACGCGCACCCCGCCTTGGTCGAAAGGCGCCGGAGCGCCGGGAATTCCGCCCGCATAGGCGGTGGTATTAAACAGCACGGCGCCGGTTGCGCACGCAATAGCTAAGGCGATCGAATGAAGTTTCACGGGTGCTCCGGAGTGGAATCGTCGAGGAAAAGTTAGTTGGGTGCCGCTGTGGTATTTGCTACGCGATAAGTTGCGCCCGGATGGGGCGCCGTCAAACGAGCACTGCCGCCTTGCAGTTTTTCGCGCAAGGTGCCCGGCGCATAATCGGTTTTATAAACCCCTCGTGCTTGCAGAAGCGGTACCACCAGATCGACAAAATCAGTAAAAGACTCATGCGTCAGCGCATACGCGAGATTAAAACCATCGACTCCGGTTTCCTCGACCCAGGCCTGCAGATCGTCGGCGATTTCTTCGGCGCTCCCGACCGAGAGCGGCCCCAGGCCGCCGATCCCGCCCCACTGTGCGATTTCGCGCACGGTCCACACGCGGTTAGGGTCGGCGGTCGACAACGCTTCTACCGCCGATTGCACCGCATTGCTATCGACATGGGTGAGTGGATCGTCAAGACCATATTTCGACAGATCGATGCCGGTCCAGCCCGACATCAACGCCAGTGCACCTTCGTCGCTCGCATAGCTGCGATAGTCGGCATGCTTGGCACGCGCTTCGTCGTGGGTGCGGCCGGTGATTACCGTATGCAAGTTGAAGATGAGTATTTCGGCGGGATTGCGACCGAAGGACTCGGCCCGCGCGCGGATATCCGTCACAAAATTCTTGAGAATGAATTTCGACGGTGCCGCGATAAAAATGCATTCCGCGTGTTGCGCCGCGAAATCCTTACCGCGCTTGGATGCGCCAGCTTGATACAAGACCGGGGTACGCTGTGGCGACGGCTCGCAAAGATGGATGCCCGGTACATTGAAGAATTTTCCAGCGTGGCCGATGGGATGAACTTTGGCAGGTTCGGTAAACACCCGCCGTTGGGTATCGCGTACCACAGCGTCATCTTCCCAACTGCCTTCCCATAACTTGTAGCACACCTCAAGATACTCTTCAGCCAGGGCATAACGATCGTCGTGGCTCGCCTGGGTGGGCAAGCCGACATTGCGCGCCGCGCTGTCGAGGTAGGAGGTCACGATATTCCAGCCGATCCGCCCCTGGGTCAGGTGATCAAGTGTCGACATCCGGCGGGCGAAAGGATAGGGATGCTCGTACGACAGCGAGCAGGTCAAGCCGAAACCCAGATGTTGCGTAACATGGGCCATCGCGGACACCAACAACACCGGATCGTTGACCGGCACTTGGGCCGCCTGGCGAATCGCCGCGTCCGCCGAGCCCTGATAGACGTCGTAAGTACCCAATACATCGGCGATAAACAGGCCGTCGAACTTGCCACGCTCAAGCAATTGCGCCAACTCGGTCCAATACGAAAGATCTTTGTAGCGCCACGATTGGTCGCGTGGATGGGCCCACAAACCGGGCGACTGGTGGCCGACACAATTCATGTCGAATGCGTTCAAGCGAATCTCTTTAGACATGGATAACGGTCACCATCAAAGTGCGCCGTGGCGCGGCGGCAATGTGCCGTTTAAATAAAAATCCCCCACCGCGATATATTTCCAGCGCACCGGATCATGCAGCGTATGTGTACGCGCATTACGCCAATGGCGGTCGAGATTGTGTTCGGCCAGCGTCGCTTGCGTGCCGGCCAGCTCGAACAGCTTGGTCGTAGCCTGGAGTGCAATTTCCGTGGTCAATACACGCGCCTCGGCAACCGCCAACGACGCGCGGGCAACCGTCTGGGCATCGGGCCTGGCCGCCGTTGCATCGAGGATCTGCCCGGCACGTTCGACCAGGGCTTGCGCGGCATGCAGGCGAATCGAAATATCGCCGATATCGCGCAGCGTGAGAGGATCGTTTGCGGCATGCTCCACACCGCTGTCGATCCATGGCCGCGAGCGGTTCTTGACGAAACTCAAGGTGTCTTGCAAAGCGGCCTGCGCAATCCCTAAATCCACCGCGGCGTGTATCAATTGACCTAATGGGCCTACCGTCGTCGGATGATCGAACGCGGCGCTATAGGGTACGACGGCGGATGCGTCGACATACACGTTATCCAGTATCGAGCTGCCGCTACCCGTGGTGCGCTGACCGAAACCCGACCAGTCGTCGATCAGCGACAAACCCGCCACATCGCTTTTTATAAATGCTACTTGCAGTTTGCTGTCTTCGCTCCTGACTACCACCGGAATCCAGGTCGCAAACAGCGCGCCGGTCGAGTAGAATTTTCGGCCATTGATGCGATAGCCCACGCCATCAAGGTCGCGCGTCAAGGTAGTCTTGTAATCGGCGACAGTCTTGGTACCGGTCTCCGACAAAGCATTGCCGAAGCGATCCCCAGCCAGTGCGCGGGCGAAGAAAAATTTCTTTTGTGCTTCAGTGCCGTTTACCCGCAACACATCGAGCATAAAAAAATGATTTTGTGGAATTTGTCCCAGCGACGGATCGGCCGCGGAAATAATGGCAATCACGGCGGCCAGCGTTGCATGCGAAACCCCCGCGCCGCCATACTCGCGCGGCACGGCAATGCCGCCCAAGCCGCTGGCTGAAAATTGCTCGATTTCGTGACGTGGCAGAAGGCGTTCGGCATCGCGTTTCGACGCGCCGGGGGCAAACTCAAGCGCCAACCGATGCGCCGCCGCAACGGCTTGTGCGTCATTCTGAATGAGCACGGCGCGCAAGCTGGACGCGGCGGAAATTTCTGCCGATTGGACAGGATGATTCATCGTGACGGCCTAATATAGAAATGACAATGACACGGCGGTAGAACGGAAATCAATTCCAGGCATGACGCTTGGGTCTTACCCCGTTCAAGACATAGTTGCCGACCAGGTGATATTTCCAGCGTACCGGGTCATGCAAGGTATGCGTACGCGCGTTACGCCAATGCCGATCGAGATTGTGTTCAGCCAGCGTCGATTGTGTTCCGGCCAGCTCAAATAGTTTTTCGGCTGCCAGCAAAGCGATTTCGGTGGTCAGAACTTTGGCTTCCGCAACCAGTACCGAGGCTTGCGCCACGTCGTCTTCCGTGAGTACGCGGCCGACGGTATTGAGGTCGTCGAGTCCCCGCGCGGCACGCTCCAGCAATGCCTCCGCGGCATGCAGCCGAATTGCCAGATTGCCGACTTCGCGCAAGATCAAGGGATCGTCGCCGGCGCGCTCCACACCGCTGTCTATCCAGGGACGTGAGCGCGTTTTCACGAACTCGATGGTGTCGTCGAAAGCGGCACGCGCGATGCCGGCGTCCACCGCCGCCTGAATGATCTGCGACACCGGGCCGTTGAGTGTCGGTGTATCGGTCACGAGGTGGGCGGGAAATACAAAAGCCGCGGGCACGCGAACCTGTTCGAGCACTACGGTTCCGCTTGCGGTGGTGCGTTGACCAAAACCCGACCAGTCGTCAACCACGGATAATCCCGCCGTGTCCTTGGGGATATAGGCCAGCCGCCCTTTGCCGTCTTCGCCCAGCCCCAATACCGGCACCCAGTGCGCGAAGAGCGCTCCAGTCGAATAAAATTTGCGGCCGTCAACAAGATAATCGTCGCCGTCCCGTGTCACCCGGGTTTTCAGGTCAAGCACATGCTTGTTGCCTTTTTCGGAAAAGCCATTGCCAAAGCGTTTCCCCTGCAGCAACTCTCGATAGAAGTATTGTTTTTGCTGCTCCGTACCGGTCAGGCCGATCACATCGACCAAACCGAAATGGTTCTGCGGCAATTGGCCGAGCGAAGGGTCCGCCGCCGAGACGATCTTGATCACTTCGATCAGGGTCTGGTACGACACGCCGGCGCCGCCGTATTGCTTGGGCACAGTAATCGCCCACAAGCCGGAGTTGGAGAAGCGGTCGATTTCCTGATGGGGTAAGCGCCGTTCGCGGTCCCGTTGCGCGGCCTCCACGGCAAAATCGAGCGCAACTTCGTGAGCCAGTTGGATCGCCTCATGATCGTCACGAATCAGATGGACCGGATTGGATTGCTTGGACTCCGGGCGAAGTTGCTGCGTTTCGAGAATGGCTGACATAGATTCCTCAATCGAAGCGAATAGAGGCGCGCTGAGCTTGCGGCCGCGTCGAAAGATTAAATCTAGCAAAACGCATGGCGAAATCGAACCGAGATAAACGGGATTAAACAGACGCTTCGCAGTGTTATCCATTCCAGCACCAGCCAGGATTTCTTATGCGATTTAACGCATTGCCCGATGCCGCTCAAATCAGGCGGCAGACACGCGTATCCTGCCGGCGACGTCCCCGGTTTGAGCCCATAAGTGCCCGACTCCGTTAAACTGGCACCCATGACCTCCCCATCCGACGCTTTAGAGCCCATCGCTGCGCGTACGCTGGCGCATTACAACCAGCATGCCGAGGCCTTTCGCGCGGGTACGCGCGAACACGATGTCAGCCAAAATATCGCAGCCTTGCTGACTCGTATCGAAGGCACATCGCCTTATACGATTCTCGATTTCGGCTGCGGCCCCGGGCGCGACCTGAAAGTTTTTGCCGGATTAGGCCATACGGCCATCGGCGTGGACGGAGCGGAACGCTTCGCCGTGATGGCACGTGCCGACAGCGGCTGCGAGGTCTGGCAACAGGATTTTCTGAAATTGGACCTGCCGGAACGGTATTTTGACGGCGTATTCGCGAATGCTTCGCTGTTCCATGTTCCGAGCCGGGAACTACCGCGTGTGTTAAAACAATTGTGGGCGACGCTGAAACCCGGTGGCGTGTTATTCGCGTCCAATCCGCGCGGGCAAAATCAGGAAGGTTGGCAAGGCGAGCGTTATGGCAGTTATCTTGATCTAGCCGCGTGGCGCAGCCTGTTTGGCACAGCCGGCTTGATCGAATTGGACCACTATTATCGGCCGCACGGCTTGCCGCGAGAGCAGCAAGCTTGGCTGGCGAGTGTTTGGCGGCGAGTGGATTAACCCAGGGCTCGTAAGCAATGATGTAGCGCTGCGAACCGGCGGCCGACAAGCGGCTTGACCCTGTTTCAGCTTAACGACGCCCCTGGATGGCGCGCTCGATTTTTTGTTCGGTTTCGTACTGGCTTAGCGAGTAGACCGACCAGATCATCGCCGGAATCCAGCCGATCAGGGTCAGCTGCAGAATCAGGCAAATAATGCCCGATACCGGACGGCCAATAGTGAAAAACTGCAACCACGGCAAAAAGATAGCAAGCAGCAAGCGCATCGTGTGTCTCCCCAAGTAACTCGCAGTGTAAAGCGCGCCTGCAAGTGTAGCAACACCCCTCGGGTTAGACGGTGAACCTGCTGCTGCCAAAGCGTGCCGCCCTAAGGATGCACGCTTTGGGGAGCATAAACCGCCTTATGCCGCGGCTTGAAGTCCTGCCTCGGCGCCGGCATCAAACGTCGAAACGCACGCCCTGTGCCAGCGGCAGTTCACGGCTGTAGTTGATGGTGTTGGTGGCACGGCGCATATAACTCTTCCATGCGTCCGAACCCGACTCGCGGCCGCCGCCGGTTTCTTTTTCGCCGCCGAAGGCACCGCCGATTTCAGCACCGCTGGTGCCGATATTGACGTTGACAATGCCGCAGTCGCTGCCGGCCGCAGACATGAATTGTTCGGCTTCGCGGATATCGTTGGTGAAGATCGCCGACGACAGACCTTGCGGTACCGCGTTATGGATCTGTACCACTTCATTGAAGTCGTCGTAGATCATCACGTACAAAATCGGGGCAAAGGTTTCACGTTCCACCACAGCGCTTTGCGCCGGCATGCGCACGATGGCCGGGCGCACATAATACGCGTCGGTATAACCCAGATCGATGCGCTCACCGCCCTTGACCGTACCGCCCTGCTCACGCGCCTGACTCAACGCGGTTTGCATCGCGTCGAACGACTGGCGGTCGACCAGCGGACCGACCAGCGTATCGGCTTCCAGCGGATCGCCGACTTTCACCGAAGCAAAGGCTTTCTCGATACGGGGCAATACTTGCTCAGCCACGCTGCGATGCACGAACAGACGGCGCAAGGTGGTGCAGCGTTGACCGGCCGTCCCCACCGCGGAGAAAGTCACGGCCCGCACCACCAGGTCCAGATCGGCGCTGGGGGCCACGATCATGCCGTTGTTGCCGCCCAGTTCAAGGATGCTGCGCCCCAGACGCTGGCTCAGCACCTGCGCCACTTCGCGCCCCATACGCACGCTGCCGGTGGCACTGACGAGCGGCACTTGCGGCGAACGGGTCAGCACTTCACCCACTTCACGCGCACCCAGCACCACTTGTTGCAGACCAGCCGGTGCAATACCCGGATGGGCCAACTCGAACTCGCTGACGGCGCGGGCAAATAACTGGGCGCAGGCCAGCGCGGTCAAGGGCGTCTTTTCCGACGGTTTCCACACCACCGCATCGCCGCAGACAAAAGCCAGCGCCGCATTCCAGGCCCATACCGCGACCGGGAAATTGAAGGCCGAGATCACGCCGCATACGCCCAGCGGATGCCAGGTTTCCATCATGCGGTGACCCGGGCGTTCCGAGGCAATGGTCAGGCCGTACAACTGGCGCGACAGGCCGACGGCAAAGTCGCAAATGTCGATCATTTCCTGCACTTCGCCCTGGCCTTCGGAGGCAATTTTGCCGGCTTCCAGCGTGACCAGTTGGCCCAGCGCGGTTTTATTGCGACGCAAGACATTGCCAAACACACGCACCAGTTCGCCGCGCAAAGGCGCGGGAACCGTACGCCATTTCAGAAAGGCTGCATGGGCGGCGGCAATCTTGCGCTCGGTGTCGGCAGCGGAATCGACCGCCAGCGTGGCCAGCACTGCGCCGTCGCGCGGCGAACGCGCCACCAGGGCGTTACTTTGATTGCTTTGATGGGCGCTCAAGTCGAATTCCAGCGCGGCAAAAATATCTTTAGCTTGCATCATTTCCTCTTTATTAAACCTGTCCGATAAGTCCATCGACACCCCGGACAAAACCATCATGCATAAACCGCCGCGACCGGCAGAAGCCGGCCACGGCGGTGTCAATTCAAGCGGTGCCCGGCCGCCGGCGCCTGGGCTTTACGACTTCATGCCATAGCTCTGAGCGACAGCATACTGCGCTCAGGCGGCAGCCGTCATTTTGAAAATACCAGTCGCATTACCCGCGTCAAAACCCAGGTCCAGTACCGCTTGGCCGGTCACCGGGTCAAGCAGGGTGTCGCGGGTAATAAATTCATAAAACGAGCCCGGGACTTCACGGCTTAGCAGCTCACCCTGTTCACCGATAAATTCACGTTGCACCGGGTCGGCCCGAAACGCGGTTTGTTTGACCCGTCCCGATTGCGAAACCTCGACACTCTCCTTGATCGGGCGGCCCAAGGCGCGCTGCGCATTGGCCACGCCAAACACATCGGGAACCCGGTCGGTAGCATGGTTGAAGGCGTTGCCTTCAGTGGCGATCCAGGCCATTTCCGCCGATTCGCGGCGTAAGGTCAGGTAATCGGCCAAGTGCGGTGTCGTATGCTGGCGGCCGAAACATTGGACCAGCACCGGCAATAATTCGCACGCTTGCGCCAGCGGCAATTGGCGCTCGGCACGCAAGATCTGCAACAAGACCTGCGCGCGTGGCGTCAGCGGATCGACCGAAGTACCGAGCACCCGCGTCACGGCAGCCTGAAATGCGGGACTGAAGCGCTCGGGGTGCAGCTCGCTGAGGAAGTATTGCGCAATTTCAGCCGGGGCATCGGCATGGGCATACGAGCGGCCGGTCATGGCAATCCGCTCCAGCGGATAGGTTCCGTTGAGCGTATAGCCAAGCGGCTCGAAAATCCGGGTAAAGGCGCTTTCGCCCGACGGCAGCGAGCCGGTATGGGGCCACAGCACGGTACGCAGCGCGCCGTGATCGAACACCACCCGCTCGCCGGCCGCCAGTACGTCTTCGGTGTAGGCCCGGCCAGTCGGCACACGCAGCAAGAGCCCGGCGAACAAGGCCATATTCAGCGCTTGTGCCAATTCGACACGCGACACCAGGCCTTTTCGATGAGTTTTCAAAAATGTGGGGATATGCACGCAACGCACAAAGTGCTCGGTGCTCGAAGAGGCGTCGGCCACCGCCAGCAATTCGGCAAGATTCGAATTCATAGAAGATACAACCTGTGTCGGAGAACTCCGAGATTGTCAGTCAGCGACGCGGCATGAGCAACCAGTATAAACTCACCAGTTAGTGTTAAATTGGAACCAACTTCGATTATACGCCCCACTATCCGCCCCAAGGACCCCATGAGAAAAGGTATTCCCAACCTCGCCGCGCTGCAAATTTTCGAGGCCGCCGCACGGCACGAAAGCTTTACGCGGGCGGCGGAAGAGCTATCGCTGACGCAAAGTGCGGTGTGCCGGCAGGTGGCCGGCCTGGAAGCACGTCTGGGCGTTGGTTTGTTCCAAAGAATCAAGAAGCGGGTGGTGCTGACTTCGCACGGCCGCCATTATGCCGGCCAGATCCGCAAAAATCTGGACCGGATCGAGCGGGACACGCTGGAATTAATGGCACAGCGTGGCGTGGGGCAAATTCTGGAGATCGCTGTGGTGCCGACTTTCGCCAGCCAGTGGCTGATTCCGCGCCTGCCGCAATTTAAAGCGCTGCACCCCGACGTAACGGTCAATTTATCGATCCGCACCGAACCTTTTTTGTTTAGCGACTCCTCATTCGACGCGGCGATTTATTTTGGCGATACGATCTGGCCCGGCACGCAAGGTCAATTGCTGTTTCGCGAAGGCCGGGTTCTGCCGGTATGCAGTCCGGCTTTGCTGCCCAATCTGCCCAAGGGCCGGACCCTGACGCCGGAACAGTTGGCCGAACTGCCGTTGCTGCATCTATCGACCCGCCCCGATGCATGGCGCGACTGGTTTGCGCTTAACGGCATGGGGCAAGATCTGCAGGCGGTGAGAGGCGCGCGTTACGAATTGTTTTCCATGCTGTCGAGCGCGGCATCGGCCGGCTTGGGCGTCGCCCTGATCCCCGAAATCATGTTGAGCGGCGAATTGGAATCAGGGCGGCTGCAGGTGGCAATCGATCAGCCTCTAGCCAGCGCCTCGGGTTATTACTTGGTCGCACCCGAGGAGACCGACGCATATCTCGCCTTGGCACAATGGCTGATGTCGGTCGCGCCTGAGGGCGCGGCGGCTCCATAGTTAGTCATGCTATAGCTCAATATAACCCTGCCCCAGTTCGATCACCCGGCCACCGACGCTGATGCGCCGGTCAGGGCCGACCTCCAACTGCAAATGACAGGGACGTTCGATCGCCTCGCCCTGCGCCACCTCACAACGCACCGGCAAGGCATGGCCCGTCGCCAACAACCAGCCGCCGAGATTGGCACAGGCGGAGCCGGTGCCGGGGTCTTCGCTGACACCGCCGCCCTGAGTCGTGAAGAAATAGCGCGCCAGCACCGGACGCGATCTCACCTGACCGGATCCATTTGAAAAATCGTCCGGCTGCGACTCGAAGGCAAACACGTAACCCGTCTTGCGGCCCAGACTGCTCAAAGGCCAATGCGCCATCAAACTGGCATTGGGCGTAGCGCGGCGCACCGCATCGGGCGAAACCAGCGGAATCAGAATCTGGTCGGCACCGGCGTCGACCCACATCGGCTCACCCAATAAATCCTCTACCTGCAAGCCGAGCAAGGCAGCCATGGTGCCACGATCAAGCTCCACCTTGCGCGTCGGCGGGTGGCTCGATGCCGGTGGATTAAAACGCCAAACGTCGCCAACCGCCTCGACCGGGACCACCCCGGCCAGGAATTCCAAGGTCAACTGATGGCCAGTTTGCCGCAGCTCACGCACGACATGGGCGGTGCCCAAGGTCGGATGCCCGGCAAAACGCATTTCGTAGCCGGGGGTGAAGACACGCACGCG
Source organism: Burkholderiales bacterium (assembly GCA_026225455.1). Taxonomy (GTDB): domain Bacteria; phylum Pseudomonadota; class Gammaproteobacteria; order Burkholderiales; family Burkholderiaceae; genus LMUX01. Next base: position 1,990 of record JAMFSV010000286.1, on the reverse strand, counting down.
CGCACTCGCCGTTTCGGACGGCAAAATAAAAGTCGTTTCCGAAAGATTGAATTGCCGTGCCAGCGCCAGCATCTGCTCGCCGGTCAGCCCACGCGCGTCTTCGAAAACACATAAAGGGTTGCCGCCCAGCGGGGTTTCCGCAAACACATTGACCAGGCGGTAGCGGTAGTGCGTCATCGGTATTCCTCGAATTTAGAGTGTGCTCATAGGAGTGGTAAGTATGGTGGCGAGTCCACCGCCTAACCAGAGACAATTGGTCCGTCGACTGTCAGCAAAGTGGCAGAACGGTCAGCCAAGCGGAAGAGCGGTTTGCGATCCGGCTTGCGCCAATTGCAACTTCAAGCCGACGCCTGGAAACCTGGGGAATTTTCGGCACGGCCAGTTGCTTGCGCGGCGTTCGAAGTACGCGCCGTCGGCACCGCATGAAAGAGCCCACGAATCGGCTTCATCCAGCAGCGGCGAGGGTTTGAGTTGTAGCCACGTCCTATTTTCGGATTATTTTATCGGGGTATATACCAACTCGGCCTATCCTTCGAAGCCAGAAACCGAATGGTCGGCGTACACTTCCCCAAAGCGCCGAAACAGGCGCATTGAGCCGCATCCAGCCCGCCCAATCACCCAGCATATTTAATCTGTCATATCGTTCGAGAGGAGATGCAATGAAGTGGACCAGAGAACAAAAGAACGTCACGATCGCCGCCTATTTAGGTTGGACCCTTGATGCGTTCGATTTCTTTTTGATGGTGTTCGTTTTCAAGGATATCGCGAACGAATTCCACGTCAAGATTCCCGATGTAAGTATCGCCGTGGTCCTGACGCTGGCGATGCGTCCGGTCGGCGCGCTGATCTTCGGCCGGCTGGCAGACAAGTTTGGCCGGCGGCCGACGCTGATGGTCAACATCGTGCTGTACTCGATCCTCGAACTCGCCTCGGGTTTCGCGCCAAGCCTGGCTGTATTGCTGGTGTTGCGCGCCTTGTTCGGAATCGCCATGGGCGGCGAATGGGGTGTCGGTTCATCGCTGGTGATGGAAAGTATTCCGGCAAAATCGCGCGGCTGGGTCTCGGGACTTTTGCAAGCCGGTTACCCTAGCGGTTATCTGCTGGCGTCGGTCGTGTTCGGCCTGTTCTATCAATATATAGGCTGGCGCGGGATGTTTATGGTCGGCGTGCTGCCGGCCTTGCTGGTGTTATATGTGCGCCGCAATGTCAGCGAATCGCCGGCATGGGCGATCATGTCGAAACGGCCTCGGCCAGGGCTGCTGAAAACGCTGGGCGCCAACCTCCAGTTGTCGGTCTACGCAATCGTGCTGATGACCGCATTCAATTTTTTCAGCCACGGCACCCAGGATATTTATCCGACCTTCCTGCGCGAACAGCATCATTTTGATCCGCACACCGTGTCGCTGATTACGATTGTGCTGAATATCGGCGCCATCGTCGGCGGTCTTGGTTTCGGCTTCATCTCGGAGCGGATCGGCCGCCGCAAGGCCATCTTTATCGCAGCGCTGATTGCACTGCCGGTGTTACCGCTGTGGGCCTTCTCCAGTGGCGCCATCGCTTTGGCGCTGGGCGCATTTTTGATGCAGATCTCGGTTCAAGGAGCATGGGGCGTGATCCCGGTCCACCTGAACGAAATTTCGCCGGATTCGATTCGCGCTACCTTCCCGGGCCTGGTCTATCAATTGGGCAATCTGTTTGCCGCCATCAATTTGTATGTGCAAAGCAAGATTGCCGTGGCTCACGGCGACAACTACGGGCTATCTCTTGCCTTGGTTGCCGGTATCGTATCGATCGTCATCGCCGGACTCATTATGTTCAGCCCGGAGAAACGCGGTATCGACATGACCGAATCGGCAGAGACGGCAGTCACCTCCTGACGATAACTTCCTGAAGTAAAAATGGCGCTCCTGGAGCGCCATTTTTTATCCGTTGAAATAACCTGAAGGTGGAGCATCACCGATTTGGCAACCAAGCCGGCAAAGAATCACGG
>JAMFSV010000285.1 GCA_026225455.1 Burkholderiales bacterium | reverse complement strand
CGGCACCAATCAATCCACCGACGTAGCCGTTAATCGCGGTTACTGTACCTGCCGCGCCGACATTATTTATTTTGGCGCCATTGTCATAGCCGACCAGGGCGCCGACATGATCCGCGCCGTTGATATTAACGTTCGCCAGGTTCAGATTCGCCACCGTGGCGCTGCTGGAAAGTTGTTTGAATAAACCGATATCAGATACTCCGGCATATGACTCCGTAAGATTGCTGATCGTATAATTCAAGCCATTAAATTTTCCGCTATAGGTCGAAATGGGTATGAAATTGACTATCGATGAGGCATCGATGTTTTTGCCCAGGGCGTAATTTCCGGCGGGGTTCACACTGACGTTCTGCAGCGCCGCCGGCGTGTTCACCAGCATATAATTGGTCGCCGAGCCGGACCCGCTCAACGTTACATTACTGAAGGTCGAAGGCGTACCGAAGACGGCGGGATTATAATAAAACAGGATGTTTCCGCCGCCGCTGACATTGATCCTGCCGCCGTTCATCTGAACCGTTCCCACACCGCTGCCGTTGATGTCGGCATGTGCCGTCAGGCTGCCCGCCGTGGCGGTAACATTGCCGCCCGTATTGAAATTAATGTTACGCACGGCGTTCAAGGTCAAGGTATTCACCGAGCTCCACGAAATCGCATCGTTGACGTTGATGTCGCCGCTGCCGGCGGTCGCGCCCTGGTCCGAGACAATGGCGATGTTGTTGTTGGCCAGCAAGCCGCTGACTTGCGCGCCGGTGATATCGCCACCGCTGCTGGCGATGGTGTAGTTCTGCGGGTCGATCAGCCAGTTGCCCGCCTGACCTTGCGCCGCAGCAGTGGTGACCTGTGCGCCCGGTGCGAGTTTGACTTGCGCAGCCGAAGTGTCGATCGCGCCGCCGTTGCCGCCATGGGGCGCCGAGGCATCGAGCACGCCGCCGACACTGACCGCGCCCGCCTCCATCCCGCCCAACAGGGTAATCGTCCCGGCGCTGCCGCCTACCGTCTGGGCTTCGATCACGCCCGTGTTGTTCACCACACTGGCCAATACCGCATCCTTGGCGCCGGCGCTCAAGATCACCCGCCCGCCGTCCGCTTGAATCAGGCCGCTGTTGTCCGCCAAGGTATTCAAGGTGCTTTGCTCGACTTGCAATTGCAGCAACTGGTCGTCGGCGAAGGTCAGCGTCTGTTGCGTGCCGGCACCCAGCGCCACCATGCCGCCGGGTGCGTTAATGCTGCCCTGGTTCGACACCTGCTGACCGAGCAGTGCGACATAACCGCCCGGCGCGGCATTGATGCTGCCTTGATTGATCACGCTGCCGCTGCCGTTGCCGGCAAAATGGCGGGTTTGCGCGCCGAGTTCGCTGTCCGGGATGGCCAGGGTCGAAGCGACCAGAGCCCCCACATTGACCTGAGCTCCCGCGCCAAACAAAATGCCGTTCGGGTTGATCAACCAGACTTGGCCATTGGCATTGAGATGGCCCAGAATCTGGCTACCCTGGTTGCTCAAAATACGATTGACCGCGATCGCCTGACTATTCGGCTGCATGAAGTTGACGGTCTCTTGTGGGGCGACGTTAAACCCTTGCCAATTCAACGAAAGATTCCGGCTATGCTGGGCAATCGTGGTGGTATTGCCGGACTGGCTGATGCTGCCGCTACCCGAGGTCACCTGCCCGCCGACCGGATTGGCTTCGGCCAAATCCGCCAGATTCATCGTCATGGCAGTGGTCATCGCCATCATCAACCTGAGCGAAGTACGACGTCCGCTACGGGCTGAAGCGGTTTGCACACTCGTGCCGTGCTCCGAGACAGGCACAAACATGAACAAGTTGCGATTCCAGATCAAACGATAGATACGGTTCATGATGTTCGCGACCCTGAGTCGCCCATGGGTGGAAGGCAATTCATTATTTTGTAGGACTAATCTATCCCGAAATTATGGATATGCGGATTGACGAAAGTTGGTTTTCCGATATAGTTTTTGTTCCGATGCAATCGTTGATGCGGCAAACAAAAATACCGTGCGCGGATCGAAAGCCGCGTCGTGGCGGCCGAAGCCATGAAGAAAAAAGCCTGGGTCCCGATATATCTCGAAAATAACCAAGCTGTGCAAGGCCATCGACTCGCACACTCGACGTCAATCGATAAATGACGATGTTGCTGACAAACGTCACGCGCCCTTATCTGCGCTGCACATCATCTCGATTTCGCACTGCAGAGCGGCACGGATATTTTATTTTTTATTACGCCCCGCACTCATTTTCAATGAGGCGCAAACGTGGCAAGGGCATGTATTTTTTTTGGGATAAAGCCACCGCGCTCAATCGTTCCGCGAGCAGCACATTTTGAGGATTGGTCTGATAATTTTCAGTGCCAGTCTTGGGAGACACGTTTTCCCATATGATTAAAATGCTTCATGTGAACGAAGTAACGTCCTACGTTGTTTGTTATTGTCTACCCAGTTTGCGCCGCCGATTAATCCTCGGTGGCGTTTTTTTCTGGCGCGCGCCCATACCACGCTGTCGTCCGAAAACCGGTCTTTGGACTCTTGACCAGCAGCCTTCTTACGTAGGAGCGGTAGCATTACGAAACAGCCGCGGCCAGTGTGCCGGCTGTGCATCAACATTGGCGCCCCGCAGTTGCAGGTTATGGGCGAACAATTTTTCGCTATCGGTCACGCCTCGAAATTCGATCCGGTCTCCGCGCAGAAATTCGATCACGATACGAGGAGGTTCACGGTCTATCTGTATTTTCCCCAGCGTGGGTCCTTTCTCAGGGTCGTGAGATCAGTCGTAGTGTCATGGTCCAGATTGCGCGCGATAAAATCGACCGCGCCCAAGTCGAGCGGCCCCAGGGTATGCAGCACTTCATGCTGAATTCCCCACCACGCCTCGCTACCGGGAGCGCCGGGACCCGCGCGAAATTTTTGCGGGTCGAACTGGAGAAGATTGACGCCGCGCAGCGGTGAATCGATCTGTTCCTGAAGCAGTCCAGGAAGATCTTCGCGCGCGTCGAATTGCATTCTGTTCAAATTATGATAAATCGGCGATCTCACCTCGGCTTGCGGCCCGTGTGCGGCGAAGCACGTCTGCGTCGCCAACAAATCGGCCGTTTCTCCAGGTGCCGCAGCAACAAATTTGAAAGGGGTCTCGGCCGAGACTGCGTCGAGGATCTTGCCGATCATCTCGGCCCAATCGGCATCGATAGCAATCTTGCAGCCCGGTTGCTGACGGCGAACCACCTCATCGGCATGCCATGGGTGTATCTGGTCGGCATCGGCGACAGCGCGCAATATCGTGTATTTGATCTGGAGTGATCGCGGCCACACGGGTTTGATCGCGACTAAAGCGTCGATGGCACTGTCGCCTGACGTAGGGGTCAGCGCACGCCCAGCCGCCGCTCGAGTGCTTGACAATCCCCGCCCCATCCCACACACTAAAAAAGCACACAGGAGAGAGGGCTCAGTCCCCGCCGAAGGCGAAGTCTCCCATAACCGCTCAGGCAAACGTACTGTGTGCAGCAAGCCGATCTGGAGAGTGGTATCCCTTGGCGGATACCCACCGAAGGGGCAAACACGATCCATCGCGGGTCGTGCAATCTCTCAGGTAAATGGACAGCGGGAGCGGCGCAGCGACTCATGATCGATGGACTCATGACCGATCGGGCCGCTGTTTTCCGCATCACGTCCTTTATCTGGAAATCCGTATGAAAGTCATCGTTCTCGGCGCAGGTGTCATCGGCGTCACCTCGGCCTGGTTTCTCGCCAAAGCAGGTCATGATGTCACCGTCATCGAACGCCGTCCCGCCGCGGCCATGGAAACCAGCTTTGCCAACGGCGGCCAGATCTCCGTCAGTCATGCCGAACCCTGGGCCAATCCGGGCGCCCCGCTGAAAGTACTGAAATGGCTGGCGCGCGAAGATGCGCCGCTGCTGTTCCGTCTACGCGCCGACTGGCAGCAATGGAAATGGGGCGCGCAATTTTTGCTCGAATGCCTGCCCTCGCGCACCCGCCACAATATTATCCAGATCGTTAATCTCGGCTTGTACAGCCGCCAGACGCTGCGCGAATTGCGTGCCGAAACCGGGATCCAATACGATCATCTGGAACGCGGCATCCTGCACTTCTACACCAGCCAGCGGGAGTTCGACGCGGCGCAGGAACCAGCGCGCATCATGCGCGAATTCGGCTGCGAACTGGAAATGAAAAGCGCCGCCGAATGCATCGCCATCGAACCGGCTCTGGCGCATACCACCCAGAATATCGTCGGCGGCAGCATGACACCCTCCGATGAATCGGGCGACGCCCACCAATTCACCCAGGAACTGGCGCGCCTGTGCGTCGCCCGCGGGGTCAAATTCCAATACGACACCCAGGTACGCGCACTGCTGCGTAACGGCGGTCACGGCGACGCCATCAGCGGCGTCGAAATCGCCACGGTGCCGGGCCGCCCCTACCAGATCAAGGCCGATGCCTACGTGGTGGCTATGGGCAGCTACAGCGCCGCGCTGGTGCGCCCGCTCGGGGTCAAGTTGAATATCTATCCGGCCAAGGGTTATTCGGTGACGATGCCGGT
>JAMFSV010000040.1 GCA_026225455.1 Burkholderiales bacterium | reverse complement strand
CAACGCGATGCCGCAAAGCGTTTCAAATCACCGGCGCGGTGCAGCCGTCCATCGGAATGATCGCGCCCGTGACATAGCTGGCACGGCTACTGGCAAGAAATAGCGCCACGTCGGCAATTTCTTCCGGTTTTGCATAACGCCCCAGGGGCACATTCGCTTGCCCCCGTTGCAGCGCTTCCTCTTTGCTGACGCCCAGGCGGCCGGCTTCGAGTTGCATCGCGTGATCGACGCGCTCCGTCAGCGTCTGACCCGGGTTGATCGCATTCACCCGGATCCCATAACGCGCGTAATAATGGGCGAACCCGGCCGTAGTCAGCATCAATGCCGCATTGGCCGCGCCGCCGGCAATATGAAAATCTCCGGCAATTTTGCCGCCCATGCCGATGATGTTGACGATCGCGCCCGGGGTGCTGCCCGGCTCCGCCTTGAGGCGTGCCACCATGCGTTTCAGCAGGGCTTGCTGGGGGAACACGTAGGGGAAATATTTGGCATTCATGGTGTCCTGGAACGCCGCTGCATCAAGCTGTTCAGGCTCGTAGCGCTTGGCCGCGCCGGCGCTGTTGACCAGAATGTCGATGGCGCCGAGGTCACGCCACACACTGGCGATAACCTGCTCGACTTGTGCCGCATCGGACATATCGCCGCTATAGGTCCGTACTTGCAGACCTTCTTCGGCCAACGCAGCTTGCGCTTGCTGCAGATTGCGCGGCTCGCGCGAGACGATGGCGACTTGCGCGCCTTCGCGGGCAAATGCCTGGGCGCAGGCAAACCCGATGCCTTTGCTGGCGCCCGTGATCAACACCACTTTTCCGTCTAAAACTAAATTCATCTCGATGCTCCGGCCGATGGCTCAACTAATGGATCAACTTAAAGGACCAAGCGACACAATATCAAAGACTGAGGTTTGGCGTCGGACCGGGGCCGCAGCGGGCATCGAAGTGCATGACGGGTCGATCACCGCCGTGCTGCCTGCAATCATCGGCTCAGTTTCCGCTCTTTCCCCGACTCAATCATCCAGCGTAAAGCGGAACGGCACCACAGCGCTGGAGCGGATCGGCTCGCCGTTTTCCAGGTAAGGGCGGCAGCGGCTATCTTGAGCGGCTTGCAGCGCCGCGTTGTCGAGCCGGGTGTACGTACTGCTTTTGCGCAGGGTCGCAGCTTCAATACGGCCTTGCGTATCGACCACGATTTGCACCAGTGCGGTTCCGCTTTCGCCGTTGTGGCGTGACAGCGCGGGGTAGTCGGGACGGGCAATTGAACATTCGAGGTGCTCGACATTTTTCGGCGCGGTGGCGGCCAGTGTGGCACGTTGCGGAGCTTCAAGCGGCGGGCTGACGGCGGGTGCCGCGGTTACCGGGGGCGTGGGGGCAGCCGGGGCGGCGGTGGCGGCCTGAGTCGAGGGTGCCGCTTGTACCGGCAGGGGCGGCGCGGGGGGCGCCTTGAGTATTGGTTTGGATGTGGGTTTAGGTATCGGTTTTAACACCGGAGGGATGCGCGGCGACTGCACCTGCACCGGTACGGGGGCGGCATCGGGGCTGATCAATTGTGCTTCAATGGTGTGAAGTTCGACT
>JAMFSV010000039.1 GCA_026225455.1 Burkholderiales bacterium | reverse complement strand
GCATTCGGCCTGTACCATCTCACCGAGGGTGAGCTGGAACGCGGCTTTCCGGAATTCCGGCCGTTGCTGACAGGCTGCCGCTTCTACAACTGCCGCCACTTGCATGAACCCGGCTGCGCCATTCTGGAAGCCGTGGCCGACGGGCGCATCGCACCGCTGCGCCATGCGCTTTATGCCCAGTTGGTGCATGAGGCCGGCCAGGTGGTTCGATAGCCAAGACACGTCGGTCTTGACGGCCAAACCCTCACGCGCGGAATGCGATGCTCAAGCTGATACGGGCGCCCAACCTGATGTTGGCGCAACATTGGGTCAATCTGCTGGAAATGGCGGGGATCGGCTGCGAACTGCACAACCGTTATCTGCAAGGCGCGCTGGGTGAAATTCCGGTGGACCAGTGCGGCCCGGAAATCTGGCTTAGCGACGAACGCGATGAAGCGCTGGCCCGGCGCCTGTTGGACAACGCCCGGCGCGGTCCGGCACGAGGCGCGGTGTTATGGCACTGCGGGCAATGCGGCGAAATGCTGGAACCGCAATTTACCGTCTGCTGGCAATGCGGCACCGCCCGCGATCCGCTGGCGGGTTAGTCGGACGAACCTGATTATCCGATCCACACGGCCGAGGTCAGCATCAGCAGCAGGATCATCCATAGGATGACCGCGCGCCAAACCAGGCCGACGGCAGATTGCAAGGTGCGCGGGGTGCAATCTTCGCCCACCGGCAATACCCCGGCATCGCCGGCACTCAAAGCGTCCAGGCTGGTCAGTTCGGCCAGCGGCCCCGACAAGCGAGCACCGAGCGCGCCGCTGCCGGCCGCCAACAAAACCCCGTCGTTGGCATTGGGCCACTGGTGCGAATAGTGGCGCCAGGCGTAGATCGCGTCTTCGAAGTTGCCGACAATCGCAAAACCCATCGCCGTGAGACGGGCGGGGATCCAGTCGATCACAAAAAAAGCCTGCTGGGCAAACTGCGAAAAAGGTGTGCTGTGTTCTTGCGCCGGATCGGCCCAGACCCGCGACAAATACTCGGCCACGCGGTAGAGCACCGCGCCCGCGGGCCCGATCGGGATGATGAACCAGAAGAACACGCCGAACACATGACGATGCGAAGCCACCACTGCATGAATCAAGGTGTGGCGCACGATTTCGCTGACGGGCATATCAACCGTGTCGAGGCCGGTCCATTGCTGCAAAATTTCGCGGGCGCGCGGCACGTCGTCGTTATTCAGCGCGAGGTGAATATCGGTGAAATAGTGGCTGAACTGGCGAAAGCCCAACGTGAAATAGACCACCGCCACGTTCCAGGCGAAGGCCAGCATAAAATTGATTTTATGCAGCACGTAATAAATCAGGCCCACGGCCAAGGTCCAGGGCAACACCACCCCCAGCCAGGCGAGCACGCCATGCTTTCGTTTGCCCGCGTCGAAACCGTGTCCGGCACCCGCGGCATGAACCTGCAACAAGGCGGCCAGCGGGTTACGCGGCGAGAGTGCGCGCATCTGTTCGAGAAATAGCGCTAGAAGGACAGAGAAGAAAGTCATGCTTACCGTGGTTGAATGCGGGGTTTTCGCTAAGATAGCACAGGCATGCGGTGAAACCTTCGTCAGCAGTGTTGTGCGCGCTCAACAGACATGCAGGCGGCGGCTTTTGCCCGCGCCTGTTGCACGCATCGGCCACGCCGGACCCAGATCAAGGGCCGCAGCCGCGCGGTCGTTCAAGCCTGGAGCGACTAACGCAGTAACGCAAACAGCCAGGGTCAGGCTATCAGGAAGCGATATAAGTTCCGCAACATCCCGGCCGTCGCGCCCCAGATAAAATAAACCCCGGCCTCAGCTTCATTTTCATCGACCGGACCGGTTTGGCTCCGCGGATACGGCATGGCGAAGAAGTGCCGCTCGCCGCCCTCCCAGACCAGGGATCTGACCTGATGATTGGCCGGGTCCATCAGATGCGCCAGCGGCACCTCGAAAATTTCGTCGACTTCCGAGGTATCGGCCAACAAGCTGACAGGCGGGTGGACCAAGGCAACCACCGGGGTCACACAAAAATTGGTACCGGTCAGGTATTCAGGCAAACAGCCCAAGACTTCCACATGACGCGGATCCAGACTGACTTCTTCGGCCGCCTCGCGCAACGCCGTCGCCACCGGGTCGGCGTCGGCCGCCTCGCTGCGGCCGCCGGGAAAGCTGATTTGCCCGGCATGGTGGGTCAGATGCGCGGTGCGTTGAGTCAGCAACACAGATAAGCCTTGCGGGCGCACCATCAAGGCAATCAACACCGCCGCATGGGCCAGTTGGTCGCGGCGCTGCCAGCGTGCTTCTTCGACGATTTCCGGATGCCAGTCGCGCGGCGCGTTAAAGCGCTGCCGTAAGCCTTGCGCCGTCAACAGTTCCGCCGCCACCGATGGCAAGTCGTTGACGCCATGCATGATGGGCAAGAGCTCGGGATCGAACACGGGACGGCTGGGCGGGAGTGCGCTATCGGACATTGCGAAATCAGGCGTGGAAACGTTTAAATCGAATCACATTACTTGTACACCAATCCATGCATTCTCGCTATATCAGGACTGACGCAAACTTCCCCGGCGGCGTTGTGCTTCCTCGCCATACGTGTGCCCCGTCTTCGTCAGCATGCCTTGCCGGAAAAACCCGCATCAGTCCTATATACACCATATTTCAGGCGAAAAAAAAAGCACCCCGGAGGGTGCCTTCTTCATCAACCAGCGCTTACGCTTGGGTCGGGCGGGTCTTGAGGACCAGCTTTTCCTTGATACGCGCCGATTTGCCCGAACGTTCACGCAGATAGTACAGCTTGGCGCGACGTACATCGCCACGACGCTTCACGACGATACTGGCGAGTATCGGCGAGTAGGTCTGGAAGGTACGCTCAACGCCTTCGCCCGACGAAATCTTACGGACGATAAACGACGAGTTCAAGCCGCGATTACGCTTGGCAATGACCACGCCTTCGTAAGCCTGGACCCGCTTGCGCGTGCCTTCAACTACGTTGACGTTGACGATAACCGTGTCGCCGGGGGCAAACGAAGGAATCGTTTTGCCAGCGAGCACGCGCTCGATTTCTTCCTGTTCGAGTTTTCCGATCAGATTCATTCCATACTCCTTAAACCATCTTACCGAAGTTTGTTACCTTGAAGGTCTCGGCAGAGGATGGGGTTAAACAGGTGCCCGGTCGAGGTTTCAGCCCCGGTTGGACACCACTTTATTCCGGCAGCCGATTGCACTGCTGGAGACCACAACTTACGACTGCTTGGTTTCTGCTTCCTGCTTGAGTTTCCTGAGCCAAACCTCATCGGCTTTGCTCAACAAACCCTGGCTACGCGCGGCCGCGATCAAGTCGGGCCGCTTGTTCAGCGTGTTGCTCAAGGCTTCACGCCGGCGCCATTGTTCGATTTCTGCGTGATGGCCGCCGAGCAGCACGTCCGGTACTCGCATGCCCTCGTATTCTTCGGGGCGCGTGTAGTGCGGGCAATCGAGCAAGCCATTCACAAAACTATCCTGCACGGCAGACTGCGCATCGTTCAGCACCCCCGGCAATTGCCGGATGATAGCGTCCATCAGAGCCATGGCGGGCAGTTCACCGCCCGACAGGACAAAATCGCCGAGGCTGATTTCTTCGTCGACACAGCGTTCATACAGGCGCTGATCGATGGCCTCGTAACGTCCGCACAACAGCACCAGACCGGGTTCGGCCGCCAACTGCATGACTTTGCCGTGGGTCAGCGGCGCGCCTTGCGGCGACATCATCACGACCCTGGGCTTGGCCAAGCCGGCAAGCTGCTGTACCGCTTGCGCAGCACCAATCGCGGCTTCCAGCGGGCGCGCCAACATCACCATGCCCGGACCGCCGCCATAAGGCCGGTCGTCTATCGTGCGATAGTTGTCGCTGGTGAAATCGCGCGGATTCCACGCCTTGAACTGATACTGCCCCTGCTTCGCCGCCCGGCTGGTAATACCCCAGTCGGTCAGCGCTTGAAACATTTCCGGGAAGAGCGTCACCACATCAAAATGCATCGCGCTCCCCGCTTATTGATTGTGTGGACCGTCGCCGTCAGCGGCATCGCTTGCGGTTTCGAGATCCCAAGCCGGGTCCCATTCGACCACCACCTTACGCGTGGCAAGATCGACCGATTTCACATAAGCATCGACAAAGGGAATCATGCGCTCGCCGGTAGCCGGCTCACCCTTGCGATTGCTTGAAGCAAATTCGACCCGCAGCACCGAATGCACGCCGTTGTCGATCAGATCGGCCACCACACCCAGCGCTTCGCCTTTTTCGTTGAGTACGTCCAAACCTTGCAAATCGACCCAGTAATATTCATCACCGGTCAGCGCAGGAAATGACGCACGCGAAATAGACACGCGTTGACCGCGCATCGCCTGGGCGATATCGCGATCGGTAATGCCTTCAAGTTGAGCCACCACAGTGCCGCTATGCAAGCGCGACTGCACCACACGCACGGCACGGATTCCGGCTTGCGCCCCGGGTTTGCCGGGGGTGCCGCGGGGGCCTTCCAACCACCAGATTTTGGCGGCCAGCAAGCTTTCGTAGCCCTGTCCCGGCCCCGCATGGGCAAAGATTCTGACCCAGCCTTTGATGCCGTAAGCCTCACCGATTGCACCGATCTCGACCAAATCGTCGGGCATATCCGGCAAACTCGCCGGATTCGGCGCCAGCGCAACTGCGGCAGCATCGACGGGCAGCGACGGCGCTACCGACTTGCGGCGAAACGCACCAAAATCTTGCTTGGGCGTATCAGCCGTGTCTTTTTGCGCCATGTGCTTGTCTCAACTTATTCTTACTTGCCCGCAACCCCAGTCGCGGGTTCAGCCGCGCACTCGAACCCAAACAACTTGGTTCGTTGCCGTGCGGCTCGATACCGCCCGGGGTTTAATACCGGGTTCAGCCCCGGGTTCAGACCAATTATGCAGCCAGTGCGACCGGTGCCGATTGCGACAGCTTAACCAGGCGTTCGACGGTCGGCGACAATTGTGCGCCAACGCCTTGCCAGTAAGACAGGCGGTCTTGCGCAACGCGCAGCGATTCGCCTTTCTGGGCCAACGGATTGTAAAAACCGATGCGCTCGATAAAGCGACCATCACGGCGATTACGCGAATCGGTTACAACGATATTGTGAAACGGGCGCTTTTTTGAGCCGCCACGAGCCAGACGAATGATGACCATTACAAATCCTCAACGAAGCCAGCAAATGGTTTGCTGACGAAAAAAGAAATCGATGTTGAAACAACAGAGCACGCGATTATAGCGTGATTCTCCCGTCTGAACAAATACTTACCACAAGTCTTGCCGCGACGGCCGGCAGACGTCGACCCTATTTGACCCCGCGGGGCCTCGCGCGGGCTCTCATGCAGCGCCGCGTACAGCCGGTACAGGCCCAAGCCCCGGCAGGACGACACGCACGGCCAAGGGCCAGGCCATCTCGGCCGAAACGACCTGAATACATACGTCTTCGCTCACCCCAACGCCGTCCCCGGCGGTAAAATCGCGATTTCGGCCAATTCGCGCGACATCTGTCGCTTCAATGGTACGCTGCAAACGACGCCAATATGACGCCGACCCGACACCACCCGGCATCCTATCCGGTCCAATCTCCAGGCCCTCACCCACCGACTCTTATGACCCCAGCATCCGCGCCCGGCCTGAATTCCGCCCCATTTAAATCGAAAACCTTGACCGCACTGCTGGCTTTTCTGGTCGGCTGGCTGGGCCTGCACCGTTTTTATCTCTATGGCAAAAAGGATTATTTTGGCTGGCTGCACCTGCTGGGCGGCCTGCTCGGCCTGGCCGGCCTGATGTTGCTGACGGCCACCCAGCTCGGTTCGCTGCTGGGCTGGGCCTTGGTGATTCCAGGCGATATTTCCTTGCTGGCCGGCTTTGTGGGTGCCCTGGCTTACGGTTTGCGCCCCGACGACAAATGGAATGCCCAATTCAACGCGGGCAAAACCACACAATCCCGTTCGGGCTGGACCGTGGTCCTGATCGTGATCGCAGCGCTGTTTGTCGGCGCGTGTGTGCTGATGGGAGGGCTGGCGATGGGTTTCCAGACTTATTTCGAGCACCAGGCAGGTATGTCGACGTCGCTGGCGCAATAAACGCTTAACCCCAGGCCGCTTAACCCCAGGCTATCAATCAGCGGCACAACACGCCGCTGATTGAGCTGCCAATCCAGCCGCTCATTGAGTCGCCACCCCGGCGCTGAGTAGCCAACCCGCCCCCCGCCTAAAACAGATCAAGCTGTGCTCCAGCGGATGCCGCCGCAACCGGACGGTAAAACTCCGAGACATCCAGAATACCGTGATGCCGGCCGGTCAAACCCAGGCGCCGCGTGATTAAACCGCTGGCGCAGCAAGTCGGCCCACAAACCTTCGCCTTTCATGCGGTGCGCAAACGACGCGTCGTAATCTGCGCCGCCGCGCATCTCGCGCACCCGGTTCATGACCCGTTCGGCGCGCTCGGGGTAATGCGCCGCCAGCCAGGCCTTGAACAAAGGCGCGACTTCCCACGGCAGCCGCAACACGATATAGCTGGCAGAGGTGGCCCCCGCTTGCGCGCATGCCTCCATTACCCGCTCCAGATCAGGCTCGGTGATAAACGGAATCAGGGGCGCCACGCTGACCCCGACCGGGATCCCGGCGTCCACCAAGGTCCGGATGGTGCGCAAACGCCTGGCCGGACTGGCCGCCCGCGGCTCAAGGATACGCGCCAGCACCGGGTCCAGGGTGGTGATGGTAACTGCGGCAAAAGCCTGGCCGCGCCGCGCCAGTGGGGCAAGCAAATCGATGTCGCGTTCGATCAAGGACGATTTGGTGATCGCCACCAGCGGGTGCCGATGCGCCGCCAGGACTTCCAGCACCTGCCGCGTGATGCGCAATTCGCGCTCGACCGGCTGATAAGCGTCGGTAACGACGCCCAAGGCAATCGGCTCGACCCGGTACGAAGGTTTGGCCAACTCGCGCCGCAGCAATTGCGCGGCATTGACCTTGGCATAAATGCGGCTTTCGAAATCGAGCCCCGGAGACAGGCCTAAATAACTATGCGTGGGCCGCGCGAAACAATAAATACAGCCATGCTCGCAGCCGCGATAGGGGTTGAGCGAGACACTGAACGGTACATCGGGCGATTGGTTACGGCTGAGGATGCTTTTTGCGTGTTCCCGATAGACCTCGGTACGCAGCCTCGGAGCTGCATCGCCTTCCGCACCTTCGCCCAGGTCTTCCGGCCAGCCGTCGTCGTAGACCAGGCGCTGGTCCAACGCATAACGGCCTTGCAAATTGTCCGTGGCGCCGCGGCCGCGCTGCAATACCAAGCGCACCGGGTAGGTGTCGGGCGGCAGATCGAAGGCTTCTTCAGGAGAAGGCTCGGACGGATAATCGGCAGGGTCGCGGCTCGAAGACATAAGGTAAGTCGATCTGGGTAGCGGTAAAATACTGTATGAATATACAGCTTTTCTCCAATAAACCCCAAACTTCCCGATGCTTTTTTGATCTCCGGCGCCGCGCCTTGCTCGCCTGAAACAGGCCCCTCGCGAGACCGGCATCGACTTCCGCCCCCCTCCCTATTCGCCGACCGCAATCGTCAACGACTCCTTGATCTCTTCCATCACCACATAACTCTTGGACTGCACGGCGCCCGGCAACTGCAGCAGGATATCGCCCAGCAGCTTGCGGTAATCGGCCATCTCGCGCAGGCGCGCCTTGATCAGATAATCGAAGTCGCCCGAAACCAGGTGGCATTCCAGTACCTCCGGGATACGCAACACTTCACGGCGGAACTGGTCGAACATATTGCCGCTTTTGTGATCCAGCGTAATCTCGACAAACACCAGCAGGCTGGCACCCAACATGGCCGGATTGACGCGCGCATAGTAGCCGATGATGACCCCATCGCGCTCCATGCGGCGGACCCGCTCAATGCAGGGCGTAATCGACAAACCCACTCGCTCGGCGAGGTCGGTCATGGCAATGCGCCCGTCTTCCTGCAGCAGGGTCAAAATCTTCAAATCGAGCCGATCCAGGGAGCGGACCGGTTGGCGTTGGGTTCTCATTGCGCTGTCACCATGATTTTTTAACGTTTATGGCATAAATACACGAACATTTACTATATTGCACTGATTACTATAGGCGGAATTACTGGCTAATCTTATTTTTAGCGTTTATTGGAGCATTTCATGCGCATTCTTATCCTGGGCAGTGGCGTCGTCGGCATCTCAAGCGCCTATTACCTCGCACGCGCAGGGCATGAAGTGACCGTGCTCGACCGTCAGCCGGGCCCCGCGCTGGAAACCAGTTTTGCCAATGCCGGACAGATCTCGCCCGGTTATGCCGCGCCCTGGGCCGCGCCCGGGATTCCTCTCAAAGCCATCAAATGGATGTTCGAAAAACACGCGCCGCTGGCAATGCGCCCGGACGGCACGCGCTTCCAGATCGAATGGATCTGGCAAATGCTGATGAATTGCACCGAGTCGCGCTACGCGGTCAACAAGTCGCGCATGGTGCGCCTGGCCGAATATAGCCGCGACTGCCTGCAGCAATTGCGCAGCGACACCGGGATTCAGTACGAAGCGCGCCAGGGCGGCACGCTGCAAGTGTTTCGCACGCAGAAGCAACTCGATGGCGCAGCCAAAGATATCGCCGTGCTTAAAGATGCCGGCGTGCCTTATGAATTGCTCAACGCCGATGAACTGGTGCAGGCCGAACCGGCCCTGGTCAAAGCCGGCGGCAAATTGACGGGCGGCTTGCGGCTGCCCAACGATGAGACCGGCGATTGCCAGATGTTTACTACCCGTCTGGCCGAAATGGCGGCGCAGCTCGGGGTTAAATTTCGTTATGGCGTCGACCTCGATGGCTTGTCGATCAGCGGCGGCCGCGTGGCAGGCGTGCAATGCGGCGGTCAAATTCTCACGGCGGATTCCTACGTGGTGGCGCTCGGTTCCTACTCGACCCCATTCCTGAGCGGCATCGTCAAGATCCCGGTCTATCCGATGAAAGGTTATTCGATCACCGTGCCCATCGTCGATGCGGCCGCGGCACCCGTGTCGACGGTGCTCGACGAGACCTACAAAATCGCGGTGACGCGTTTTGACAATCGCATCCGGGTGGGCGGCATGGCCGAAGTGGTGGGCTTCGATAAAGCACTGAATCCCGCGCGTCGCGCCACTCTGGAAATGGTGGTCAACGATTTATTCCCGGGTGCGGGCGCCACGCAGCAAGCCTCGTTCTGGACCGGGCTGCGCCCGATGACCCCAGACGGCACGCCCATCGTCGGTCCCACCTCTTTGCCCAATCTGTTCCTCAACACCGGACATGGTACGCTGGGCTGGACCATGTCCTGCGGCTCGGGCCAGTTGTTGGCCGATCTGATGAGCGGGCGCAAACCGGCGATTCTGGCAGACGACCTGGCGGTGGAACGTTATAGCGCAGGCAAGTCGGTAACCGGACGCCCCGCATTTGCTTGAGTTTGCCGGCGCTTAAAACAAAGCCGAGTCCAGCGCCAGGATACTTTCCTGCCCATGGGCCGTGACGATAGACGCTTCCAGCGCGCTTGCCTGCGACAAAATGTGATCGGCATAAAAATGCGCGGTCGCGATCTTGACTGAATAAAACGCCACATCTTCATCGTGCTTGGCCTGCGCCACCAGCAAAGCACGCGCCATCTGCCAACCGCCGAGTACGATCCCCGCCAGCTTCAGGTAAGGCACGCTGCCGGCAAACACGGCGTTCGGGTCGCTCTTGGCATTAGCCAGCACAAACTCGATGACCTTGGCCAGTGCTTCGCCGCCGCGGGCCAATTGTTGGGCCATCGCCTGCGCTGCGGGTTGCGGGTGCCCGCGCAAGGTCTCTGCCGTGGCGGCCACTTGTTGCAGGATGGCCTTGGCCGTGGCGCCGCCGTCGCGCAGAGTTTTACGGCCGATCAGGTCGTTGGCCTGAATCGCGGTGGTGCCTTCGTAGATCGGCAAAATACGCGCATCGCGGTAATACTGGGCCGCGCCGGTTTCCTCGATAAAACCCATGCCGCCATGGACCTGCACGCCCAGGCTGGCCACTTCCACCGACAATTCGGTACTCCAGCCTTTGATAATCGGCACCAGGAATTCGTACACCGCCTGTTGTTGTTTGCGCACCGCCTCGTCGGGCGAGCGATGACCGTGGTCGGCGGCGGAGGCGGCCACATAAGCCAGCGCACGCGACGCTTCGGTCAGGGCGCGCATGGTGAACAGCATGCGGCGCACATCCGGATGTTCGATAATCGCCACCGACTGTTTGGCTGCGCCGTCGACCGGCCGGCTTTGCACCCGATCGCGGGCGAAGGCGACGGCCTTCTGATAAGCGCGATCAGCCACGCCGACGCCTTGCATGCCGACGCCGAAACGCGCGGCGTTCATCATGATGAACATATATTCGAGGCCGCGGTTTTCCTCGCCGATCAGGTAACCGGTCGCGCCGCCATGGTCGCCGAACTGCAGTACCGCGGTCGGGCTGGCCTTGATCCCCAGCTTGTGCTCGAGCGACACGCAATGCACGTCGTTGCGCGCACCCAGTGTGCTGTCCGCATTGATCAGGAATTTCGGCACGATAAACAGCGAGATGCCCTTCACGCCGTCAGGCGCATTCGGCACCCGGGCCAGCACCAGATGCACGATATTTTTTGCCATATCGTGTTCGCCATAGGTGATAAAAATCTTGGTGCCGAAAACTTTATACACACCGTCGCCCTGCGGCTCCGCGCGTGTGCGCACCAGCGCCAGATCGGAACCGGCCTGCGGCTCGGTCAAGTTCATGGTGCCGGTCCATTCGCCCGAAATCAGTTTTTTAACATACAGCTCGCGCTGAGCCTCCGAACCTGCGGTCAGCAGCGCTTCAATCGCGCCATCGGTGAGCAAGGGGCACAAGGCAAAGGATAAATTGGCGGCGTTCAGCATTTCAATACATGCCGTGGCGATCACTTTGGGCAAACCCTGGCCGTCATATTCCTGCGGATGAATCACGCCTTGCCAACCGGCTTGCGCAAACTGTTTGAAGGCCTCCTTGAAACCGGGCGTAGTGGTGACTTCGCCGTCGTGCCAGAAGCTGGGATTTTTGTCGCCTTCCCGATTCAGCGGGGCCAGTACTTCACCGTTGAATTTGGCGGCTTCTTCGAGCACCGCCTGAGCTGTTTCATAACCCGCATCATCGTAGCCAGGTAATGCCGCCACCTGTTCAAGGCCGGCCAATTCTTTCATGACAAACAACATGTCCTTGACGGGTGCGGTATAGCTCATTGCTGTCTCCAACGGTTTTTGTTTTAGTGATAAAAAAACAAGGGCGCCAGAATTGCTTCTCACGCCCTTGTCAGATGTTGCACGCCTGCCGGCCAGCTTTAAATCAGGCCGCCGGCAGGCGCAAGTCATGCGGCACCAACTTAACCGAGCGCGCTGACGAGTTCCGGCACCAGGGTGAACAAATCGCCCACCAGACCATAATCGGCCACGCTGAAAATAGGCGCTTCGGCGTCTTTATTGATCGCGACGATCACCTTCGAATCTTTCATCCCGGCCAGATGCTGGATCGCACCCGAAATACCGATCGCCAGATACAGCGAAGGCGCGACAATCTTGCCGGTCTGACCGACTTGATAATCGTTGGGCACATAACCCGCGTCGACTGCGGCACGCGAGGCGCCCAACGCGGCATTCAGCTTGTCGGCCAGCGGCTCCAGCACCTTGGTATAGTTTTCACCCGAACCCAGACCACGGCCGCCCGACACGATGATCTGCGCCGAAGTCAGTTCCGGACGGTCGAGTTTGGTGATTTCACGGCTGACAAATTCCGCAATACCGGCATCGGCCGCGGCGTCCAGCGGCTCGATGGCAGCGCTGCCACCGGTGGCGGCCACCGGGTCGAAGCCCGTGGTACGCACGGTGATAACCTTGATCGGGTCGGCCGATTGCACCGTGGCGATCGCATTACCGGCATAGATCGGGCGCTGGAATGTGTCGGCCGAATCAACCGCAATGATGTCGGAGATCTGCGCCACGTCGAGCAAAGCCGCGATGCGCGGCGCAACGTTCTTGCCGGTGGCGGTCGATGCCAGCACGATGTGACTGTAGTTTTTTGCAATTGCCAGCACCGTGGCGGCAACATTTTCGGCCAGGCTGGCCGCGAGTTGGGGCGCATCGGCGAGCAACACTTTGCTCACGCCCGCGATTTGCGCCGCGTGTTCAGCCGCCGTTTTGGCATTGTGACCGGCCACCAATACATGCAACTCGCCGCCGATCTTGACTGCCGCCGCGACCGCGTTCAGCGTTGCAGCTTTGATCTCGGTATTATCGTGTTCTGCTATCAATAAAATCGTCATCGCTTACCTCTGCATAGTCCTGCGCATTAATCCAAAACTGAAAACCGCGCGTAACAGCGCACCTGAAAACCGGATGGCGGCCGCATAAGGCATGACCTCATATCCCGTCTTCACCGCGCCGTTCGAAACGCGCGGCATGCCGCGCGGGCGCCTTACAGCACCTTGGCTTCGGTCTTCAGCTTCGCCACCAGGGCGGCCACATCCGGCACAATCACACCGGCCGAACGCTTCGGCGGTTCCGCGACCTTGAGGGTCTTCAGACGCGGCGCGACATCCACGCCGAGATCTTCCGGCTTGATGATTTCAAGCGGCTTTTTCTTGGCCTTCATGATGTTGGGCAGCGTGACATAACGCGGCTCATTCAGGCGCAGATCGGTGGTGATCACGGCCGGCAGTTTCAGCGACAGGGTTTCCGAACCGCCATCGACTTCGCGTGCCACGATGGCGCGACCATCGGCCACCGTCACCTTGGAGGCAAACGTCGCTTGCGGCAGATTGGCCAGCGCAGCCAGCATCTGACCGGTCTGGTTCGAGTCGTCGTCGATGGCTTGTTTGCCGAGGATGATCAATTGCGGCTGTTCTTTATCGACCAGCGCTTTCAGGATCTTGGCCACGGCCAGCGGCTGCAGGTCTTGCGTCGACTCAACCAGAATCGCGCGGTCGGCACCGATCGCCAATGCCGTACGCAGGGTTTCCTGGCATTGCGTGACACCGCACGAAACGGCGATCACTTCGGTCACCACACCGGCTTCTTTCAGCCGCACCGCTTCTTCAACCGCGATTTCATCGAACGGGTTCATCGACATCTTGACGTTGGCGATATCGACACCGGTGCCGTCCGACTTCACTCGCACCTTCACGTTGTAATCGACCACGCGTTTGACTGGTACTAGTACTTTCATCTCCACGCTCCAAATTGACGAATTCTGTAACCGGCCTATTATAACTGCCCGGCTGTCTCATCCCTGTCATGCATCTCTGCCCCGCATCTGCTACCGAGGGTAAGCAGGAATGGGCAAACCGGACCTAAACCAGCACTTGAGCCCGGCGTCAGGCCCGGCGTTTAATCGAACGGTCGTTCTATTTTAGGGAAGTTTAAGCGGCTTGCCTAGCTCGCGGGTCGACGAGCCACTCTAAAAATGCCGATCACGCCCGTACGGCAAGCGGTCCAGCCTGGCGCACGAGCCCCGGAAACACCTGGGTTCGTTGCAACGCCGCCTCGTCCATCCGC
Organism: Burkholderiales bacterium; assembly: GCA_026225455.1. Classification (GTDB taxonomy): domain Bacteria; phylum Pseudomonadota; class Gammaproteobacteria; order Burkholderiales; family Burkholderiaceae; genus LMUX01. Next base: position 566 of record JAMFSV010000039.1, on the reverse strand, counting down.
TTGCATGGCCACGGTTTGACCCGCCAACCGGCCAGGGTTCAGAGTTCGGCCAGCACCCGCAAATGCGCAACCACGCTGCGGCCCAACGCGGAAAGGTTATAACCGCCCTCAAGACAACTGACGATGCGACCTTGCGCATAACGCCGGGCAATCTGCATCAGTTGCGCGGTGATCCATTCGTAGTCGGCTTCGACCAGCGCCATGCCGCCGACATCGTCTTCGCGATGCGCATCGAAGCCGGCCGAGATAAACAACATCTGCGGTTTGAACGCTTCAAGTTGCGGCAGCCATACCATATCGATCGCTTCGCGCACCAGCAAGCCGCCGGTACGCGCGGCCATCGGCAGGTTGACCATATTCGAGGCCGGCGCATCCGCCCCCGAATAGGGATAAAAAGGATGTTGGAAGAAGCTGCACATCAGCACCCGCGGGTCGCCGGAAAACACCGCTTCGGTGCCGTTGCCGTGATGCACATCGAAGTCGATCACTGCAATCCGTTTGAGCCCGTGGACTTCCAACGCGTGACGGGCGGCAATCGCGACATTGTTGAAAAAACAGAAACCCAT
>JAMFSV010000284.1 GCA_026225455.1 Burkholderiales bacterium | reverse complement strand
GGCAATCAGTCCACGACGCAAGCTGACAGATAAGGTGCCTAAGGTAGATTTCATGTTGGTCTCCTGATAATTGAATTATTTTTATTACGTACGATAAATCGCCACGCCTTGCTGCTCGACCACCGGGCCGCCCACCACAAACGACTGCGCCCCGATCCGCTCGATTCGATACTCGCTTGCACCATAATTAAAGACATAGGTCAGCTTGCCGCGACGGCTCACTCTGATAGTGTCGTCCAGCACCTGAGTCTCAAGTCCGGCTTGATGCGCCACTTGCTGGAACAAGCGCTGGGTAAAAGACTCGTCGAACATGCTGGCGCAATAATGGAAATTGCCGTGCCGCACCACCGCCGGGTGACCGTCGCCAAAACTCGCCAGCGTGTCGACCGTAGCGCCGGCTTCCAGCAAGTCGCGCCAATGACGCGCCGTACCGCCAAGCGCATCCAAGGCACCGGCGCCATGCACCGGCTCGGTCACGTTCGGCCGCATCGACTCGACGCGCCAGACCCGGATCGGCAATACGCTCGCCAGTTCGCCCGGCGGCAATTGCGCGGGGATATGTAGATCGGCCGTTTTTGAACCGGTGCGCGGCCCCAGCACGACTTGCGCGCCGCTCGCCGCGAGCCGCCGGCAAAAATCGGCGGGTACGATGGGGAGCGGTGGCACCACGATCAGGCGATACCCGGTCAGCGGTGCATCGACCGGCACCACGTCGACATCGAGACCCAGACTGCGCAAAGCCGAGTAATACTCGAAGGCGAAACGCGGATAATGGAAATCGGCGCCTTGCGGGTGAATTTCAAACAGCCATTTCGCTTCATAGTCGTACACCAGCGCAACCTTGGTCTGCACCGCCGCCTCGCCGCCCGCGCTCAGCACCGTCTGAATTTCCTGTGCGACCTGCTGCGCTTCGAGGCCGCCGACATCGATACGATAGTCCGGCGTATGCAAGCCCGCATGCATTTGCTCCTGGGCAAACGGTGCCTGGCGCCAGCGGAAATACGACACGCAACCGGCGCCGTGAGCAAAGGCTTCCCAGCTCCATAGGCGCACCATGCCCGGTAACGGCGCGGGATTCCAGGCGGCCCAGTTGACCGGACCGGGTTGTTGTTCCATCACCCAGAACGGCAGGCGGCTCATGCCGCGATATACGTCATGGTTGAACGAAGCAAAATCGGGGTGGCCGGTGCGCAGCCAACGCGCTTTGATCTCGGGCGCAAACCATTGTTCTTCGAGTGCCCCCAGCGGATAACTATCCCAGGTGGCAAGATCGAGATCGGCCGCCACCTTGTAATGATCGAACTCGGTAAACAACTGCATAAAGTTATGCGCCAGCGGGCGTCCCGGCGAATGCTCGCGCAGGATCTCGACTTGCATGCGGTTATACCGTGCGACCTGATCCGAGGCAAAGCGGCGGTAATCGAGCCGGTGCGACGGATGGGCTTCGGTCACCGTACCGGCCGGCGGGTCGATCTCGTCGAAGCTGCGGTATTCCATGCTCCAGAACACCGTGCCCCATGCCTTATTCAAGGCTTCGATGTTGCGGTAACGCTCGCGCAGCCACAGCCGAAAGCCCCGCGCCGCGGCTGCCGAATAGCTGACTACGGTGTGATGGCAGCCGTACTCGTTGTCGGTCTGCCAGAATTTCACCGCGCGGTGACGGCCGTAACGCTGGGCAATCGCGCTGCAGATTTGACGCGACGCCTCGAAGTACGAGGGCGAAGAAAAATCATAATGCCGGCGCGAACCGAAATGACGTGTGCGTCCCTCGGCATCGACCGGAAGGATATCCGGATGCAGGTCGATCAACCATTTGGGCGGCGTCGCGGTGGGCGTACACATCACAATTTCCAGGCCGGCCAGGGCCAGCACCTCAATCGCGCGATCCAGCCAGCCCCATTGATATTCGCCGGGTGCCGGTTCGATCCGGCTCCAGGCAAACTCGGCGATCCGGACCTGCGTAATGCCCATGGCTGTCATTGCGGCCGCGTCGCTTTCCCAACACGATTCGGGCCAATGCTCGGGGTAATAACAAACACCTAAACGCATGCTGCGGACTCCTGTGCAAACGGTAATGTGGACGGACGCGGCGCCAGTTGCGCAACCGCGAAGCCGTCCACGGTAAACAGGTGGCACGAACTCGACGGCAGACTGAATACCATCGACGCGCCAAGCTTGACTTCGATATCGCCGGCGGCCTTGGCCACCAGGGTTACGCCGCCCGGCTGATCAAGATGCAGATAGCTGAGCTCGCCCAGAGCTTCGATCAGCGATACGTTGCGGGTAATGGTTTGCGCCGCCTGGATCTCAAGCGAAATCAGCTTGCATGGGGCGAGGTGTTCCGGGCGGATACCCAGCGTGACGACTTGCTCAAGTTGCAAATCGCTGCCGTCCACCGCCACCTCGATCAGTTCATTACCCACGTCGAGCCGCACGCTAACGTGCGTGGCGGCAATCGCGACCACCCGTGCCGGGAGAAAATTCATGCGTGGCGAGCCGATAAATCCCGCCACAAAACGGCTTTTGGGACGGTGATAAAGATCCAGCGGGGCGCCGATCTGCGCGATGCTGCCGTAACGTTCGGTGTCTTTCCCGGCATGCAGCAACACAATTTTGTCGGCCAGCGTCATGGCTTCGATCTGATCGTGCGTGACGTAGACCACACTGGCTTTTTTGAATTGCTGATGCAAGCGCGCGATCTCGATCCGGGTCTGGCCGCGCAGCGTGGCATCCAGATTCGACAAAGGTTCGTCAAACAGGAATACGCCAGGCTCACGCACAATTGCCCGGCCGATCGCCACCCGCTGCCGCTGACCGCCGGATAGCGCCTTGGGGTAACGCTCCAACAACGCTTCCAGTTGCAGCACCTGCGCGGCCTGCCTGACCTTGCGCTCGATCTCGGCCTTGGGTGTTTTGGCCAGCTTCAGGCCAAAGGCCATATTTTGGTAAACCGTCATATGCGGGAACAAGGCGTAACTCTGGAACACCATGGCTACGCCGCGCTGGGCAGCCGGCACATGATTGACCAATTGCCCGCCGATCCACACCTCGCCTTCGCTCAGGTCCTCCAGCCAAGCGATCATGCGCAGCAAGGTGGATTTGCCGCAACCGGAGGGGCCGAGAAACACGCAGAATTCGTGTTCGCCGATCTCGAGATCGACCTCGCGTATCACCGGCGCTTGATCGCCATAAGCTTTTTGCACGGCTTTCAACGAAATACTGGCCATCGATTGGGCTCCATGAACGAATTGGAACGAAGCGGATTACAATCCAGATTAAGCGCTTAATCAAACACTACCAAGAAAAACGATCGAGGGGATCGCTCGGTGTTGATCAGGTGGCTTGGTCTCGCTATCGTTCTGTATTTTCAAACGACTCTAGCAGCGAGCGTTTTCGACTGGCAAACCTTGAACCGGCCTCCCATATGTTGAGAAAGGTTCGGCATATTTGGCGTAAGCCCAATAAATCCGGCACGCTGGGCACCGCGGCCAGATGGATTCCGGTGAATTTTATGCGCGCCGGCGGCCTACCCGTAGGGGTATATCCCGACCGCCGACCAGATCGCTTTACGTCCTTGTTTTAAATTTTGCGCGCTAATTTGCACCCGCTGGCACCCGATACAGCACTCCTTATGCACAGCCTGATTGAAGTTTCACCATGACCACCCTCAATGAAGTTGCCCAGCACGCCGGTGTCACGCCCGCTACCGTCTCGAACGTGTTGCGCAGTCGCGGCCGGGTCGGCGCGGCGACACGGCAACGGGTGCTGGACGCCGTCAGCGCCTTGGGCTATCGGCCGCATCTGACCGCACGGGCTTTGGCCGAGGGCCGTGCCCCGACGTTGGCCTTGATGGTCTCCAGCATCGCCAATCCGTTTTACCCGGAATTCGCCCTGGCGGCAGAACGTGCCGCCCGCAGCAGCGGGCATTTCATGATTGTGTGCAATACCAACGAAGACCCGGAAGTCGGACGGGCCTACCTGGAGCAAATCGCGGGCACCTTATCGGAAGGGGTGCTGGTGATGAATGCCAACCTGCATTTCGACGATCTGCATAAAACCGAACAACGTGGCGCGCCGGTGGTGTTATGCATGTGGGAACGGCCCGACCAGCCACCCGACCTGCCCTGTGTGGCAGTCGATTTCCGCGCCGCCGGAGCGATCGCGGCACAGCACCTGCTGGACCTGGGCCACACCCGCATCGGGGCGATTATCGGCAGCAAACGCGGCGGCATCCACGCCGCGCGTCAGGAAGGTTTTCGCGACACCCTGCGCGCCGCCGGTGTGCCGCATCCGCAATCGACGGCACGTTTTGCGCACGACTCCATCCGCGGCGGTTATCAAGCTGCACGCAGTTTGCTCGAAGCCCACCCGCAACTGACGGCGATCTTTGCCAGCAACGATTTACCCGCCCTGGGCGCGATGCACGCCGCGGCGGACCTGGGTTTGCGCGTACCGCAAGACCTCTCGGTGGTAGGCATCACCGACATCGAATTGGCGCGCGAATCGCGGCCCGCCTTGTCGACCGTGGCGGTGCCGACGCGTCAGGCGGCCGAAATGGCGGTAGACCTGCTGCGCCAGTTAATCGAGCGCGCCCAGCGCGGCGGCAATAAAGCGGGGTTTGAGGCAGCGGGCAAGGGCGCGGCGGATGGCGGGACCGCTACTATGCGGGTGACTTCGCCGCCGGTGTTGATGGCGCGAGCGTCAACCGCGCCGCCGCGCTCAGACATGCCGGCTGAGACATCCGATTGAGGCACACCGGGTAGGCGAAAGCGCCTCCCGCCGAAGAAAAACCACGGCAAGCCCTCGAAAACTATAAAATTGCGGTCTGGCCGGTTTTGCGGCCGCCGATTTCCAGGTTGCCATGTTACGTTTAAGTGAACTCAAACTCCCGCTCGACCACCCCGACAGCGCGCTCGAGGCCGCCATCGCGGCCCGGCTCGCCAGTCTGGGCGTACCGGCCGACGGGCTGATCCGCTACACGGTGTTTCGCCGCGCGCACGATGCGCGCAAGCGTGCCGAGATCAAGCTGACCTACATCGTCGACGTCGAGGTGCGCGACGAGGCTGCGGTGCACCCGCGTTTAGGCGACGTACCGCATTGCGGCGTGACACCGGACATGGCCTACCATTTTGTCGCCCGTGCGCCGGAACGTTACGACGCGCAGCGCCCGGTGGTCATCGGCATGGGGCCGTGCGGCTTGTTTGCCGGTTTGATTCTGGCGCAGATGGGGTTTCGCCCGATCATTCTGGAGCGCGGCAAAGCCGTGCGTGAGCGCACCAAGGATACCTTCGGCTTGTGGCGCAAAAATGTGCTGAACCCCGAGTCGAACGTGCAGTTTGGCGAAGGCGGCGCCGGCACGTTTTCGGACGGCAAGCTGTATAGCCAGATCAAGGACCCCAAACATTACGGGCGCAAGGTGCTGGATG
>JAMFSV010000283.1 GCA_026225455.1 Burkholderiales bacterium | reverse complement strand
CGCTGTAAGGATAGAAAGGGTGCTGAAAGGTGCCGGTCATGAGCACCCGCGGGTCGCCGGCAAAGGCCTCCTCGGTGCCGTTGCCGTGGTGCACGTCGAAATCCACCACGGCCACGCGCTCAAGTCCGTGCACCTCCAGCGCATGGCAGGCTGCCACCGCCACATTGTTGAAAAAACAGAAACCCATGGCGCGCGACGGTTCCGCATGATGTCCGGGCGGACGCACCGAACAAAAAGCGTTATCCAGGCGGCCCTCGATGACCGCATCGGTCGCCGCCACCGCCGCACCGGCAGCCCGCAACGCCGCCTGCCAGGTGTAGGGGTTCATGGTGGTATCCGGGTCGACCTCGGCATAACCCGATGCCGGGCTCAATTGCTGCAGGACGTCGACATGGGCCTCGGTGTGCACCCGCAATAGCTCGGCACGGCTGGCCTCGGGTGCTTGCTCGCGCACCAGCAATGCGTCGATCCGGCTGGCAATCAGTTGATCTTCGATCGCATGCAAACGCGCCGGCGATTCGGGATGCCACTCGCCCATTTCATGCAGCAGGCAATCAGCGTGCGTATAAAAACCAGTAGCCATGATCAGTGCGGAATAAGTACGGGCACAGCGCGTCAGCGAGTGCGGGCGCGCCTCGATAGCGCGCGTCGGCGGTGCGCCTCATTCGCAAATGAAGCGCACCCAACCTGAGGTGCCGGGCACACGACCGTGATCGGTGAACGGCCTGGAGGCTGGCTCGGGTGACGCGGTCTCCATTATGTTTATCGGTATGGCCTTTATTCCAGTAAATTACCACAGCACCGTCGGTTATACTGGCTTAGAACTTTCATTTAACTTGACCGGGGTCAATTGACCCCCGTGAATATGACACTGACGCGTTTAATTTCTGCGCCTGCGACGGCCCGTACCCTGCTTGCGTTGAGTCTAGCCGCACTTGCACTGTGTCCCCCCGCCGCTTGGGTAAGCACCTCGGCTTACGCCCAAAGCGTGCCCCAGTCGCCCCTGCAAACGCCATCGCAAACCCCGTTGCAAACAGCACCCGGCAATGTGCCCATGGGTAGAACGCCGGGCAGCACACCGGCTATCGGCACCTTACCCGCGGGCGTGGTCAAACCTGTCGTGCCGGTCCCGGCCGCGAGCGCAGCGGGGGTAACACCGGCTGCCGCGCCCCTGTCCGCCAGCGCTGCCAACGCCACGACCTTCGAAGAAGAGATTGTGCCGCAGCGTTATGCCGACAATCCGGCGATCGACAGTTTTATCAATGAGATGGTCGCCCGTTACGATTTCGACCCGGCGGCGCTGCATGCCTTGTTCAATCAAGTCAGCTACGCCTCGACCGCGGTCAAACTGGTGCTGCCGTCGCCGACCCCGTCGCTGAAAAACTGGCATGCCTACCAGGCGCGTTTTATCGAGCCGATCCGCATCAATGGCGGACTGCGCTTCTGGCGTGACAACCAGGCCGCCTTGCTAAGCGTGTCCGAACAATACGGCGTACCGCCGGAAATCATCGTCAGCATTATCGGTATCGAAACCCTGTACGGGCGATATATGGGCAATTTCCGCGTGCTCGACGTGTTGACCACGCTGGCTTTCGATTACCCCGACACGCCGAACCGTGCCGACCGCCAGGCGACATTCCGCAAAAACCTGACCGACTACCTGGTCTGGACCCGTAACGCCGGCGTCGACCCGACCACCTTGCGCGGCTCGTACACGGGCGCCATCGGCATTCCCCAATTTTTGCCCAGCAGCATCGTCCAGTATGGTGTCAGCTATAGCGGCGACCACCCCGTCGACCTGCGCGGCAATCCGGCCGATGCGATTGCCAGCGTGGCAAACTTCCTCAAACAGCAAGGCTGGGAAACCGGCCGGCCGGTAGTCTGGAAAATCGCCGCGGACGCCGGCAGCCAAGGTATCGCCCAGGCCGCGGCCGACGGTCAGGCGACCCCGCATTGGCCGCTGAGCCAGTTGCTCAAGGCAGGAATGGAGCTGGACGAAACGGATATCGATGTGCCGGGAGAATTAAGCACCCCGCTTACCGTGATCGACTTGCCGACACCGGGCCTGGCCACCGAATACACGCTGGGACTGACCAATTTTTATGTGCTGACCCGCTATAACCAAAGTTTCTTTTATGCCAACACGGTATATCAATTGGCCCAGCGGCTCGCGGCGCTGATGCAGACCCAAACCGACGCTCAGGTCCAGTCCAATCCGATCCGTTCGGCACAGGCACCTTCGACCCCGGTGCAAGCTGTGCCGATGGTGCTGGCGCCGCCGACGCTGCCAGGCAATTGGTCCACGCCCGCGACGTCACCCGGCGCCCGCAACGCGGCGCCCATCTCCAATACCATCACGCCGCCGCTGCAGAGCGGTCAGTAAGTGGGCTTAAGCACTCAGCCATAGCGCAGCGGCCTCGATCAAACGTGATCGAGCACGCGCGCCAGACGATAAAAAAAGGCCGACGTCGGCCTTTTTGCTTTTTTACTCCGCGTCCGCCATCGAGCTGCTGAGCTATCCGTTCACCCCTCTATCGAACGGCAAACGCAGCGCTCAGCCAACCCTGGCGAACCGGCGCTCAGGCGGGGAACACCCCGGTCGACAGATAACGATCGCCGCGGTCGCAGACCACAAACACGATGGTGGCATTTTCAACTTCGTGAGAAATCCGCAGCGCCACTTCGCAGGCGCCCGCAGCCGAGATCCCGCAAAAAATGCCTTCGACCGAAGCCAGCTTGCGCGCCATGGTTTCGGCGTTGGCCTGGCTGACGTTTTCCACCCGATCGATACGGCTGCGATCAAAAATCTTGGGCAGATACGCTTCCGGCCATTTACGAATGCCGGGAATCCGCGAGCCCTCCTCGGGTTGCGCCCCGACGATCTGGATCGCCGGATTTTGCTCTTTCAAATAACGCGACACACCCATAATGGTGCCCGTCGTCCCCATTGCCGAAACGAAGTGGGTAATGCGGCCTTCGGTATCGTCCCAGATTTCCGGGCCGGTGGTCTCATAGTGAGCCAGCGGATTGTCGGGATTGGCAAATTGATCGAGGATGATCCCGCGCCCTTCGCGCTGCATCTGGTCGGCCAGGTCGCGCGCATACTCCATGCCCCCCGATACCGGCGTCAGGATAATCTCCGCGCCGTAGGCGGCCATGCTCTGGCGCCGTTCCAGCGACAGGTCCTCAGGCATGATCAAGATCATTTTGTAGCCGCGGATCGCCGCCACCAAAGCGAGTGCAATGCCGGTGTTGCCGCTGGTCGATTCGATCAGGGTATCGCCCGGCTTGATGCGGCCACGGCGCTCGGCGTGCTTGATCATCGACAAGGCCGGACGGTCCTTGACCGAACCCGCCGGATTATTGCCTTCGAGCTTGCCGAGTATCACGTTGTTACGGCGTCGCGATTCTTCGTCGGGAACGCGGACCAGCTGTACCAGCGGCGTGTTGCCGATGGTGTCTTCTATGGTTTTGTATGTCATCACTCGAACATTCCGTCTACGGGCGTGAAAGCAGCGAAGCGGGCGAAAACAGCAGCGCCCGGCGTCACATCCGGCAGCGCACCCAGGTCGCCGCGCCGGATAAAGTATTCCGAATTGTAATGCACACCAAGGATGAGTGCCTGACGCCGGCGGGATAGCCGCTGAAACCAGCGGGCGCGGCTGGGCGCAGGGGGAAAAACCGCGACACCGGGAGGGGCCGGGTCGCGGGAGCCAGTCATCTGATGACGGCTGAAGGAGTCAAACCGGGGGCATGCTCCGGATGCCGGGGCCGCACATCGAGCGCTGGGCGCGATGTGCGGCACGGCATGCCGGAGGCTGATGGCCGAAGGAAAATACGGCGCCAAATATGGCACCCAATATGGCACCCAATGTGGCACCATCGGCCTCCGGTTTTATCGCACCGAAGCTTGGATCAAGCATGAGATTCAGGATCGAGAGTCAGGATCAAGATTCAGGATCAAGATTCAGGATCAAGATTCAGGATCGAGAGTCAGGCTTGAGACGTCAGGATTAAAACTCAAGATTTGAAACTCAAGATTTGAAATCTCAGGATTTTTTGCTGGATTTACCGCTACGCGATTCGGAGGATTTTTGACTGCCGTTTTTGGGCAAGGCCGCCGTGCCGGAGACGGTGAGGCCTTGCCCTTCGAGCTTGGTCAACGACTTGGGGCCGAGGCCCTTGACCCGCTTTGACAGATCGTCGGTGCTTTTAAAAGGACCGTGATCGGATCGGTCCTGGACGATGGCACGGGCCGTCGAAGGGCCGATGCCCTTGAGCTCCCGAAGCTGCGCTTCAGAGGCTGTATTGATATCAACCGCAGCCACCGCGGTGCCAAGCCAAGCGAGTGTCAGCAACGCCAACAGGATATTTTTCATGATGAGGACTCTCCTAGAACAGGGTCGTGTCCTGCTGCGCACGAGATGCACACAGCAGAACGAGTCCTCAATTTAATCGCTTGCGACGCAGTTTTATAGCTGGCCGATCAGCCAATGCACGTAACGCTCAACGCCCTGCTGCACGTTGAGGAACGGGGCAGCGTAACCGGCCGCGCGCAGTTGGCTTGGGTCGGCTTGGGTGAAGCATTGATACTTGCCGCGCAAAGCGTCCGGGAACGGGATGTATTCGATCAGTCCTTGGCTCACCAGATCCGCCAGGCTCAGTGCCGGCTGTCCGTCGACCGCGCGCAGGGTATTCACCACGGCGACCGCAATATCGTTGAAGGGCTGGGCAAGCCCCGTGCCGAGGTTAAAAATGCCCGACCGTTCCGGATGGTCGAAGAAGTCCAATTTGACTTTGACCAAATCCTCAACCGAAATAAAGTCGCGCGTTTGCTGACCCGCGCCATAACCATTGTAGTCGCCGAACAGCTTGACCCGGCCGTCGGCGCGGAACTGGTTGAAATTGTGGAACGCGACCGAAGCCATGCGGCCCTTATGCGCTTCGCGCGGGCCGTAGACATTGAAATAACGGAAGCCCGCGACCTGACTTTGCGCCGGCATTTTGCGCCTGACCTTCTGGTCGAACAGGAACTTGGAATAGCCATAGACATTCAGCGGGTGTTCCGACTCGCGCTGTTCAACGAAGGTGTCCGAGCCGCCATAAATAGCCGCGGAAGACGCATAGAGAAACGGCACACGTTGAGCCAGGCAGGCATCGAGCAACTCGCTGGAATAGCGGTAGTTGTTGTCCATCATGTAACGGCCGTCGTGCTCCATGGTGTCGGAGCACGCCCCCTCG
>JAMFSV010000005.1 GCA_026225455.1 Burkholderiales bacterium | reverse complement strand
CCTTTTTTGATCGTCCAATTTGACCACTCATTTGGCTACACTTGCAGCACTCGTCAGCATAGATTTCGGCAAGATCGATTTCGACGCAAGTCTCGAAGAACTCAGCCTGCTCGCCAAAAGTGCAGGTGCGCTCCCGGTTGTTACCCTGACCGGCAGCCGCTCAAGTCCGGATGCCAAGATGTTCGTCGGCAGCGGCAAAGTCGAAGAACTCAAACAAGCCGTCATGGCCAACGGCATCGAACTCGTGATTTTTAATCACGTCCTGTCGCCGGGCCAGCAACGCAATCTCGAACAAGCGCTGGAAACCCGTGTCATCGATCGCAACAGCCTGATCCTCGATATTTTTGCGCAGCGCGCGAAAAGTCACGAAGGTAAACTTCAGGTCGAATTGGCCCAGTTGCAATATCTCGCAACCCGGCTGGTGCGTGCCTGGACTCACCTGGAACGTCAAAAAGGCGGTATCGGCCTGCGCGGACCGGGTGAAACGCAGCTTGAAACCGATCGCCGCTTGATTGGCGAGCGGGTCAAGATGCTCAAATCCAAATTGGAAAAGTTGCGCCGCCAGCATGGCACGCAACGGCGTCAGCGCGAGCGCAGTCACGCTTTCTCGGTGTCGCTGGTCGGTTATACCAACGCCGGCAAATCGACGCTGTTCAACGCGCTGACCAAGGCCCAGGCCTATGCGGCCGACCAATTGTTCGCCACGCTCGATACCACCTCGCGCCGCATCTATCTCGGCGAGGCCGGTAATATCGTCCTGTCGGATACGGTCGGTTTTATCCGCGACCTGCCTCACCAATTGATTGCCGCATTTCGTGCCACCTTGGAAGAAACCATTCACGCCGACTTGCTATTGCATGTGGTCGACGCCTCCAGTGCAGTGCGAGGCGACCAGATTCAGCAAGTCAACGGTGTGCTGCGCGATATTGGCGCGTCCGACGTCCGGCAGATCCTGGTTTTTAACAAAACCGACGCGATTCCCGAGTTGCGGGACCGTGCGGGCACGATTGAGCGCGATGAGTATGGTAATATTTCGCGCGTTTTTCTAAGTGCTCGCGAAGGGCTGGGATTGGACGCATTACGCGCGGCCATTACCGAAGCCGCAACCACGCCGGCCTTGGGGCCGGCGCTATCCGATCAGAGCGATATCCGCCTTATCGACATAGAATCGGAGCCTATCCCGGAAAACGAGGCCTAGCTTTTTAGGCCGTGGAAATCGGGCGCGTTATTTGAGCGCCTGCTTTTCCGCGCTCGTCGATTTCAGGCGAACGCACTATACTCGGCAAACTCGTTTGCAGACTCGATCAGCACAATCAGCACCAACCGGCTGGGTCCATGTTGAATACCTACGATGAACGCAGTACTTGGCAGCGCCTGCGCGCAGCCTTGACCTCAGGTTTTGGCGCTGTGCGCCGGGTTCGTGTTTCCGGCCGCCAGGAACCGCTACGCGCGCAGGACAATCAGGAAGGACCGCCCGATCTCGATGAAATGTGGCGCGACTTCAACCGCCGCCTGAATCGCCTGTTTGGCCGCAAAGAAGGTGGCGCTGACCTCGGTACGGGCGGCACGGGCGGTACCCCGGGCAATAGCACCCGTTATAGCGTGGGTATCGCGCTGGGCGTGCTGGTGTTGATCTGGCTGGGCAGCGGCGTATTTATCGTGCAGGAAGGGCAGGCCGGGGTCGTGCTGCAATTCGGCAAATATAAGTACACGTCCGGTTCGGGGATTCAATGGCGTTTGCCTTATCCGTTCCAATCCAACGAAATCGTCAATATGGCGCAAGTGCGCTCGGTTGAAATCGGCAATGACACGGTGGTCCAGGCGACCAACCTGAAAGACTCATCGATGCTGACCGCGGACGAGAACATTATCGACGTGCGTTTTGCCGTGCAATATCGCATCAGCGATCCTGCGGCGTTCCTGTTTAATAATGCCGATCCTGAAGCCAACGTCGCGCAGGCGGCTGAAACCGCGGTGCGCGAGATCGTCGGCAAGAACACCATGAATTACGTCCTGTATGACGGCCGCGAGCAAGTCGCTGTCAGTTTGCAGTCGTCGATTCAGAAAATCCTCGAAGCCTACAAAACCGGGATTTTGGTCACCAGCGTGACCTTGCAAAACGTCCAGCCGCCGGCTCAAGTGCAAGCGGCATTTGACGATGCGGTGAAGGCCGGTCAGGATCGCGAGCGGGTCAAGAACGAGGCGCAGGCCTATGCCAACAAGGTGATTCCTCTGGCGACCGGTACCGCCTCGCGGATGAATGAAGAGGCGTTGGGTTATCAGGCACGGGTGGTGACGCAAGCCGAAGGCGATGCCGATCGTTTCAAAAATGTGTTGGCGCAATATGCCAAAGCCCCGGCCGTGACACGCGAGCGGATGTACCTGGACACGATGCAGCAGATTTACCAAAATTCGACCAAGATTTTCGCCGATAGCAAATCGAGCAGTAACTTGCTTTATTTGCCGCTCGATAAATTGATGGAAAAAAGTGCCGCCAAACCGGCGAATTCAGGTGCGTCCATGCAGCCCCCGGCGGTTTCGCCAAATCCGTCCACCGATGACAATAGCCAGACCGCACCGGCCGTCACGACTGTACCGGCAGACGGAAGCCGGCCCGCGGTGAATGCCGACGACCCCAGCCGTTCGCGCGACTTCCTGCGCAACCGCGATAGCGACTCGAATTAAAGGCGCAGACCATGAACCGAATTATTGCAGCGGTCGCCGCCGTGATTGTCCTGGCTTTAGTTGCCAGCTCGACGCTATTTGTGGTCGACCAGCGTGAAGACACGATTGTCTTTTCGTTTGGCGAAATGAAGAGTGTGATCACGCAGCCCGGCCTCTATTTCAAACTGCCGCCGCCGTTCCAGAATATTGTGGAACTGGATAACCGGATCCAGACCATCGATACGCCTGAGGCCGATCGTTACATCACGTCCGAAAAGAAAAACGTGCTGGTCGATCTATTCGTCAAATGGCGCATTGCCGATCCGCGCAAGTATTACATCAGCTTCCACGGCGACCAGGATCTGGCGCAAAGCCGCCTGACCCAGATTATTCGGGCGGCGTTGCAGGAAGAGTTTTCCAAACGCACGGTCACCGAAGTGGTTTCCGATCAGCGTGATTCCGTGATGCAGGCGGTACGCAAGAAGGTCGGACCGGATGTTTCGGCAATCGGAGTGGAGATCGTCGACGTGCGTTTGAAGCGGGTCGATTTGCTGGCCGCGATCAGCGATTCGGTGTATCGCCGCATGCAGGCTGAACGTACTCAAGTCGCCAACGAACAGCGTTCGACAGGAACCGCCGAAGCCGAGCAGATCATGGCCGATGCCGACCGTCAGCGCGAAGTGATCCTGGCCAATGCATACAAGCAAGCGCAGATGCTGAAGGGCGATGGCGACGCCAAAGCCTCGGCGATCTATGCCGATGCATTTGGCCGCGATCCTCAGTTCTACGCTTTCTACAAGAGTCTGGAAGCGTATCGTTCGACCTTCCGCGATAGCAAGGATTTGATTATTGCGGATCCGAACAGCGACTTTTTCCGCTTTATGCGCGGTCCCGGCGGGGCTGCGGATGCGCCACCCGCCGCGGCGAGTGCACGTAAGCGTTGAAACTGATGCCGGGCGGGTTGCCTGCTCTCAGGCAACCCGCCCGGCTGTCTTGGCATAGCAGGAATGGGCATAATGACTGAATCCGTGTTGCTGTCGTTTGCGCTGTTTTTGATTATTGAAGGCGTGTTCCCCTTCATTGCGCCGGAGGGCTGGCGGGAAACCTTCCGTAAAATAAGCACTTTGCCGACGCGCCAAATCCGGCTCGGCGGGCTGATTTCCATCGGACTCGGCTTGCTACTCCTGGTGGCCTTGCGCTGATTACCCAGCGCCCGCCATACAGGTTTTGCCCGATTTAGCCCACGGCGCGATGCCGGGGCGATGCGCTTTCTTTACCGTTTTAATCCCACCCTGTGGTCGCGGGGCAGCTTGGCTGCCGGCGGGCCACAGTCTGGCTGACAGGATTTTATGATGTCGATCTGGCTGCTTCCCGAGAATATCGCCGACATGCTGCCGTCCGAGGCACGCAAGCTCGAAGAATTGCGCCGTACGCTGCTGGACCGGTTCCGCCTCTACGGCTATGAATTGGTGATGCCGCCGCTGCTCGAATACCTTGATTCCTTGCTGGCAAACGCCGGCGAGGATCTGAATT
Source organism: Burkholderiales bacterium (assembly GCA_026225455.1). Lineage (GTDB taxonomy): Bacteria > Pseudomonadota > Gammaproteobacteria > Burkholderiales > Burkholderiaceae > LMUX01. The sequence goes on along the minus strand of JAMFSV010000005.1, from coordinate 4,372 downwards.
TGCGTACCTTCAAGCTGGTCGACCAATTGTCCGGCCGTACCATGGGCCTGCGCGCCGACATTACGCCCCAGGTATCGCGCATCGACGCCCATTTGCTGAATCGCGCCGGTGTCACGCGGCTGTGTTATGCCGGCAGTGTGCTGCAAACCCGCCCGCGCGGTTTGCATGCGACCCGCGAGCCGTTTCAGATCGGTGCCGAGATTTATGGCCATGCCGGGCTTGAAGCCGATCTCGAAATCCAGCAATTGCTGCTGGATACCTTGGCCTTATCCGGCCTGGAACGGGTGCGTCTGGATTTGTCGCATGCCGGCGTGTTGCAGGCTTTGCTGGCCGGGCAAGCGCAAGCCGCGAGTCTGGCTTATCCGCTGTTCGCCGCGCTGGCTGCCAAGGATATGCCGGTCTTGACCGAGCTGACCGCCAATTTGCCTGAGCCCTTGCGCGCCGCGCTGCGCTCGTTGCCGATGTTGTATGGCGACGTGTCGGTGCTGGATACAGCGCGTGCCACTTTGCCGCCGCTTCCGGCGATCAGCCAGGCACTCGACGAATTGGCATTTCTCGCCAAACAGGTTCAGGGTGCGGAAGTGATGATCGACTTGGCCGATCTGCGTGGTTACGAATATCACAGCGGCGTGATGTTTTCGGCGTATGTCGACGGCGTGCCTAACGCGATTGCCCAGGGCGGCCGTTACGACAAGGTGGGCGAAGTTTATGGCCGGGCACGCGCCGCGACCGGTTTTTCGCTGGATTTGCGTGAAGTGGTGCGGATTTCGCCGATCGAGGCGCGCAGCTCGGCGATTCTCGCGCCCTGGAATCATGATCAGGCATTGCGGCAGAAAGTGGCCGCTTTGCGTGACGCGGGTGAAATTGTGATTCAGGCCTTGCCTGGACACGACCATGCCGTCGACGAATTCGCCTGTGATCGGGTGCTCGTCGAGCAGGCGGGGGGGTGGACGGTACAGCCCTATCCCAAAGCGGGGTGAATTTGCGCGCTTAGCACGATTTCATACCTATCCTGCCGTGTTTTAAGGGTGCTTTTCGTAAAAAATCGGAAGTGTCCCAGAACACGGGTAAAATACGTTTTTAACCAAGACAGATATTCAACATGTCCGGCAACGCAGTCAATCAAGGACAACGTACGGAACAAACCGGTGCTCAAGCACGCGGCCGTAACGTTGTAGTCGTCGGCACCCAATGGGGTGACGAAGGCAAAGGCAAAATCGTCGACTGGCTGACCGATCACGCACAAGGCGTGGTGCGTTTCCAAGGTGGTCACAATGCGGGCCATACGCTGATTATCGGTGGTCGCAAGACGATTCTCCGGCTGATTCCGTCGGGCATCATGCGCGCGGGCGTCGCCTGCTATATCGGTAACGGCGTAGTGTTGTCGGCCGAAGCGCTGTTCAAGGAAATCGGCGAACTCGAAAGCGCCGGTGTCGACGTGCGCAGCCGCCTGTTTATTTCCGAAGCCGCAACCTTGTTGTTGCCGTCGCATATCGCGATCGATCAAGCGCGTGAAGCGCGCCGCGGCGCCAGCAAGATCGGCACCACCGGGCGCGGTATCGGCCCGGCCTACGAAGACAAAGTGGCCCGCCGCGGTCTGCGGGTCCAGGATCTCTACGATGTGGCGTCGTTCAGCGCACGTCTGCGCGAGACCCTCGAATACCACAATTTTGTGCTGACCCAATATCTGGGCGCGGCCGCCGTCGATTACCAGGAAACCCTGGATACCATGCTCGGTTATGCCGATCGTCTGGCACCGATGGTGACCGACGTATCGAGCCGCTTGTTTGCCGAAAACCGGGCCGGGCGCAACCTGTTGTTTGAAGGTGCGCAAGGGACTTTGCTGGACGTTGACCACGGCACCTATCCGTTTGTCACCAGCAGCAACTGCGTTGCGGGTGCCGCTTCCGCCGGTGCCGGCGTCGGCCCCGACCAATTGCATTACATCCTCGGTATTACCAAGGCGTATTGCACCCGGGTCGGCTCAGGCCCGTTCCCGAGCGAGCTTTACGACGCGGATAATCCCGAACGTCAGGCGGAAATCGGTTTGACGCTGGCCAAGATCGGCAAGGAATTCGGTTCGGTGACCGGCCGTCCGCGCCGCACCGGCTGGCTCGACGCCGCCGCCTTGAAGCGGTCGATCCAGATCAACGGCGTCTCCGGCCTGTGCATTACCAAACTGGACGTGCTCGACGGACTCGACAGCGTGGATCTGTGCGTCGGTTATCGGGTTGACGGCAAAGAGGTCGATATCTTGCCGCGCGGCGCCGCCGAAGTCGGCAAATGCGAACCGGTCTATGAAACCTTCCCGGGTTGGAAAGAAAGCACCGTCGGCATTTCCAGTTGGGATGCGTTGCCCAAGAACGCGCGCGATTACCTGCTGCGTATCGAGGCCGTCTCGGGCGTGCCGGTCGATATGGTTTCGACCGGACCGGATCGCGATGAGACGATCCTGCTGCGTCACCCGTTCAAAGTTTGAGCGCGGATTATCGCCGATGAGTTCACTGACAAATTCGCCCACACTAGCCGCAGCAAACGTTCAGCCCCAGAGCGACGAGCAAAATCTCTGGGTGAGCTGGCCGGAATATCATGCCCTGATCGGCCAGTTGGCCCTCATGGTCTATGAATCCGGCTGGCAATTTGACAAAATCCTGTGCCTGGCCCGCGGCGGGTTGCGCGTGGGCGACCAGCTCTCGCGGATTTACGACGTGCCGCTGGCCATACTTGCCACCAGTTCGTATCGCGAAGCGGTCGGCACCGTGCGCGGCGAACTTGATATCGCCCAATACATTACCGTCACGCGCGGCGAATTGACCGGCAATGTGCTGCTGGTTGACGATCTGGTCGACTCCGGTGTGACGCTGGCACGCGTGACCGAGCATTTGCAGACCCGCTATCCGGCGATTACCGGGGTGCGCTCCGCGGTGTTGTGGCACAAAGCCTGTTCGGCCGTGGCGCCCGATTACGCGGTCAGTTTCCTGCCCAGCAATCCCTGGATCCATCAGCCGTTCGAAGAGTGGGATGCGGTTCGCCCCAACCATTTGGCCGCTTGGCTGAAGCGCGGCGAGCCGCGTAGCGAGCGCGACGCATAATACGTCACGAGAGGTTGATTCACACGAAAATCACAGGTTTGGAGTAAGGTGGTACTGCGGGAGATACTGAATGAGCGCATACCAGCTATCCGAACCATCCATGAACGAGGCGGCCGCGATCATTCGGCTGGCCTCGTCAATCCCGTGGCATCTGCGCCACAGGCCTGGGTACTCCCCGCGTGCGACGTTAGAATAACGCTCGTCTTACAAAACAGCCTACAGCTGGAACCCACTGCGTCTATGACTACAGCAACTCCGGCCACCGCATCGTTTGCGAACGAGCACAAGAAACCCCTTCCTGCTCTTGCAATTGCCGCCATCGGCGTGGTGTTTGGCGATATCGGCACCAGTCCGCTTTATTCGTTAAAAGAAGCTTTTAGCCCGGACCATGGCATCACCATGACACCCGACGCGATACTCGGTGTGATCTCCTTGCTGTTCTGGGCGATCATGATTGTCGTGTCCCTTAAATACGTGTTGTTTGTGATGCGCGCCGACAATAACGGCGAGGGCGGGGTGCTGGCCTTGATGGCGCTGAGTTTGCGCAGTCTCAAGCGCGGCAGCAAGGCCACCGGCCTATTGATGATGCTCGGCATCTTCGGCGCTTGCATGTTCTACGGCGATGCGGTGATTACCCCCGCCATTTCGGTGATTTCGGCGGTGGAAGGTCTGGAAATTGCCGCGCCCAAGCTGGCGACCTATGTGATTCCTATCACCCTGGTGGTGCTGATTGCCTTGTTCTGGATTCAGCGTCGCGGCACCGACGTAGTGGGCAAATTGTTTGGCCCCATCATGGTGCTGTGGTTTATTACGATTGCCTTGATCGGCGCGGTGCAGATTGCCGCGGCGCCGGAAATTATCAAGGCGCTCAGTCCTTATTACGCCGTGCGTTTTATGTCCTCGCATGTGCTGCAGGCTTATGTTGTGCTGGGTTCGGTATTCCTGGTGTTGACCGGTGCCGAAGCGTTGTACGCCGACATGGGACATTTCGGCGCGCGACCGATTCGTTATGCGTGGTATGGCCTGGTGATGCCGGCTTTGGTGCTGAATTATTTTGGGCAAGGGGCTTTGTTGTTGCAAGACAGTAAGGCGATCGCCAACCCATTTTTCCTGCTGACCCCGCATTGGGCCTTGCTGCCGCTGGTGGTGTTGTCCACCATCGCCACCGTGATCGCCTCGCAAGCGGTGATTTCCGGGGCGTTCTCGCTGACTAGCCAGGCGATCCAGCTGGGTTATGTGCCGCGGATGAAAATTATCCATACCTCGGCGCATGCGATCGG
>JAMFSV010000038.1 GCA_026225455.1 Burkholderiales bacterium | reverse complement strand
GCATCGTTCATTTTGCTGAGTTTGTTAAAACAGCCGAAGGTGACATAACCGTTGCTCAACAGCGGCAATTGATTCACTGCGATCGGATCTTGCGGTGCGGTAAAACATAAATAACAGTCAGGCAAGCGCCACGGCGTTTCGACAAAATGGCTTTCTTCGCCGACCGGCAGCACTTGATCATCGGCCAGAATGTAATCGATGGCCGCCACCCCCGTGCTGGCAAAATAACCGAGCCACGCCACTTGCACCGGTGCCGGTTTGCGCGCCATTACCGGCAAACGATTGTCCGCGGTATGTCCGGCCAGGTCGATCAGGATCTGGATACCGTCATCATGGATTTTGCTTGCCGCCGCCGCATCGCTTAAGCCCAGCAGCGAATGCCACTCGGCAAAACACGGTTTGATCCGCGCCGTCAACGCATCGTCCTTGAGCTTGGTGGGATAGGCGATCCATTCAATCTGTAGCCGATCCAGTTGTTTCAAGCTGGTCAGCACGCTCTCCAGAAAATACCCCACCGGATGTTGGCCCAGGTCGCCCGAGACCAAGCCTACCCGTAATTTTTTCCCGGCCGGCAAAATGCGCTCAACCGTCCAATTGCTGTAAGGCTGGGCGCGTGCCTGCAATCGCGTATCAAAAGCGCGGGCCTCTTGCAAATAGCGCGCCGGCGTCAATTGTGCGTCGTAGTTCAAGTGGAACAGCAAATTGCTGTAGGCCGCATCGAACTCGGGCTTAAGCTGTATCGCAGTGCGAAGATGCGCGTACGCCGCCGGTAAATCGCCCTGGTGTGCCAACGCCTGCCCCAAGTTGTTATGGGCATCGGCATGGTCCGGTTGAAGACTCAGAACCTGCCGGTAACAGGAGATGGCGGCATCGGTCTGGCCTTGTTGCAGCAGCGTATTGCCGAGGTTGAGGCGGGCCAACGCATAAGCGGGTTCAAACTGCAGTGCGTGTTCGAAATGCGTTATCGCCGCAGCCGGCGAGCCTTGCTCCTGGAGCACAAATCCCAGATTATTGTGCGCCTCCACATAGGCGGGACGCAAAACGATCGCTTGCCGGAAACATTCGATGGCCTGCGGTGTCTGCCCCAGTTTGGTCAGTACGCGTCCCAATTGATTATGTAATTCGGCATCGTCTGGGCGATAGGCGAGCGCCTGCCGGTAGCTGCCCAACGCTTCATCGAAGCGGCCCAGATCGAACAAAGCCCGTCCGAGGTGTTGATAGGCCGGCACGTCACTGGGCTGGAGCGTCAATGCCTGCCGATAGCTCAGCACCGCGGATTCGAACGCCTGTTGCGCCATAAAAGCATTACCCAGATTGTGATGCGCTTGCGCATAGTCGGGTTTCAGCCGGATCGCCTGATGATAATTGACGATGGCACTCTCAAACTGACCCAATTCCTGTTGCGCATTGGCCAGATTGGAGTAAAACATGGCGTTGGACGGGTTGATTTCGATGGCCCGCCGGATCAATTTTATCGCCGCTTCGTGGCGCCGGGTCTGATAGGCAATCACCCCCAGCAGATGCAATACATCGGGCTGCCCGGGCTCGGTCTCAAGAATACGTTGATACAGCGGTTCAGCAGCGGCAAACCGGCCGGCCTGATGATGCGCCAAGGCATCGCGAAACAAGGTGGCGGTGGTAACAGGCTCAATCCCAGGCTTCGGCTCAACCGTGGATTCAAGCTTTGCCGCGGCTGCACCAGGAGAGTCGCAGCATTGTTTGTATTTCCTGCCGCTGCCGCATGGGCAAGGATCGTTACGGCCAATTTTACTCATCGGCCGGCTCCGTCGCTCGGGCCATGTGATGTTGCCACATGCCTTTGAATGCATCCTGCAGGTGCGCCGCAAAACGAGGCGCGTCGCATAACGGCGAGGCCAGCAGGCGCTGCCGCAACCCGGCGCGCAATAGCGTCAATTTCCGCCGGTCGGCCGCCAAGGTGCTGGCCTTGAGCACATACTCGTCATTATCCCGAGCCACCCATTCGCCCAGTCCGGCAGTCTGCAACAGGCTTTCGCCCGCATGCGACAAAAAGCGGTCGCCGCGCCGAGTCAGCACCGGCACCCCCATCCACAAGGCCTCCACCGTGGTCGTGCCGCCGGGATAAGGAAAAGGATCCAAGGCAATATCGACCCGGTTATAACAATCCAGATAATCGGCGCGTGGCGAGGAGCCTTCCACCACAATACGCTGCGCGGCAATACCGTGCGCCACAAAACGTTCAATTGTGCTGCGCTGCAAGCCTATCTCGTTAAGCTCCTTGGCTTTTAATATCAGCCGCGAATCCGGCACAGCATGCAACACACGCGACCATAACGCCACCACCTCATGGTTGATTTTACTCAGCTTGTTGAAGCAGCCAAAGGTGACGTAACCGTTGTGCAACAAGGGTAAATGGCCTACTGCGAGGTCAATTTGAGGCGGCGTAAAACACAGATAACAATCCGGTAAATACCAGGGCTGTTCGACGAAGTATTGCGCCTCGCTCGCGGGCAAAACTTGACGGTCGGCAACAATATAGTCGATCGCCGCCACGCCGGTGCTGGCGAAATAACCCAGCCATGCGGCCTGAACCGGCGCGGGTTTCCAGGCGAATACCGGCAAGCGGTTGTCGGCCGAATGACCCGCCAGATCCAGCAGGAGGTGCACGCCCGTTTGATGAATCAGCCGCGCCGCCGCGGCGTCGTCCAGTCCGATCAAACTATGCCAGCCGGCAAAGCGCGGCTTGATACGGGTTGTCAGCGCATCTTCATGCGCTTTGGTGACAAACGCCAGCAATTCCACCTGTTGCGGGTCCAGATGCGCCACCACACTTTCCAGAAAATATCCTACCGGATGCATCCGCAGATCGCCCGATACCAGGCCGATCCTGAGCGGCTGACCGGCCTCCGTGCCGCCGTCGGTGAACCATGCCGTGTAGGATCGTGCCTGGGCCGCGACATGCTCGCCAAAGCGGCATGCCACGGCAAAATAGTCGGCCGGTGACGAATTCGTATCGTAGTTCAGATTGAACAACAGGTTGCTGCGCGCCACATCAAAATCGGGTTTGAGCCTGAGCGACGTCTCAAGACTGGCACGCCCGATGTCGAAGCAGCCCAGATCCTGCTGGGCATTGCCGAGGCCATTGTAGGCTTCGGCAAAACCGGGCTTGAGCGCGATGGCTTGCTGATAAAGTGTAATAGCCGCGGCGGTATTGCCGCCTTCGCGATGTACATTCGCCATATTGAAGTACGCTTCGGCATAGTCCGGCTTCAGTTCAAGTGCTCGCTGGTAACTGACCAGCGCTGCCGCATCGTGTTGTTGCGCCTTCAGCGCGTTGGCCAAATTGTTATGCGCTTCGGCCAGTTCGGGATTTAAAGCCAGGCCTTGCTGGTAATACTCGATCGCAGCCGCGAGCTCGCCGCGCTCCTGCAAGGCATTGCCCAGATTGATAAACGCTTTGGCAAACTGAGGGTTGAGCGCCAGCGCCCGGCGATAATGCACCAGCGCCTCATCGGGTTGACGCTGGGCCTGCAAGGCATTGCCCAAATTATTATGCGCTTCCGCGTAGTCGGGTTGATAAGCCAATGCCGTCTTGAAGCAGGCGATGGCCTGCTCCAGTTGACCGCATGCCTGCCTGGCATTACCCAGATTGTTATGCGCCTGCGCATAATCGCCGCGGTATCGCAGTGCGTTCAGATAAGACTCAATCGCCGCTTCGTTTTCGCCTCGCGCCAGCAGCGCATTACCCAGATTATTGTGGGCTTCCGGATAGTCCGGCTGCAAGACCAACGCTTGCCGGTAGTGGCCTATTGCCGCTTCCACCCGGCCTTGATCCTGCCGCACGCTGCCGAGATTGACATGATAAGCGGGGTTGTTTGGATTGGCCGCGATGGCTTGTTCAATCAATTGCGCAGCGGCATCGTACTGCTTTACCTGGTAAGCAATCACGCCCAGTAAATGCAAGGCATCGGCGTGCTGAGGTTCGCGCTGCAGGATCTGCCGATAAAAGCTTTCGGCCTGCGCCAGGCGGCCGGCTTGGTGATGGCTTAATCCGGTTTGCAGTAAAACCGGGATCGTCGGTG
>JAMFSV010000282.1 GCA_026225455.1 Burkholderiales bacterium | reverse complement strand
GGGTCGACGATGGCAAGCTCCCCGGCCAGGCCGTCGCGGCGCAGGCTGGTGCGAACATGTTCCAGCAAGGCACGCCAATCGGCCGCGAGCGCGGGCGTGACGTTGTACATCGGCAAGGCCATTAACTGCATAAAGAGGGTGCCCAAATCAGTGCCTCAGCATCGAAGAACCTATGAGGTCCGAGTTTAACCAGCACGCTCGTGCTGCGTTATATCGATTGCGGCTATTCATAGCGTGGCAGGGCATCGGAGGCATGGCGTTTTGTTTTGCTCGATTATGATATATTGTGCTCAGTTATGAATTATTCAGAACACCCTAGCTGAGAACGGCATGCAAAGAACACGGCTTGAAGCGCTGGACAGTCTGCTCCCGGAGCAACGCGAGACCCTTATCCTCGAACGCTTGCGTATGCATGGGCGGGTGTTGGCCGCCGAACTGGCGCTGGAACTCGGCACCTCGGAACATACGGTGCGCCGTCATCTGCGCAATCTGGCCGACGCCGGTCATTGCAAGCGCGTCTACGGCGGCGCATTGCTGACCTCCCCCGCCGCGACCGGCGCGGCCATACGCATGGGCGAGGCCGGTGAGCGCAAAGCGCGCCTGGCGCGCGCAGCGGCATCCATCGTCCGGGCCGGCCACATCATCCTGCTCGACGCCGGCTCGACCAATATCGCTATCGCCGCGGCGTTGCCGGAGAACGCCAATCTCACCGTCGTGACCAATTCTCCCGATGCGTGTTCGCGCATCCTGGGCCGCGCCGGATTCGAGGTGATACTGCTCGGTGGGCGGCTTAGTCAGCTCGGGGCCGGGACAGTCGGCGCCACGGCATTGCTGCAAATTCAGCAGATCAAAGCCGATCTATGTTTTCTTGGGGCATGCGCGCTGGATCTGACCGAGGGCGTGGCCGCTTTCGACGCGGAGGAAGCCGAGATCAAACGTGCCATGATCCAGTCAAGCAGCCAGGTCGCACTCGCCATGACTTCAGAAAAATTGATGACGGGCGCGCCGTTTTCTATCGCGGCGACCGCGACCATCGAACACCTGATTCTGGAATCGGACGTTTCACCCGAGCGGCTGGATGCTTTCTCCCAGGTCTGCGGCAACGTACTGGTGGCTCGCTGATGAAACCGATTGCGCAGCGTAGTGCCACCACCGCGGTGTTTCTCGCCAACGGCATCGGGATCGGCGCATGGGCGGTTGAAGTTCCGCGCATCAAGGAAAGTTTGCGGTTAACCGACACGGCACTGGGACTCGCCTTGTTCGCCTTCGCTTTAGGCGCCATCATCGCCATGCCGCTGGCGGGCCGCTTGGCCTCACGCTTCGGCAGCGGCCGCATCACCGCATGGCTGGCCATCATCTTTGTGATGGCTTTACCGCTACCGGCCTTGATGCCGAACCTGGCCTGCCTATGCCTCGCACTGCTCGCCTTGGGCCTGGCCAACGGGGCGCTGGATGTCTCGATGAATGGTCATGCAAGCACCATCGAAGGTATCTGGCAAGCGCCGATCATGTCGTCATTTCATGCGGCGTGGAGCCTGGGCGGCCTGCTGGGCGCGGCCTCCGGCGCGGCGATTCAGGCTGAAGGTTTTGGCGTTCTGGGAGGGCTGCTGCTGCCCGACCTGGCAATCGGCGCCCTGATTTTTATCAGCGCGGCATTGGCCCTGCGCAATCTTGGACCACGGATCAAAGAGACCGCCGGCGGCTTGAGAATACCCAGTGCCGCCATCATGAAACTCGCGCTGCTCGCGTTTCTCTGCATGCTGGTCGAAGGCGCGGTGGCGGATTGGAGTGCGGTGTTCCTGCGCGCGCAGCTTAGTACGCATGCCGGCGCCGCCGCACTCGGTTATTCCTCCTTCGCGTTCGCCATGGCCGCTTGCCGCGTGGCAGGCGATAGTTCTGTGCAACGCTGGGGTCCGGCAGCCGTCATCTCGGCCGGCGGCTTGATTGCCGCCGGCGGACTGGCGCTGGTGCTGAGCTGGCCCAATGAAGTGACTGCCTGCGTCGGCTTCGCCCTGGTCGGTATCGGCTTGGCCAATATCGTGCCGGTGATCTTCAGTGCCGCGGGCCGGTCAACTTCACCTCCGGCCGCGGGCGTCTCGATGGCCGCCACCATGGGTTATCTTGGCTTTCTGCTGGGGCCGCCGCTGATCGGATTCGGCGCGGGCTGGGTCGGACTGCGGCTGGCCTTGACTACGCTGGTACTGGCTACGGTGATTGTGGCTGCGATCGGCGGCCGGGCGGTGAGGACGGCGGCACATCAAGCGGCGGTTTAGTTCAGGCCGGCTCCTGAATCTTCCCCGCCTTACGCATGCGCCACATGCTGCCGGATCTGGAGCAGCACATCACCCAACTGTTCGCGCGCCCGTTCGGTATCGAAATGGGTTTGCAGATTCATCCAGCTTTGCGCGTCCGTGCCGAAGAATGCAGCGAAACGCACTGCCGTATCAGCCGTAATCCCACGCTTGCCATGCACGATCTCATTGATGCGGCGCGCCGGTACGCCAATCGCCTTGGCCAGTGCGTATTGGGTCACACCCAAGGGCTTGAGCCAATCTTCGGAAAGGATCTCGCCGGGTGTGGCGAGGGGAATGTGCCGAGCCATGTGCCGCTCCTCAGTGATAGTCGACGATTTCGACCTTGCTGGCGTTGCCGCCATCGAAGCAAAAACAGATGCGCCATTGGTCGTTAATGCGCATGCTGTATTGACCTGCCCTGTCGCCGCTCAAGAGCTGCAAACGGTTTCCCGGCGGCACACGCAGAAAGTCCAGGGTTGCCGCAGCCTGAAGCTGTTGTAACTTCCGCATGGCAACCTTCTCGACGTTGGCAAAACGGGCCGCCCTGCGCCCATGCAATAACGCTCGCGTATCGCGGCACGTAAACGAAATGATCACTGGATAATATCGCCCTGCGTTAATAACGTCAAACGTTACTACTTTGATGACGTCGACATGACTCGCTGCAGATCGGCGGCAAGAACGTGTTAATGGGTAACAATAAAAGATAAAGAGTTCCGCTACGGCGGCGGGTAAGCGCCCCAAAACATCGCGATCCGCCTGCCGCGCCCGCGATGGCGTAAAATACGCGCTTTGCTACAGATCCCACACAATTCATCATAAAGCTCGCTTCCACGCAAGGCATCCTCGCCGAGCTCAAAGCGG
>JAMFSV010000281.1 GCA_026225455.1 Burkholderiales bacterium | reverse complement strand
TCGAGCACCAGGATTTCGTCGGCCAGCAGGGCGGCTTCGTCCGGGTCATGGGTCACCAGCACGGTAGTCGCGCTGATTTCGTTTTGTACCGCGCGCAAGGTCTGCCGGAGTTGGCGGCGGCGCGGTGTGTCCAGCGCCGAAAATGGTTCGTCGAGCAAAATCAGGCGGCAGGGCCTGACCAGCGCCCGCGCCAAAGCCACCCGTTGCTGCTGACCCAGGGACAGGGCCGCGGGTTTGCGCGCCTCAAGCCCGGCCAGACCCAGGTGCAGCAGCCAGTCGCGGGCCGCGGATAGTTGCGCGCCGAGCGGAAAGGCCAGTTGCTGCGCCACCGTCATATGCGGGAATAGGCCGTAGTCCTGAGGCACATAGCCCAGTTGTCGCGCACTGGGCGGCAAGGCCGAAAAAATCTGCCCGCCCAGGCTCACCGAGCAGTGCACGGCATCGGACGCGCTTGAACTTGCCGCAGGAGCCGCCATTGAAGCGGCGGCTGAAGCCCCATGCTGCGCTTGATCGAGACCGGCGATCAAGCGCAAGGTCAGCGATTTCCCCGAGCCTGACGGCCCGACGATTGCCAGCCGCCGTGCTTGCGCCTGCCAATCGAGATTCAGTTCGAAGTTACCGATGCGCTGGCGTATTTGTACCCGCAGGTATTCTTCCGCCGGGGGCCGGCCGGTGTCGGGGCCGGATGCCGAACCGGGTGCCGCCATTCCGCTGAGGCCGCTGAGGCCGCTAATAATACCGCTGGCGCCGGATGCGCTCAGCGGCACCAGCAAACTATGCTGTGCCAACGGCGTATCGGCGATGTGGGCCGCCGCGGGCCGGCGGCGCCAGGCCGCCAGCAGCGCGACCCCCACGGCGATGGCGATGGTCGGCAGCAACAGCGGCAGCATGGCCGGTAAGCCTTGGCTGCCGAAAGCGACGTAGGTGTACACCGGCAACGAATAGGGGTGATACGCGACCATCATGGTCGCGCCGAATTCGCCGAAGGCGCGCAACCATGACAGCAGCAAACCGGCGCGGATGGTCGGCCAGGCGAGAGGCAGGCTGATCGCGATAAAATTTTGCCAGGCGCCATGACCCAGGGTGGCGGCGACATCTTCATAACTGCGATCCAGCGCGCCGAATGCCGAACGCGCGGCAATGATCAGGAACGGCGCGGCGACAAATACCTGAGCCAGCACGATGGCGCTGAAGGTATCGGTCAGGCCGCCGAATAAATTGGCCAAGGGGCTATACGGCCCGAGCAGAAATAGCAGCAATACGCCGCTGACCAGCGGCGGCAGCGCCAACGGCAATTGCACCACAAAACCCAAGAGCGCCATCCGGCGCGAACTCGAGTGAGCCAGTAAATAACCCAGCGGAATGCCGCCCAAGGCAATCAACAGGGTGGCGACTGACGCACTTGCGACCGAGGTGCATAAGGCGCGCGCCAGGGTGGTGCTGGCCATACCGTGCCAATCCGCCAGCCCGATTTGCGGCAGGCCGGCGACAAACGGCGCGCACAAATAGAGCGCCAGCAATAGGGCGAGCCAGTTTAGCGGCGAGGCTGCCCGAGCTTTCATCTCCCCGTATCGCACTATTGGGTTTTTTCGGCCGGGCCGGTAGCGGCATCCAGCAGAGCTTGCAGTGAGGCCGGCAGATCCAGGGGCGAGCCATGCACCACCGGCTTGATCAAGGTCAGGCCATGTTGCTTGAGCAATGCCTGGCCTTGCGGGCCGAGCAGGAATTGCACAAAACTCACAGCGCCGTCGTGATTGCGTGCATCCCCCAGGATGGCGATCGTATAGTCGGCTTGGCTGGCCAGTTCGGCCGGTAAGGGAATAGCCGGGATCTTGGCGTCGCTGGTTTCCGTCGAATAAAAGAACCCGGCGTCGAGTTGGCCCGATTGCAGCCGGCCCAGCAAGGTTTCTTCCGGCAGCACCTGGTCCGGATTCTCGGCGTCGCCCAGGGTATGTTGCATCAGGTCGGGCGTTTGATACAGTTGCTGGGCATGTTCGACCATGGCGACGGTCAGTGCGCCCTTCGGATCAAGTTTGGGGTCGGTACGGCCGATCTTGATGCCCGGGATTTGCAGTGCGGCATCCCAGCGCTGCGTTTGCAATTGGTGCGCATAACGGCTGTGCGGGTTATAGCCGAGCACCAGCGGCGATGCGGCAAATTGGACGTACCAGTGGACCAGGTCGCCGTTGGCGCTGCCGCTCAAACTGTCGTTGACCTTGGGGCTGGCGCTGATAAAGACATCGCCGCGGCGCAGTTTGCCGCGCAATTCGTTGGCAATTTTATTGGACCCCGCCGCATAACCGGCAAAATGTTGCCCGGTGGCCTGCTCGAAAGCCGGGCCGATGCTACGCTCCATCAGATTGGTCAGCGAGCCGGCGTAGAGTACTTGGACGGTGTTGTCCGCGGCCTGGGCCGAGGTGGACGGCAGCGCGAATAATAAACTGCTCAATAAGCCGGTGAATAAGGAGGTCGATAAGGAGGTCAATAAGCGGCCGGATAAGCCGGCCCGCAGCCGGGGTCTTGCCAAAAAGGGTGACATGCGTAACATTCCTTGGAGAGCGTTATATATTTGAACTCATAACGCTTCGAATTCTAGCGGTATTTTGGCCCGGGCGTTGACCGGCCTTGTTATACCGGGCCTCAGGACCGTCCGGCCGGGTTTTTCATGGCTTGTATTGTGAGCCGGGCCGGGTCATTATTGGGATAGTAGCTAAACCCTATTTTGCTCGCGGGATCGATCCCCATGAATTCGCCTTTTTCGCTTCGCTCGGCCTGCCTGCTGGCCTGCGCGCTCGCCCTGCTCGGCGGGTGCGGCGGGAGACCGTCCGCGCCGCTTGGGGAAGGCAGCCGCCCGCAGCAAAAACAATACAACGCGACGGCTGACGAGTACAAAGTGCTGGTCGACCAGCGTGTGCTCGCGGCCAATCGATCCGGCGCTGTGTCCGACCATTTGCAGCCCATGCTGCGCTCGGTGGTGGTGGTGGCATTTGCCGTCGACCGCAACGGCCATTTGCTGAGCGCCTCGGTGTATCGCACCAATGGCGACGACGAAGTCGAAAACACCGCGCTGGCCAGCTTGCGCCGTGCCGCACCGTTGCCGCCGCCGCCCGACGCCTTGCTGGATCGTAATGGCCAGGTGCAGTTGATGGAATCCTGGTTATTCAATTCGGACGGGCGCTTCCAGTTGCGCACCGTGGCGACATCCGCGCAATAGCGCCGCCGGCGCCGGCCGGCATGAACCCCGCCGCTGTCCACGCCGCGGCTCCGGTTGGCCGCACCTCGCCGGCCGCACCTATTTCCCCTGATTCGGGCTTGGACTTTTAAGTTTTGTTGAAGTGCCGGCGCAGTTCATGACATTATCTGGCTGCGCGATTGAGACCCCAGCCGAAACCCTTGCCGAGACAGGAGAGCTGAAGCGGGTGCCTGACGCTAAATGGGTCGTTCTTTGGTTAAATGTAGAGAGAGTGTGTCGAAAGTGATGGAACAGTCTACGCAAGCACAAACGCTGGAGAGCGTCTGGGAGGTTACTTTACCCACGCATGAACATTACCCCATGACCCGCCTGAAAGCGGTTTTCACGGAGCCGGGTGCGCGCCATCGGGTGGTTTTGGTCGACACCAGGAAATTGCTCGATTGCGCCGACCGCGATACCACCGATTATGTGCTGCCTGACGTGCCGTATTGGCATCCCGGCAAGATTCGCGGCATCCGTGAATTTCTCGATCCGGCTCAGACGCGTATTCCCGACATGCCCTACGTCACCTTCGATACCCGTCATCGGCGTAATTTCCTCGGCTTGCTGGGGCTGGCTCACGAAGGGGTAGTGTCGTTTCGCAACGGACAGCATCGCGCCCGTTATCTGGCCTATGCGGGGGCCAAGGCTTTCCCGGTCGAAGTCCACGAGACCGAAGCCGCCGCCCTGGCGCTGTACTGCGGGGTAAACGGCAAGCGTTGAGCGGCAAACCCCAAGTCTCAAATCCATATGGAACGATACTTTCCGGATAGCTACCGGGATGCGCCCTGATATTGGCGCGGTTTCCGGTATGCTCTAATCATCGGGTGAACAAGCACTACGTTTGTTACCAGGAGAGGTCGCCGCGATGCCATCGTTCAAGTCCTTTCTCTCGCTATTCAGCGTGCCGGCCGATAATCCCGAGTTGATTCGTTCGCAACTCCAGGCGCTGGTCAAGCAAGTTCCTCTGTTGTATTTCATCCTGGTGGTTAATTCGGCCGCGCTGGCGCTCACGCATCTGGCGAGCGCGCCGGCTTATCTAACCGTCTATCTGCCGCTGGCTTTCTGTTTGATCTGCGTCTATCGCCTGTTTTTATGGCAACGCATGCCGATCCAGGTGCTTAGCCATACGGCAGCGGTGCACCGCCTGCGCC
>JAMFSV010000280.1 GCA_026225455.1 Burkholderiales bacterium | reverse complement strand
TCGAGTTCGCGGATCGGCGTGACTTCGGCGGCGGTGCCGGTGAAGAACGCTTCATCGGCGCAATACATTTCATCGCGGGTAATGCGTTTTTCGATCACGGGAATACCGAAGTCGCGCGCCAGCGTCATGATGGCGTCGCGCGTAATGCCGTCGAGACACGAGGCGAGGTCGGGCGTGTAGAGTTTGCCTGCCTTGACGATAAACACGTTTTCGCCCGAGCCTTCGGAGACGTAACCGTCGACGTCAAGCAGCAGGGCTTCGTCGTAACCGTCCGTCACGGCTTCCTGGTTGGCGAGAATCGAATTCACATACCAGCCGCTGGCTTTGGCTCGGACCATTGAGACATTGACGTGATGCCGGGTAAATGACGAGGTTTTGACGCGAATGCCGCGCGCCAGGCCGTCTTCGCCAAGATACGCGCCCCAGGGCCACGCCGCGATCGCGACGTGAATGGTATTGCCTTTGGCCGATACTCCGAGTTTTTCGGAGCCGATCCAGATCAGCGGCCGGATGTAACACGACTCAAGCTGATTGGCCCGCACCACTTCAAGCTGGGCTTGCGCGATCGTCTGCTGGTCGAACGGGACCGCCATCTGGAAAATTTTGGCCGAGTTGAACAGGCGCTGGGTATGTTCCTGCAAACGGAAGATGGCGGTGCCGCGGTCTGTTTTGTAGGCGCGCACGCCTTCGAAGACACCCATGCCGTAGTGCAACGTGTGGGTCAGCACGTGTATCGTTGCGTCGCGCCAGTCGATCAGCTTGCCATCTTTCCAGATTTTGCCGTCGCGGTCAGACATAGACATAAGAATCTCCTTGCGGGTGTTGGAACCAACCAAGGGCTCCATTCTAAATCACCCGGCACGCAAGGCATAGTGAAGTGGCGCAAATCGGGCAAGCCGCCGCCGCCGTCATTTTGACCTGCGGTGAACGCGCCACACCTGAGGCCGATTTTGCCCGGGCGGCCTACAGTAAACCCTGACCTATAGGTCGGCTTGTGGCACGATAGCGGCGGTACTCCCACAATTTAATCGCCTGCGGCTCCGGGTTTGTCCCGCACCGCCGTGCCGTCATCCGTCCATCATGCTCATCCGCTTGTCCGAACTTGATCGCCGTGCCTTTCGCGATGGCCTCAATCATTACGCCCCGTCGTTAATGGCGATGTTTTCCTGGGGGCTGGTGACGGGAATTGCCATGAGCAAGTCGGTGCTGACCATGCCTCAGGCGCTGGGCATGTCGCTGCTGGTCTATGCGGGTTCTTCGCAATTGGCGGTACTGCCTTTGCTGGCGGCCAAGCTGCCGATCTGGACCGTGTTGCTGACGGCCGCGATGGTGAATACGCGATTTATGATTTTCAGCGCCGGCCTGGCGCCGCATTTTGCCTATCACCGCTTCTGGCGGCGGGTGCTGATCGGTTTTTTCAACGGTGACATCATCTATTTGTTCTTTATGCGGCGCGACTTTCCGCTCGGTTATCAGCCTGGCAAAGAGGCATTTTTCTGGGGCATGGCGCTAGCCAGTTGGGTCGGCTGGCAGCTCTCATCCGTCCTCGGCATCGTGCTGGCCAGCTTGTTTCCCGATAGTTGGGGATTGGAACTGGCCGGCACGCTGGCGCTGATTCCCATCATGGTGTCGGCGATCGCCGGGCGTTCCACCGTGATCGCCGTGCTGGTTGCCTGCGTGGTGGCGCTGCTGGGGTTCGACTTGCCCTATCGGCTCGGATTGCCGCTGGCGGTGCTGGCGGCATTGTTGGCGGGGCTTGCCAGCGACGCATGGATGGAACACGCCGATTTGCGCAAAATAGTACGGCCGCGACCGGGTCGGGCGGCGCGAGCTTCGCTTCCCGCTGCGGCCGCCGAGCTATCCGGTGCCGCCGCGCCGGCTGCCCGGCCGATGAGCGACACGGCTTCGGCCGTTTCAGCCGCAGCCGGTCAATCCGACCGTCAAGAGCGGGGGCGGGTATGAGCAATACGTCAATCTGGCTGGTGATTCTCGGTATGACTTTGGTGACGACGCTCAGCCGCGCGTTTTTTTTGTTCGCCGGGGAGCGCATCACCTTGCCCGAGCGGGTGCGGCGCGCCTTGCGTTACGCGCCCGCCGCGGCATTGGCCGCCGTGGTGTTGCCCGATGTCCTGACCTGGCACGATAAGCTGGTATTTTCGCCGGCCAATCATCAAATGTTGGCGGCATTGGCCGGCTTGTTATGGTTTGTCTGGCGCCGCAGCATGGTCGAGACGATTGTCATCGGCATGCTGGTTTTTACCGGTTTGCGGCTGTGGGCCTAGCCCGCGGCCTCCGTCGCCAGTGAGTCCTGCAACACGGATCGGCATGGCTTAAACCGCGGTATCGGCTTAATACGGATAAGCTTGGAGGCGGGCCGGATCGCGGCAAAATGGAGCCGCAATTTGAGTCTTGCCGTGCAAACGCCTAATCTAGCGTTTCTATCGGGTAAAATAGTCGGCTTACCGGAGTTACCGAAATCAACGCCGGCCGAGGGATAACCCGTTTCGAATGCGTTCAGTAGCAGCTTAACTCAACGCTTTTTAAACATTTCCATCTCAAATTCATGACCCAAGTGTTACGCCTCGCAGACCTGATCGCCGCCGGCAAGCTTGCCGGCAAACGTGTGTTTATCCGTGCAGATCTGAATGTACCCCAGGACGATAGCGGCAAGATAACCGAAGATACGCGCATTCGCGCCTCCGCGCCGGCGATTCGCCAGGCCTTGGATGCGGGTGCGGCAGTGATGGTGACCTCGCACCTGGGCCGCCCGACCGAAGGCGCTTTCAAGCCCGAGGATTCGCTCGCGCCGGTCGCCGAGCGCCTGGCCGAAGTGCTGGGTTGCCCGGTGCCGCTGCTGCAAAATTGGGTGGAAAACGGGGTGCAAGTGGAGCCGGGGCAGGTGGTTTTGCTCGAAAACTGCCGCGTCAACGTCGGCGAAAAGAAAAATTCGGAAGAGTTGGCCCGCAAAATGGCCGCTTTGTGCGACATCTATGTGAATGATGCGTTTGGCACGGCGCACCGCGCCGAAGCCACCACCTATGGCATCGCGAAATTTGCGCGGGTTGCCTGCGCCGGTCCGCTGCTGGCCGCCGAACTCGATGCGCTGGGGCGCGCGCTGGGTGCTCCCAACCGTCCGCTGGTTGCCATCGTTGCCGGCTCCAAGGTGTCGACCAAACTCACCATCCTGAAAGCACTGGCGGAAAAAGTCGATCAATTGATCGTCGGCGGCGGCATCGCCAAGACCTTTATGCTGGCATCCGGGCTGAAGATCGGCCGCTCGCTGGCCGAGCCGGACCTGATCGCCGACGCCACCACCATCATCGAGATCATGAAGCGGCGCGGCGCGTCGGTACCGATTCCGCTGGACGTGGTGACCGCCAAGGAATTCAGCGCGACGGCGCAAGCCGTGACCAAGGACGTCGCCGAGGTGGCCGATGACGACATGATTCTCGACATCGGTCCGCGCACGGCGGCCTTGCTGGCCGAGCAGATCGGCCGTGCCGGCACCATAGTCTGGAACGGTCCGGTGGGGGTGTTCGAGATCGAAGCGTTCAGCCACGGCACGCAAGTGCTGGCGCAAGCGATTGCGCAATCGGCCGCGTTTTCGATTGCAGGCGGCGGCGATACGCTCGCGGCCATCGACAAATATCACCTGGCCGACAAGATCGATTACATCTCGACGGGCGGCGGCGCTTTCCTGGAATTCCTGGAAGGCAAGACCTTGCCCGCCGTCGAGGCGCTGGAGTCGCGCGCCAGCCAGAACCTCGATTGAGGTTGCGCGCAACTGAATCGGCTTCAAGAGTTAATGGTTTGGCCGCGTAGTGTAGTTGCACATCAAGCGCGGTTGAGTACCGGATTGGCATCAAGAGCGGCCGCAAACGAACGGCTGCCGATGCCGGTCCGGTGTGTTGTCATTACTTATATAAGGATGGGTGTCACCACCCTGTAGCGCCTCTCGCAGCGTCCCCGAGTGCAGCACTATCGATTGACGAGGACCTTTATGCATCGAGCAACCAAGATTGTCGCGACCATCGGCCCGGCTTCCAGCTCGCCAGAAATTCTGGCGCAGATGATTGCCGCCGGGTTGGATGTTGTCCGCCTGAACTTTTCGCACGGTACCGCAGACGATCATCGTATGCGTGCCGAACGCGTCAGGGAGGCGGCACGCGCGGCAGGTCGCGAAATTGCGCTGATGGCCGATTTGCAAGGGCCGAAGATACGCGTCGGTAAATTCGAGCAAGGCAAGATCATGCTCGAAGCCGGCCAGCCGTTTACCCTGGACGCCAATTGCGAGCTCGGCGACGAAACCCATGTCGGGCTCGATTACAAAGATTTGCCGCGCGACCTGCATCAAGGCGACGTGTTGTTATTGAATGACGGCTTGATCGTGTTGACCGTGACCCGGGTGGTCGGCGACTTGATCCACACCGTGGTCAAAGTCGGCGGCGAGCTGTCGAACAACAAAGGTATCAATCGCCAAGGCGGTGGTTTGTCGGCGCCCGCATTGACCTCCAAGGATATGGAAGACATTCGTACCGCGATGGAAATCGGGGTCGATTATGTGGCGGTGTCCTTTCCCAAGACGGCAACCGATATGGAAATGGCGCGTCAACTGGCGAATATCGCCGGCACGCCATACGGTATCAAGCCGCGCATGATTGCGAAAATCGAGCGTGCCGAGGCGATTCCGGCCTTGCAGGAAATTCTCGACGCCTCGGACGGCATCATGGTGGCCCGTGGCGACCTGGCCGTCGAAGTCGGCAACGCAGCCGTGCCGGCCTTGCAAAAACGCATGATCCGCATGGCGCGCGAATCGAACAAGCTGGTGATCACCGCAACCCAAATGATGGAGTCGATGATTTACGCACCGGTGCCGACTCGCGCCGAAGTCTCCGATGTGGCGAACGCGGTGCTGGACGGCACCGATGCGGTGATGTTGTCGGCCGAAACCGCCTCGGGTAAATATCCGGTGGTGACCATTGAGGCGATGGCTGCGATCTGCCTGGAAGCCGAAAAATCGGAAACTGTGGAACTAGATCGTGACTTCCTGGATCGGACCTTCAGCCGGATCGATCAGTCGATCGCCATGGGGGCCTTGTTCACCGCCTACCATTTGGGCGCGAAAGCCATTATCGCCTTGACCGAATCGGGCGCGACCGCGCTCTGGATGAGCCGCCACTGGAGCAATGTGCCGATTTACGCACTGACTTCGCGGGTTGGCAGTCAGCGCGCGATGGCGCTGTATCGCAATGTCACACCGTTGCCGCTGGATGCTTGCGATGATCGTGATGTGGCGTTGCAGCAGGCGATCGAGGTGCTGGTGAAGAAAAAGCTGGTGTCGCATGGCGATCAAGTCGTGCTGACGGTGGGCGAACCGATGGGACAGGTCGGCGGCACCAATACGCTGAAGATTGTACGGGTCGGCGACCACGTTTGAAGCGCTGAACCGGGGCGGGCTGCGAGGGTGCTATGCAGCGTCGTCGCCAGTCCCTGGTACGGCCGCATGAAAAAACGAGGCGCCTGATCCGGCAGGATTTTTTTTGTTTAATGGAGCTTTATCATGCCTCTCGTTTCAATGCGCCAATTGCTGGACCATGCTGCAGAGCATGGCTACGGTCTGCCTGCATTCAACGTCAACAACCTGGAGCAAGTGCAAGCCATCATGACCGCGGCCGACGAAGTGGGCGCGCCGGTCATCATGCAAGCATCGGCCGGCGCGCGCAAATATGCGGGCGAGCCGTTCCTGCGTCATTTGATCGAAGCCGCGGTTGAATCGTATCCGCATATTCCGGTGGTGATGCACCAGGATCATGGCCAGTCTCCGGCGATCTGCATGGCGGCTATCCGCAGCGGTTTCACCAGCGTGATGATGGACGGCTCGCTCGAAGAAGACGGCAAGAGCATCGCCAGCTACGAATACAACGTGGAAGTGTCGCGTCAGGTGGTGGCGTTGTCGCACGCGATCGGGGTCACGGTTGAAGCTGAACTCGGTTGTCTGGGTTCCTTGGAAACCATGCAGGGCGATAAGGAAGACGGGCACGGCGCGGATGGCACGCTGACTCGCGAGCAATTGCTGACGGACCCGGAACAAGCGGCGGATTTTGTCAACGCCACCCAATGCGATGCATTGGCCATCGCCATCGGTACTTCGCACGGCGCCTACAAATTTACCAAGGCACCTACCGGCGATATCCTCGCCATCGACCGGATCAAGGAAATCCATCGGCGGATTCCCAACACCCATCTGGTGATGCACGGCTCGTCATCGGTGCCGCAAGAATTGCTCGCTGAAATCCGCAAGTTCGGCGGCGAGATGAAAGAAACCTACGGTGTGCCGCTCTCCGAAATTCAGGAAGGGATCAAGCACGGCGTGCGCAAAATCAATATCGACACCGATCTGCGTTTGGCCATTACCGCTGCGATCCGTCGTTTTCTATTCGAAAATCCCAGTGCTTTCGACCCGCGCGACTATCTGAAGCCGGCTCGCGAAGCGGCCAAACAGATGTGCAAAAGCCGCTATCTGGCTTTCGGTTGCGAAGGTATGGCCGGGCGCATCAAGCCGGTCAGTCTCGACAAGATTGCCGACAAGTACAAAAAAGGCGAATTGCGCCAAATCGTGAACTAAGCTGCAATTAGCTGGGTTCAGTATTGAAGCCGGTTGTATCGCAACCGGCATAACGTGACTCCCGCATGGTGCGGGAGTTGCCCTTTTTACTAGAGATCCGAATGTCCTCGACCCTCTTCGAGTCCTCACTGCATTCCCTGAAACTGCTGGGTAGCGGCAAAGTCCGCGATAACTATGCAGTGGGCGACGACAAATTGCTGATTGTCACCACCGACCGCCTGTCGGCTTATGACGTGGTGATGGGCGAACCGATCCCCGCCAAGGGCCGGGTCCTGAACCAGATGGCCAATTTCTGGTTCGACAAGCTCGCCGATCTGGTGCCGAATCACCTCACGGGCATTGCCCCGGAAAGCGTGGTGGCGCCCGACGAAGTCGCTCAAGTGAGCGGCCGCGCGGTGGTGGTCAAGCGTTTGCAGCCGATTATGATCGAAGCCGTGGTGCGCGGTTATCTGGCCGGCAGCGGCTGGCAGGATTACCAGGCCACCGGATCGATTTGCGGCGTGGTTTTGCCGGCCGGATTGCAAAATGCGCAAAAGTTGCCCGAGCCGATTTTCACCCCGGCAGCCAAGGCCGAGATGGGTCACCACGACGAAAACATCAGCTTTGCCGAGGCCGAGTCGCGCATCGGCGCGCCCCTGGCTCAGCAGATTCGCGAGATCAGCATCAAGCTGTATCAACGCGCGGCGGAATATGCGGCGACGCGCGGCATCATCATCGCCGATACCAAGTTTGAATTCGGTCTCGATGACAATGGCGTATTGCATTTGATGGACGAAGTGCTGACGGCCGATTCATCGCGCTTCTGGCCCGCCGACGAATACCGGGTCGGCAGCAACCCGCCCTCGTTCGACAAGCAGTTCGTGCGCGACTGGCTGATGAGCCAAAAGTGGGGCAAAACGCCGCCGGCGCCCAAATTGCCGGACGATGTGATCGAGCGTACCGCGGCCAAATATCGTGAAGCACTGGAACGGCTGACCGGCCAGACTTTACAATAAGCGCGCTCTATGCGTGCGGGTGCGAAACGAGAGATCGAGCTTCGGCTCACGCGCATAGCTCAGAGCGGTAGCTCACGTAGTTACAGCTTATCAAGATAGACCAAGCGAGTTGACATGAATCAGCCATTAGCAGCGCAACCTGAAAACCCGGCACAGACCGGCCGTCCGGTGATCGGTATCGTGATGGGGTCCAGTTCGGATTGGGACGTGATGCAGCACGCCGTCGCGATCCTGCGCGAGTTCGATATCCCATTCGAGGCGCAAGTTGTGTCTGCGCACCGCATGCCCGATGAAATGTTTGCTTATGCCGAAAGCGCTCGCGAGCGCGGTCTGCGGGCGATCATCGCCGGCGCCGGGGGCGCGGCGCATCTGCCGGGCATGCTCGCGGCAAAAACCGCGGTGCCGGTGTTGGGTGTGCCCGTGCCGGGCAAATACCTGAAAGGCGTCGATTCGCTGCATTCGATTGTGCAAATGCCCAAAGGCATTCCGGTGGCCACCTTCGCCATCGGCGAGGCGGGAGCCGCCAACGCGGCTTTGTTTGCCGTGGCCTTGCTCGCGGCTCACTCGCCGGACTTGGCGCAACGCCTCGATGCATTCCGGGTACGCCAAAGCGACGTTGCGCGCTCGATGACGCTGCCTTTATAAAAGTCGCGTCCTGATGGTTTTGTAGCCGGTGCAGTGATTGCATCAACCAAGAAAAAGTCCATGAGTCGTTGTCCATGAGTCATCGTTTATGAGTCACAGTTTATGAGCCACACCCCAAACTCGAAGCCGGATCCGGCTCATCGTCAAGACCACCCGGCGGACCACGCGCCGCTGTCGCCGATTTTGCCCGGCGCCTGGCTGGGCATGCTGGGCGGCGGCCAGTTGGGCCGTATGTTCTGCTTTGCCGCTCAGGCGATGGGTTATCGGGTGGCGGTACTCGACCCGGACGAAACCAGTCCGGCGGGCTCGGTGGCCGATCGCCATATCCGCGCGGCGTATCACGACGAGGCGGGTCTGACCGAGCTGGCGCGCCTGTGTGCGGCGGTATCGACCGAATTCGAGAATGTGCCCGCGCAAAGCCTCGATTTTCTGGCGCGCACCATTGCGGTCAGCCCGGCCGGCCGATGTGTGGCGATTGCCCAGGATCGTATCGCCGAGAAACAGTTTATCCAGGCCTCGGGTGTGCCGGTCGCACCTCACCTGGCGCTTGAATCGCGCGAGCAGCTCGATGCCTTGAGCGACGCCGAACTCGGTGCCGTCTTGCCCGGCATTC
>JAMFSV010000279.1 GCA_026225455.1 Burkholderiales bacterium | reverse complement strand
GCATCGACAAGCTTTATTCCCCCGATAGCGCTACCGGCCGTTTAGGATTGCTTGAAATGCGGGCCTTCGAGATGCCGCCGCAAGCCCGCATGTCGCTGGCCCAGCAACTATTATTGCGCGCACTGATCGCCCGTTTTTGGAAAGAACCCTACGCCCCCACCAAACTGGTGCGCTGGGGTACGCAGTTGCACGACCGTTTTATGCTGCCTTATTTCGCCAAACAGGATTTCGACGACGTCTTGGCCGAAACCAGGGCGGCCGGCTATCACATCAAGCCGGAATGGTTTGCGCCACACTTTGAGTTCCGCTTCCCCATCTACGGCGACTTTTCCGCCTGCGGCATCCGCGTCGAACTGCGTCACGCGCTCGAACCGTGGCATGTGCTGGGCGAAGAAGGTTCAGCCGGCGGCGCCGTCAGATATGTCGATTCGTCGGTCGAACGGATGCAAGTCAAGGTCAACGGCATGGCGAGCGACCGTTACCAACTCACATGCAACGGCCGCACCGTGCCCTTGCAGCCCACCGGCAATGTCGCCGAGTTTGTCGCCGGGGTTCGTTACCGGGCCTGGCAACCGCCGTCCTGCCTGCATCCGACCATCCCGAGCCACGCGCCGCTGGTATTCGATCTGATCGATACCTGGATGGGCCGCAGCATGGGCGGTTGCCAATATCACGTGGCACACCCGGGCGGGCGCAACTACGACGATTTCCCAGTCAACGCTTACGCCGCGGAAAGCCGGCGCCTGGCGCGGTTTTTCCGCATGGGACACACGCCCGGCACCATTCCTCAAACGGAGGCAGCGTCTGAAATTGGCACAAATCCTAATTTTCCGTTTACGTTAGACCTACGAAGGTAAAATAGCCGATTGCGCGACGGTGTCGCGCCACTCATTTGCCTTGCCCGGATCTCATGCCCAGCGCGTTGCTTTCTTCTTATGCTGTAAATACCGACCGCTACGACGAGATGCTCGACGCGCAGGAGGCTATTCGCGATCATTGGGTGCCCTTGTGCGAGCAAATCGACGCCGCCAGCCCCGAGCAAATGCATCAGCAGGCCGACTTTGTCCGTAGTCAGATCATTGAAAACGGTGTCACCTACAATATGTATGCCTCACCCCAGGGCGCAGGCCGGCCCTGGGAGCTCGACCCGCTGCCGCTGGTCCTGCCCGCGGCCGAATGGGAACCGCTGGCAGCAGGCGTGGCCCAGCGCGCCCGCCTGCTGGACCAGATCCTGGCCGACCTGTACGGCCCACAAACCCTGCTGAGCCTGGGTTTGTTACCGCCGGCCCTGATCTTCGGCCATCCCGGTTTTCTCTGGCCGTGCCAAGGCATGGCGCCGCCGCAAGGCAAGTTTCTGCACCTGTACGGGGTGGACGTGGCACGCTCGCCCGACGGGCGTTGGTGGGTCATCGCCGATCGCACCCAAGCGCCCTCCGGTGCCGGCTACGCACTCGAAAACCGCTTGATCGTATCGCGCATCTTCCCCGAATTGTTTCGCGACCTGCGGGTCCATCATCTGGCCGAGTTTTTTCGCGCGCAACATGAAAGCCTGTCGCAGTTTGCCCCCACCGATGGCGAGCCGCCGCTGATTGTCCTGCTCACGCCCGGTCCCTACAACGAAACCTATTTCGAACACGCGTATCTGGCGCGCTACCTTGGGTTTCCCTTGGTTGAAGGACAAGACCTGACGGTACGCGGCGATATGGTCTACCTGAAAACGCTGAACGGCTTGCAGCGCGTCCATGGGATTTTGCGCCGGCTCGACGACGGTTATTGCGACCCGCTGGAACTGCGCGGCGACTCCGCCCTGGGCGTACCCGGCTTGCTGCAGGCGGCACGCGCGGGCCATGTGCTGATCGCCAATGCGCTGGGCAGCGGCGTGGTCGAGTCGGCCGCCATCAGCGGCTTTCTACCGAATATCTGCCAGCACCTGCTGGGCGAGCCCTTGCTCATCCCGTCGGTGGCGACCTGGTGGTGCGGCGAAGCCCCCGCACTCGAACATGTGATCGAACGGCTCGATGAACTGGTGATCAAACCGGCTTATCCGTCCTTCAGTTTCGAACCGGTGTTCGGCCGTGACGTACAGGGCGCTGCGCGCGATACTTTGATCGCGCGCCTGCGCACGCAACCGCATGCGTATGTGGCACAAGAAGTGATTACCTTGTCCCAAGCCCCGGTGGTGTCGCTGGAGGCCGATAAAAAATTGGTCGGACGCTCAGTCGCCTTGCGCCTGCTCGCGACCGCGACCACCGACGATAACTATACGGTGATGCCGGGTGGCCTGACGCGCCTGGCAAATCAGTCGGCCGCGCAATTGATCTCGATGCAGCGCGGTGGCGGCAGCAAAGATACCTGGGTCTTGTCGGAACGGCCGGTCAGTACGCTCAGCCTGCTCAAGCAAGCAACCACCGTACGCGACCTGGTACGCAACCCGGCCGCCCTGGCCTCGCGGGTAGTGGAAAGCCTGTTCTGGCTAGGGCGTTATACCGCACGCGGCGACAATTCCGCACGCCTGCTGCGCGTAGCGCTCACGCGTTTTGACGATGACAGCCGCGATGCTCCGCTGGCGCGCGAGGCGGCGCTCGATGTGTGCCGTTGGCTGGCATTGGTGCCGGACCACGACGAAGACGAAATCGACGCCCTCACACCGCAAGACGCGGAGCAGATTCTGATCGCCGCCGTATTCGATACCGAACAGGCCACCAGCCTGGCCAGCAACCTGCGCCACCTGATGTGGACTGCCACCCAGGTTCGCGAACGCCTGTCACAAGACAATTGGTCGGCACTCAATCGGATGGAGCGCTCACTCGCCGCCAGCGCCGCCAAAGCCACCGGCCGCGCGGCACTCACCGAGGCGATGCGCTCGCTGGACCAGATGATGGTGTTCAGCGCCGCCCTGGCCGGTTTTGCCATGGATTGCATGACCCGCGACGATGGCTGGCGGCTGCTGATCATCGGCCGCCATATCGAACGCATCATCTTCCTCTCAAGCGCCATCAGCCGTTTCCTCGGCAATCTGGCCGAGACCCTGAGTACCAGTCCCGAATACCGCGGCAGCCTGAATTGGCTGCTGGAAACCGCCGACAGCAT
>JAMFSV010000278.1 GCA_026225455.1 Burkholderiales bacterium | reverse complement strand
CAGCGACAAATAACTGGTGCCCTTGACCATCCGGCTGGCTTTCAACAGGATCTGCGCGCCGATAGTGGCGTGGTGCTCCATGATCACGCGTTCCTGCGGATCGAGTTTGCCCGGCTTGAACAGTATATGGTCGGGCGTGCCGACCTTGCCCACATCGTGCAGAATCGCCGCCATGCCTATCATGTCCATCACCTCGCGATTTAATTCGTCGGGGTAGACATTCATCGCGGTCAATTCGAGCGCGATGGCGTCGGTCAGTTTCTGCACCCGTAGCACATGTTCGCCGGTGTCTTGATCGCGGTACTCGGCCAGATCGGCCAGCGCCACCACGGTGGCCTCTTGCGACATGCGTAGCTGACCATATAAATGCAGATTGTCATACGCCGCCGAGAGGCGTTGGCAGAACAATTCCAGTAACGCGCATTCGATCCCGTCCAAGGGCGTGCAGGGAGTGAAGTGCATCACAAATTCGCGGCCGTTGCGACTGTTGAAGTAAAGCGCGTCAAACGAATTCAGGGAAACATTGGTTTTCTGCCGAAACGCGGCGTGGATGGTTTCAGCCAAGCGTTCCTGTCCCTCGAAGCCGGCATCCAGCGTCGCATAGATGCCGGTCGCCGCGAGCATATCGAACTCCGCATTGCCGCTCTTGATTACACACAGCATGCCGTCCATGCCAATATCGAGAATCACCCCGATCTGCTTGAGCACCCCAGAGGAAAATTCCCGAAGCGAAAGCATCTGGTAAAAATCGGCAGCGCCTTCCAGGATTTTTCCCAGGCCTTGGCGATTTTTTTCGATCGACAGCAAGTTTTCATAGGCACGCAACGAGGAGATCACCGTGGTAAACAGTTTTTGTACCGTCAGCTCGGTCTTGGTCTTGTAATCATTGATATCAAATTCGAGTATGACCTTCTGCTCGGGGGCCTGTCCCGGTTGACCGGTACGCAGCACGATGCGCGCGATCTGGTTGTGCAATTCATAACGAATCCGGTTAACCAGGTCCAGCCCGGCATCATCGGTTTCCATCACCACATCCAGCAGCACCAAGGCGATATCCCGATGCCTCCGCATCGCTTCATAACCTTCCGCCGCCGAGTAAGCGCTAAGCAACTCCAGGCTGCGGTCTTTGTAGCGAATGTCTTTGATCGCGAGACGGGTGGCCGCGTGTACATCCTTTTCATCGTCGACGATCAGGATTTTCCAAGGTTTTTTCACCGCCAGCGCTTGGCCCGTGCCCAGGTCGGCGGCTTCATCGTCCACCAACCAGACATCGTCGTCATGCATTACGTTTGGAGTACTCATCAGATCTACCCCCATGAAAATGGGTCGGCGCGCACGCCCCGGGCCTTACCCTGTCGCGGTATGAAAAAAGCCCGGGGCAGTTCCGCTCGCGCCGCTAAAACACCCTTGCCAGCCCATTATCCACACTTAAAAAGCTCATGTTGCCCTTTTAAAGATGATGCGCCTGGATCCGGCCAAGCTGACGCGGGAGTAACCCGCATTCGAGCTCATCGTCATGCTGCAAAACAAGTCCGTGTAAACACTCAAAAACCCCTGCCGAGGGCCTCCAGGCAGGGGTTTTTGGCATTGCCGCGTTCCATCAGGGTGGGCTTCAGGCCCTGGAACGGTCAAGCGAAAACTTGATGCAAGCGGCGCATGCAAACTTCAGCCTGATGCGCTTTTACGACAATCCAGAACTTCAACCCTCGGCTTCCATGATCAGTAATTGGGCCCCGTCGCTTACCTGATCGCCGACCGCGAACAGGATTTCCGCCACCACCCCGGCGGCCGGCGCTTCGATGGTATGTTCCATTTTCATGGCTTCCATCACCAACAGCGGCGTGCCCTTGTCGACTTTGGTGCCGGGTGCGACCAGCACCGCGATCACCCGGCCGGGCATCGGCGCGGTCAGACGGCCCGTGCCGTGCTCCTCAGCCGCATGCGCCAAGGGCGTTTCACGCTCGAAGCCAAGCGCTTTCCCGCGACAGAAAACGTGGAAATGCTCGCCGTCGATAAACACCCGGCCGGCAACCCGCGTCTGGTCCACCGTGACGCTGAACTCGTCGGCGCCGGACCCGCGACGCCAACTGAACTCATGACGCGTACCGTCCAGCTCCAAGGTGTCGCGGCCGCCGTCGCGCTCAAACACGACTTCGGTCAAGGTCGCCTGATCGGCACCCGGAGCAGCTTCATGGCCGGCGGTGCGCCACGACAAGACCTGCCGATAACCGGCGTTCAAACGCCAATGATGCAGGGTCGACCAGGGCGAGCGGTCGGTGTTGTCGGCTTCTTCCCGCGCCAATTGAGCCGCGCAGGCCAGCGCCAGCGCGTCGCGCGTCGATGCGGTAGCGGGCGCAAACAAGGCTTCGTGATTGCGCTCGATCAAGCCGGTATCGAGGTCGGCGGCCATAAACGGCACGCTGCCCGCAATGCGTTGCAAAAACTCGACGTTGGTGCTCGGGCCGACGATTTCAAATTCGCCCAGGGCGCTGGACAAGCGAGCCAAGGCGGCAGCACGGTCGGCGCCATGCACAATCAACTTGGCGATCATCGGGTCGTAGAACGGCGTAATCGTGTCGCCGCAGCGCACCCCGCTGTCGATGCGCACGGCCGCACGGCCACCTTCGCCGACCTTGAATTCGACCGCGGCCGGCAAACGCAAATGCCGCAGTGTGCCGGTCGAAGGCAGAAAACCGCGCGCCGGGTTTTCCGCATAGATACGCGCTTCGATCGCATGGCCGGTCACACTCAACTGATGTTGCAGCAACGGCAGCGCTTCGCCCGCAGCCACACGCAACTGCCATTCGACCAGATCGAGCCCGGTCACCATCTCGGTCACCGGGTGCTCGACTTGCAAGCGCGTATTCATCTCCATGAAATAGAACTGGCCCTCGGGCGTCATGATGAATTCGACGGTACCGGCGCCCA
The DNA here is from genome assembly GCA_026225455.1 of Burkholderiales bacterium. Taxonomy (GTDB): domain Bacteria; phylum Pseudomonadota; class Gammaproteobacteria; order Burkholderiales; family Burkholderiaceae; genus LMUX01. Next base: position 2,750 of record JAMFSV010000278.1, on the reverse strand, counting down.
CGTAATTGACCGCACGTGCCGCGGCCACTGCGGCCTCGCCCATTTGCCGCCGTACGGCATCGCTCAGGCCCGGAGCCGGAGCTTCCTCCAGTACTTTTTGATGACGCCGCTGCACCGAACAATCGCGGTCGAATAAATACACGGTGTTGCCGGCTTTATCGGCAAATACCTGGACCTCGACGTGGCGCGGCCGTAACAAGTATTTTTCGATCAATACCCGATCATTGCCGAAGCTGCTGGCGGCCTCGCGTTTGCACGAAGCCAGCGCGGCGGCAAAGTCCGCGCTCTGCTCCACCACTCGCATTCCTTTGCCGCCGCCGCCGGCACTCGCCTTCAGCAGCACCGGATAACCGATCGCATCGGCTTCGCGTTGCAGCAAATCCGCACTTTGGTCGTCGCCATGGTAACCAGGCACCAGCGGCACGGCCGCGCGCTGCATCAATGCCTTGGCCGCCGCTTTGGAACCCATGGCGGCGATCGCTGCCACCGGCGGCCCGATAAATTCGATACCGTGCGCGGTACAGGCTTGCGCAAATGCTTCGTTTTCCGAGAGGAAGCCGTAACCCGGATGGATCGCTTGGGCTCCGGTGGCGCGAGCTGCTTCGACAATGCGCTCAAGCCGCAGATAACTATCGGCGGCAGCGGAGCCACCGATATGCACGGCCTCGTCGCACAGCGCGACGTGCTTGGCGTCGGCATCCGCATCCGAAAACACGGCGACGCTGCCAATACCCAGGCGCTTGCAGGTGGCGGCAACGCGGCAAGCGATTTCACCGCGGTTGGCAATCAGGATCTTCTTGAACATGACGGGTTTCCAGTGAGTCTTTCTCAGACTGCGCTTCCAAGACCAGCTTCTCAGAACACGTATTCGGCAGTGCCGGCATTCGCCGGCGGCCACCGGTCTCGATATCTCGATAGATAGGCAAGTCGCCTCTTACATGCGGAACACCCCGAAGCGGGTCTCCGCAATCGGCGCATTGCATGCGACGGACAGGCCCAAGCCCAGGACATGGCGGGTCTGTGCGGGATCGATCACGCCGTCGTCCCACAAGCGGGCGCTGGCGTAGTAAGGATGACCTTGGGCCTCGTACTGGTCGCGGATCGGGGCTTTAAAGGCTTCTTCTTCCGCCGCGCTCCAGTCTTGCCCCTTGGCCTCAAAAGCATCGCGCCGGATAGTCGCCAGCACCGACGCCGCCTGCTCGCCGCCCATCACCGAAATCCGGGCATTGGGCCACATCCACAAGAAACGCGGCGAATAAGCGCGGCCGCACATGCCGTAGTTGCCGGCGCCAAACGAGCCGCCGATGATCACCGTGAATTTCGGCACCTTGGCCGTCGCCACCGCCGTCACCATCTTTGCCCCGTTGCGCGCGATGCCTTCGTTTTCGTATTTGCGCCCGACCATAAAACCGGTAATGTTTTGCAGGAAAATCAGCGGGATCTTGCGCTGGCAGCACAGTTCGATAAAATGCGCGCCTTTTAGCGCCGCTTCGGAAAACAAAATACCGTTGTTGGCGATGATCCCCACCGGATAGCCCCACAGATGGGCAAAGCCGCAGACCAGGGTAGTGCCGTAACGCGCTTTAAATTCATCGAACTCGGAATCGTCGACCACCCGCGCAATGATTTCGCGAATATCGAACGGCTTGCGGGTATCGGTAGGAATCACGCCGTAGATACTTTCCGGCTCGTAACGCGGCGGCCTGGCTTCGCGCGGAGGCGCAGCGGGCTTGCTGCGATTTAAATTACCGACGATGCTGCGGGCGATCAGCAAGGCATGCGCGTCGTTTTGCGCCAAATGATCGACCACCCCAGACAAACGCGTGTGTACGTCGCCGCCGCCCAAGTCTTCGGCACTGACGATCTCGCCGGTAGCGGCTTTGACCAGCGGCGGCCCGCCGAGGAAAATCGTACCCTGGTCCTTGACGATAATCGACTCGTCGCTCATCGCCGGCACATACGCGCCGCCCGCGGTACACGAGCCCATCACCACCGCGATCTGCGGTATGCCGTCGGCCGACAAATTGGCCTGGTTAAAGAAGATGCGGCCAAAATGGTCGCGGTCCGGAAACACCTCATCCTGGTTTGGCAGGTTGGCCCCGCCCGAGTCGACCAGATACACACAAGGCAGGCGGTTTTCCGCGGCGATTTCTTGCGCCCGCACATGCTTTTTGACCGTGACCGGATAATAGGTGCCGCCCTTGACCGTGGCATCGTTGCACACGATCACGCACTCGACCCCGGCGATGCGGCCGATGCCGGTGATCACCCCCGCACCCGGCGCTTCATCGTTATACAAACCGTAGGCGGCAAGTTGCGAAAATTCCAGGAACGGCGTGCCCGGATCGAGCAATTCATTGACCCGGTCGCGCGGCAACAATTTACCGCGCGCCAGATGTTTCTCGCGCGCCTTGGCGCCGCCGCCTTCGGCAAGCTTGGCTACCTTGGCTTTCAGGTCGGCGACGATGGCCTCCATCGCGGCGGCATTGGCGCGAAAATCTTCGGAGCGGGGATTCAACTTGGATTCAATAACCGGCATGTCAATTTCCTGGAGCGCTAAGGGGGATATCGCTAAGGTTTACAAAGCAAAAATGCACAGCACCGGGCTTAGGCTGTTTCGCTAAACAGCTCGCGGCCGATCAGCATGCGGCGGATTTCGCTGGTGCCCGCGCCGATCTCGTACAACTTGGCGTCGCGCCACAAACGCCCCACCGGGTAGTCATTGATGTAGCCGTTGCCGCCCAGGATCT
>JAMFSV010000037.1 GCA_026225455.1 Burkholderiales bacterium | reverse complement strand
GCATTGGGAAGCTGGTTGCCGCCGATGCTTTCATCCACCGAACCGCCATTGGCAACAGTGATGCCCTTGGCAAAAGCCGTATGCAGGAAAGCCGCATTGGTGTCGAAACGGCCTATCTGCGGTATCAGCCAGATGCCCTGGATTTCCGCACCGTAAATCTTGGCGGCGCCGACGTTGAACGTGCCCGAAGCGCCACCCAGCACCGAGGTGAGCTGCGAAGCCTGATAGCCGTTATAGGATTCATAGAACACATCGGCATTGGCCTGCACGGTGTGATCCAAAAACCAGTTCTTGCTGCCGGCTTCATAGGAAGTGAGAGTCTCGGGCCCGTAATTCACCGAAGGCGCGTCGCCGTTGGAATTGAAACCACCTGGCTTATAGCCGGTGGAATATTTCACATAGATCAGATTGTTCGGAGTCGGCGTATAATCGACATCCGCCATGAAGATCGTGCGATTGTCATGGGTTTCACCATTGCCCGGGGTAGAGGCGGTGGTGAAGGGCGCTTCCCAGGGATAAACCAGGCCCGGAAAATAGAGATTGGCTTCGCCAACGCGGATTTTCATATCCTCGTCGTAGCGGATGCCACCCGTCACCTTGAGCTGATCATTAACCTTGAAGCTGCTCTGACCGAAATAACCGTTGGATTGCGTACGCACGTCGTACAGGAAGGTGATGCCGGTCACGTTGTTGAAATTGGCGCCGGTAAAACCGGGTTCATTGGCCACGTCGATTTCGGAGCTGTTGAGGTTGTTCTCTTCCGAGAAATGGAACCAGCCGGTCTGAAAAGTCCAGCGCGAAGAAGGATCATTCGCCAACCGCACTTCGTGATTCCAGGTGACCGGCGATTCGTTCTGCGTGAACAGGCGCGAGGCGGGAAATTCGGAATAATTGGTCGCATCCGTGCCGTGGTTCCAATCCTGATGGTCGTACCCACCCGAATAGGTCAGCGAAAGCCCGAACGGAAGCTTGTCATAGACCGCATCCCATTTGAAGCGATGGCCGTGCAGAGTGTTATACTGAGGCACATGAGAATTGATTTCCCCGGTGGAGGTGGTGAAATGCTGCACCTGACCGAGCGCCGTGTTGTATGAAACGTCGCCGACATCATTGACGTGATCGTCCTGATAGCTGACGTTGACAGAAAGCCCCTCGAACGGCTTCACCGCCATTTCCACGCGCCCAGACTGGCCCCGGCTGGCGTTGCCGCGCTGGCCGTTCGTCATCGGCGTATAGCCTTCGTGATATTGCTCAAGCCCCGCAAAGCGGAATGCAATCTTGTCGTTCAACGGCACATTGATTGCGGCTTCGGTGTTGATGGTGTCGTAATCACCCACTTCCACATTCAGATAGCCGCCGAAATGATCGAAATCGGGCTTGTTGGTCACGATGTTGATCTGGCCGCCGATTGAGGCGCGGCCGTTCAGCGTGCCTTGCGGCCCCTTCAGAATTTCGATGCGCTGCACGTCGTATAGCGAAGAACCGATCGAATAGGAGCGGTTGGTGAAGAAATCATCGCGTGCGATGGGAACCGCCGGATCGCCGATTTCGGTGGTGTCGGTCGATTCCACGCCGCGCACCGCCACATAAGGTTCGCCGCTGGCGGCGGTGATGTTGATCGAGGGATCGATGCTTTGCAGCGCCTGCAGATTATGCACGCCCTGCTGCTGCAGCTTGTCGGCGCTGTAAACCGTCAGCGCGATCGGGGTTTTCTGGGCGCTGGTGCGAACACGCGTCGCGGTCACGGTAACCTCGGTCAGCCGCGCACTGGCCGGGGCAGCGGTCTGGGCCAAAGCCGGCAGCGCGAGCGCGGCTGCCAGAGCACTCGACGCCAGCAAGGCGCGCTTATGCGAATCACAAAGCATGTTCCACTCCTGTCAATTAGCCCTTGAACCGCCGGAACGTGGCAGCCGGGCATTGGGACGGCATTTTCCTCTGTCTTCCATTTGTAACCGATTACATTGATCACGTAATCGGTTACATGGAATGATCGTGGGGCACCCTAGGATAATCAGAACGACGCGTCTAATCCAAAATATGAATGCTTCGCATCACGGGCAATGATGCTTTCCCACCCCCAAACGCGTTTAGGCGGAGCGGCCTCGGCAATCGCGCGCGGGGGCAATTCAAAATACGATTTAGTATTCTGATTTTAGAAATTTCATGCTAATCGAACTCTCGAAAAATCACACAAGCACGGTTCAAGCCGGGCCAATAGTTTGGGGAAACGATGAGCGAAGCCGATTCCTTCCTGACGTCGCGTCAAGCCGGAGCCCCGCAGGGCATCACATTGGTAACCGCCGCCTTCCTGCCAGTGATGGCAATCGTGGCGCTTTCCCCTGTTGTCCCGGCGATGATCCAGCAATTCCACGATCAACCTGGCGCCGATCTGATGGTGCCGTTGATGGTATCCGCGCCCGGACTTTTGATCGTGCTGATATCCCCGCTGGCAGGCTGGCTCGCCGATCGCTTCGGCCGCCGCCCTTTGCTGGTGCTGGCCACTTTTTTCTATGCCGCCTTGGGTGCAGCACCTGCCTTCCTGGATAACCTCACCTCGATCATCGCCTGCCGCCTGGCGCTAGGGATCGCTGAAGCCATCATCCTGACCATGTCGAGCACGCTGCTCGGCGATTACTTCGAGGGCCCCAAACGCCGCCTGTGGCTCACGGTGCAAGGCGTCACCGGCCCGATTTTCGGCACCGGCGTGATCGCGCTCAACGGCTTCCTGGCCGCCAAGGGCTGGCATCAGGCCTTTCTGATCTACCTCGTCGCCTTCCCGATCTTTCTCGGCATGGCGTTTTTCGTGTTCGAAACCCGCGTCCGCGCGCCGGTTCAAGTCGCGGCCCTGCCCGCCCCCCCGGTGCCATGGAACGCCATCCTGCGCGTCTGCGGCGTCACTCTGTTCACCGCGATCCTCTATTACGTCTTCATCATCCAGGCTGGCCGCGCTTTGTCTGCGATCGGCGTCACCGGCGCTGCCGACATCGGCTATGTGATCTCGGCAGCCAGCATCGGCGTGCCGGTCGGCGCGCTG
>JAMFSV010000277.1 GCA_026225455.1 Burkholderiales bacterium | reverse complement strand
TTCAGAAAAATCCACCAGGATCTCGTATCGCAATGAAGACCTCGACCCATCCGCTTCCGCGGGCAACTGCCATACCGGATAAAGCCGACCGTACCGACAGCACCGCTTTCAAAGTGCTGGGTGCGATCAGTTTTTCGCATATGTTGAACGACATGATTCAATCGCTGATCCTGGCGATTTATCCGGTACTGAAAAGTGGTTTCCATCTGAGTTTTGGGCAGATCGGTTTAATCACCTTGGTATACCAAATCACGGCTTCGTTATTGCAACCGGTGGTCGGTCTGTATACCGATCGCAAACCGCAACCGTATTCCTTGCCGATCGGCATGGGTTTTACGCTGGCCGGTTTGCTGCTGCTGTCGATCGCGCCGAACTTCGGCGTGCTGTTGTTGGCGGCCGCGCTGGTCGGCACCGGCTCGTCGATCTTCCATCCCGAGTCGTCGCGGGTGGCGCGGATGGCCTCGGGCGGGCGCCATGGTCTGGCGCAATCGTTATTCCAGGTCGGCGGTAATCTCGGCAGTTCGTTTGGGCCGCTGCTGGCAGCCCTGATTATCGTGCCTTACGGCCAGGGCAGCATTGCGTGGTTCTCGCTGGCGGCGCTGTTGGCCATCGTGGTGCTGGTGCAGATCAGCAAATGGTATGCGGTGCATAGGCTCGGTTCACGCGGCAAGGCAACGCGGGTGGTCACGGCGGTCAATTTGTCGCGCGGCAAGGTGACCTTTGCCATCGGTATCTTGCTGTTGCTGATTTTTTCCAAATACTTTTACTTGGCCAGTATCGGCAGCTACTTTACCTTTTATTTGATCAGCAAATTCCATCTTTCGGTGCAAAGCGCGCAGGTTCATTTATTTGTGTTCTTGTTCGCGGCGGCCGTCGGGACCTTGATCGGCGGCCCGATCGGCGACCGCATCGGGCGTAAATATGTGATCTGGGCGTCGATTTTGGGCGTGGCGCCATTCACCCTGATGTTGCCTTACGTCAACCTGTTCTGGACCGGTATCCTGGTGGTCATTATCGGACTGGTGCTGGCGTCGGCCTTCTCCGCCATCCTGGTGTTTGCCCAGGAATTGATCCCGGGCAAGATCGGCATGGTGTCCGGCCTGTTCTTCGGTTTTGCCTTCGGCATGGGCGGTATCGGCGCCGCGGCACTGGGTCACTTGGCCGATATCACCAATATCGAATATGTCTACAAGGTATGCGCGTTTCTGCCGTTATTGGGCGTGACGGCGATTTTCCTGCCGAATATGAAACGGGCACATCACGCGTAGGCGGGACACATCAAGTGCCGCCGGCTCGGTGCCCGGATGTTTGAGTACCTGGCCGGCCGCACCATTTTTACAGTGCCAGTTCCAAATTGCGGCCGGCGACCGCATCCGCGCCTTCCAACGTCAGCAAAGCACGTTTGCGCTCCAGTCCACCTGCGTAACCGGTCAAGTGTCCGCCGCTGGACAACACCCGGTGGCAGGGCACCATCACTGAAATCGGGTTACGCCCGGTGGCGCTGCCCACGGCCCGCGCATGTTCGCGGCCCACGCCGATGCGGCGCGCAATCTCGCCATAAGACACCACCGTGCCATACGGGATTTCGGCTAAAGCACGCCAGACCTGTTGTTGAAATGCGCTGCCGTCCATCTGCATCGGCACGGTGAAATGCTGACGTGTGCCGGCAAAAAAATCTTCGATTTCAGCGCGTGCCTGGCGTAGGGGGGGATGATCCGGCGCGTGATGCCAGGTCGCATTTCTTGTGGGGAAATATTTCTGGCCGCTGAAAAACAGGCCGGTCAGTGCGTGCTGATTGGCGCGCAACAGAATTTCGCCCAAGGGGCTGGTCCAGGTATCGTAATAGATCATGTCGGTTCTCCACCGCCGGCCGCAGCTTGCCGCCAGACGTGCAAGGTTGCATAAGCGCGCCATGGGGCCCATGGTTGCGCGTGATGTTCAACGGCTTTGGCGCTCGCCAGGCCCAGTTGTTTTTTCAGGATCAGATCGCCTGCCGGGAAGGCATTGGGCCAGCCCAGCGCCCGCATGGCCACGTATTGCGCGGTCCACTCGCCGACCCCCTTGATGCGCAGCAAAGCAGCCAGGGTTTGGTCCAACGGCACCAGCGGTTCCAGCGTCAAGCGGCCGGCGCTGATCTCGGTTGCGACCGCATGAATCGCGGCGGCGCGGGCCTTGATGATGCCCAAGCCATGTAAAGCTTCCACCGGCAGAGCAGCAATCTCGCGGGCGCTGGGAAAGATCGCTTGCAAACCCTCGGGCAAGCTCTCCCCGGCGGCGCTCGGAGGCGGTCCCAGGCGGGTGGCGATACGGCCGAGAATGGTCCGCGCTCCCGCCACTGAAATCTGCTGTCCGACAATCGCGCGTACCGCCATTTCAAAACCGTCGAAGGCGCCGGGCACCCGCAGGCCCGGCAGCGCCGCAGCCAGCTCGCCCAGATGCGCATCGACCAGATCGGGCCGGCAACCGAGATCGAAGATACTGCGCACCCGGCTTAACAAAGGCGCAACCGCCGGCGCCAAGCTCGCCGGAAAGGTCAGCTTCACCGTATGACGCGCCGGCACATGTTCGACGCTGATCCAGCCGCTCAAGGTGCGGCCCGCGGCCTCAATCACAATGGTGCGCTGGTAGACCCCCTGCGCCACGCGCTCGACGCCGGCAATGGCACGGCATGCCAGAAATTCCAATAGCTCGGTCCAGGCGAAGGGCGGCCGATAACCGAGTTCAAACGACATGGTGCTCGATGTGGCGGCAAATATCTGCGTCTTGCGCAATTGCCGTGGGCTCAATCGATAGTGCGTCTGGAACACGTCATTGAAACGCCGCAGGCTGGAAAACCCAGCGGCAAAAGCCACTTCGGCTACCGGCAAGGCGGTGTCGGTGAGCAGGCGCTTGGCCAGCAGCAAACGCTGGGTTTGAGCGTATTCGATCACCGAAACGCTAAACTCCGTGGCGAAAATGCGCCTTAGGTGACGCTCGGTAATCCCCAGGCGCCGCGCCAGGTCGGGAATGCCCGCCTCGCTGAGAAAGCCGCCTTCGATCAGCGCTGCCGCAGTGCGAGCCAGCGTGCCCGACATATCGAGAATGCCGTGCCCCGGAGCCAGTTCGGGGCGGCAACGCAGGCAAGGACGAAACCCCTGCTTCTCGGCGGCCGCAGCGCTTAGGTAAAAGGTGCAGTTGGCGAACTTGGGGGTACGCACCGCACACACCGGCCGGCAGTAAATCCCGGTCGACGAGACACCGACGAAAAACCATCCGTCAAAGCGCCGATCCCTGGCCAGCAGGGCTGTGTAATAAGTATCGCGGTCAGTGTCCATGGATCCACTATAAGCCGCCTTGGGGAAAAATACTGGCTGAATTCGGACATGAGTTTGGACTGCCCCGATGCGCGATCAAGGTCGGCTAATTGCGTTTAAGCCGATGGGTGAGCATGTCGGGGAGATTGCGATGAGATACCCGCGCGCCGGCTTCGCCATCCCGTCACTGAAAATGTCGACACCGCAGTTCGACTAACGGATTAGTCCGAATTTACGCCAGCCTATCGATGAGTGCCACGCTGCCGCCACATAGTCGCGGTGCGCGCGGCTTGGTCCACTCCCGCGCGCACCCATACCTAAAACGTGTAGGCCAGCAGGAGCGCAAGTGAAAACAAAAAAAGTGGTATCCGCCATCAGGAAAACCTTAGGTTTCCAGATCATTCTTTCGGCCGCATTTATTACCCCGGCTTATGCGCAGAGTACAACGCCGCGCAGCGCGACGGCGCCGGCCGCAGCTTCGGGCGCGGTCTCAAGCACCCCCTCGGGAGCCACCTCAAGCACCGCTAACGGTGGCGTCACCACTTTGCATAAAGTTGAGGTAACGGGCTCACTGATCAAAAGCTCCGATAAAGTGGGTTTTAATCAGGTGCAGACGATCACCGCGAAGGAAATTCAAAGCAGTGGCGCGACCACGGTTTCCGATTTTCTGCGCGATGTCTCCGCCAACTCGTCCAGCAGTTTTGCCGATAACGAGCCCGGCTTTGCGCCCGGCGGCGCGGGCATCGCATTACGTGGATTGAGCGAAAAATATACGTTGGTGCTGGTCGACGGCCAACGTGTCGCGCCCTATGGTTTGGCGGTCAATGCCACGGACAGTTTCTTCGACGTTAACGCCATTCCGTTGAACATGGTCGAACGCATTGAAATCGTGAAAACCGGCGCCGTCTCGCAATATGGCTCGGATGCTATTGCCGGCGTGGTCAACATCATTACCAAGAAGGATTTCCAGGGCGTGCAATTGGGCGGCAGTTTCGGCGGCGCCACCAGCGGCGGCGACGAAACCAAGAAATTCGATATCACCGCCGGCGTCGGCGACCTGAATGCCGATCGCTTTAACGTCACCCTGGGCGCCAGCATTTATCAGCAGAATGGTTATTCGCTCGCCGACCGCTCGCAAACCAGCGGCCAGAATTACCTGAACCAGCCGTTCGGTGTACTGGACGGAGCGGCGGATTATTTCGAACCGAATGGCCGAGGCAATGGCGGCGCCTGGAAAGGCAATTGCCCACCCGGCAGTTTTATCGCGCCTGGCGCCAGCGTGGTCCACGGCCCGGCCTCGGGTTCAAGCTGCGTGGCCAATACCGCCAGCGGCTATTCCGGCGAACCCGACTCGCTGCGCCTCAATGCCAAGCTGCATGCCACCTTCCAGCTAAACGACCAGGTCCAGGCCTTCGCCGATTTATGGGAAAGCCGCGACACCACCACCCTGGACCAAGGTTACTCCAGCATCGGCGACGGCACTTCTGCTTACGATCCAGTCACCGGCGGGGTCAAGCAAATCCCCAACACGCTTTCCGGAGGAAACAACTTTAACCCGTATAAGCGCGATATACCGATCAACTATACGTTTTTGGGGCAACCGATCAGCGACAAATCCACCGCGAATTTTTCCCGCGCCGCGACCGGCATCAAAGGTTCTTTCGCCACGCCTACCCTGGGCGATTGGGATTGGTCCGCCTCGGTGAGCCATTCGCAAAGCACGGTCGACAGCACTTTGTCCGGCCTGATGAGCACCACCGGTCTGCAAAGTATCCTCGGCGCCGGCGGTCTATTCGACTTTTCCAATCCGGCGCTCACGCCTGACGGTTTGAACGGTCTGTACACCAGCGCCGACCAGGAGGCGATCTCCAAGCTCGATACGGTTGATCTCACCGCCTCGACCGCCGATCTGTTTTCGCTGCCGGCCGGCAATGTCGGCTTGGGTTTTGGCGCCCAGTTTATGCATCAGAGCGAGTACATCACGCCCTTCAGCACCGTTGGCTTGGGTCAGGCGATCCCCGACGGCCTCAACTTGCAAAGCGTTGACGGCGGCAGAAATGTAGCCGCCGTGTATTATCAGATCGACGTCCCCCTCGTCACCCACCTGACCTTCAGCCAGTCCGGCCGCTACGACCACTACAGCGATTTCGGCGGGGCTTATTCACCGCGTTTTGCCTTGCGCTGGCAGCCGGTGTCGATGCTGACCGCCTATGCTTCTTATGATCGCGGCTTTCGTGCTCCGACGCTGATTGAAAATTCGCAATCGAGCACCTACGGCGTTCAATTTGCCGCCGATCCGCATGATCCGAATCACTCAACTCAACCGCAGGCCATTATTGAACGGCAGAACGGCAACCCCGATCTGCAACCGGAACGGACCAAAAATTACAATCTCGGCTTCCAGTTATCCCCTGACGCCAAGACCGATTTTGGTTTCGATTGGTACAAAATCGTGATCGGCAACGTAATTGGCGAGCCCGATATCCAGGCCGCGCTTAACGCCAACGACAAGAACGTGGTGGTGCGCAATCCCAATGGCACGATTTCC
>JAMFSV010000276.1 GCA_026225455.1 Burkholderiales bacterium | reverse complement strand
TGCCGGACGCCTGCAGCCCGCGGGCGCCGTTTACTACGGGATGGATGAAGCGGACGTACGCCGCATTCTGGCCAATAAGTTGACCATGATAGGCTCCGACGGTTTGCCCAACGACCCTTTGCCCCACCCGCGCCTATGGGGCGCATTCCCGCGCGTGCTGGGCCATTACAGTCGCGATGTGGGCTTGTTTCCGCTGGCGGAAGCGGTACGCAAGATGAGCGGCTTGTCCGCCGCGCGCTTTGGTTTGACCCGGCGAGGCGCGATCAAAGTGGGCCACTGGGCCGACCTGGTGCTGTTCAATCCGGCAACCATCCGCGACACCGCCAGTTTCAGCGATCCGATCCAACTGGCCCACGGCATTGAGTCAGTCTGGGTCAATGGCGTCTTGTCTTACCGGCATAAGCGCTTGACCGGTCAGCGCGCGGGCCGGTTCCTCGCCCGCTCGGGCGACCTGCGGGTCGATTTTCGTTAGCGGCCGGGACCGGGGCCGCCCCGGTCACGGCTCAATCCCGGATGGCGACGATCGCCTCGATTTCCACGGTAATGTTATTCGGCAGCGAGCCGACCCCGACCGCCGAACGGGAATGACACCCGGCCTCACCCAGCACATACACCAGCAGGTCGGAGCAACCGTTGATCACTTGCGGATGCTCGGTGAAATCGGGCGTCGCATTGACCATGCCGAGCAGCTTCACCACCCGCGTCACCCGGGCCAAGTCACCGAGCGTTTCATGCAGCACGGCCAATAGGTTCAGACCGACCAGCACCGCATGTTCGTAGGCTTCTCCAGTGGTAACGCCGGCACCGACCTTGCCCGTCATCAAGATGCCGGCGGACGTTACCGGCCCTTGCCCCGACAAAAATAACAAATTGCCTTCACGGGTAGCGTGATTGAAATTGCCAATGGGTGCGGGCACGGCAGGCAGCGACAAACCGCGCAGGCGGAGTCGGTCGTAACAGGTGGTTTCGGGTGAGCTGTGCATGAAGGATGACGATAACAAGGAAGGTTTCGCCGGCTGCTCAAGCAGCATTGGCGGCGAGATTGGCTTGGCTGCGCCAGCCCAGGCGCTGTTCGATGCGCGCCGCGGCATCCCGGGCGGCCTGGCTGTAGCGCTCGGTGTGCTGTACCGCCTTGGCTTCGGGCAGGACCACGGAAATGGTAAACCTGCAGACGCCGGCTGGGTCGACCACTGGCGCGGCGAGGCAGGCGACCGAGGCATCGGACTCGCCGATCTGCACCGAGAGCCGCTCGTCGAAGGCGGCCCGCGCATTGTGGGCAAGCACCTCCGGACGGATTTCGGCGCGTCCGGTCGGCGACGGTTTGGCATAACGCGCAAAGAATGCGGTGCGCTCGTCATCGGACAAATGCGCTACCAGCAAACGCCCGGACGCGGTCCAGTTGAGCGGCACCCGTGAACCGACGCGCGAGGTGACGCGGAAGTGCCCGCTGCCCTCGCACATCAGCAGCACCACCATCATGCCTTCGTCGCGCCCGCACACTTGTACCGTCTCGCCCACCTCGGCCGCCAAGCGATTCATTTCTTCGTTGGCCACTGTCAGGTAATCCAGCGAACTGGCATAAGACAGGCCGTAGCCGTATAAACGCGGACCCAACCAGACACTGCCGTCCAAAGTACGGGACAACAGGTGCTTGTCGACCATGTCGTTGATGATGGTGTAGACGGTGGATAACGGCGCGCCGACCGCCCGCGCCACTTCATAGGCGGTCATCGGCCGAGCTGCCTCTTGCAGGCCGTCCAGGATTTGCAGGATGCGATCTAGGGCACCGGTGCGGGCCATGGTGTATTTCTCCGAAGCTTAATTTGTCCAATTGACATTCATCTAGTATATGCTAGATTAATACATAACTGCAACATCTATTCCATAATTAAGAAATAAACTTACCTAGGAGGCTCCGTGAATATTCGCTCCCGCTTCAGCCTGCGCCCTATCGTTAATACCTCGGGGACCATGACAGGTCTAGGCGCATCGATTGCCAGACCGGAAGTTATCGAAGCCATCGCCGCAATTTTGCCGCAATTTGTCGAGATCGACGATTTACAGCGTTGCGCCTGCGCCGCGATCGCCGCGGCGTGCGGCAGCGAGGCCGGCTACATCACCGCCTCGGCATCCGCCGGCATTACCCTGAGCATCGCCGCCACCATGACCGGCGACGACCTCGGCCTGATAGAACGGCTGCCCGATAGCGCCAGCCTGAAACATGAAGTGGTGGTGCAAACCGGCCATCTGGTTAACTACGGTGCCCCGCTGGACCAGGCGATCCGCTTGTGCGGCGCGCGGGCAATCGCGGTGGGCGCCGCCACCGAAGCCCATGGCTACCAGCTGGCCGGCGCGATCAACTCACGCACCACGGCCGCGCTATTCGTGGTCTCGCATCATACCCAGCAATACGGCATGATCCCACTCGAAGAATTTATCGCGATCGCCCACGCCAAAGGCGTGCCCGTCATCGTCGACGCCGCCTCCGAATACGATTTGAAAGGATTTATCGCGGCCGGCGCCGATATCGCACTCTACTCGGCGCACAAATTTCTCGGCGGCCCCACGGCCGGTATTGTGGCGGGCAGCAAGGCTCTGGTGCGGGCGGCCTATTTCCAGAACGGCGGCATTGGGCGCGGCATGAAAGTCGGCAAAGAAGGGATTGCCGGTGCGATTGTCGCGCTGCAAACCTGGGCTGCTCGCGATCATCAGGCCGTGCGCCGGCTCGAACGCGGCTACCTGACACTCTGGCAAGAACGCTTGAACCTGTTCCCGGGCATTCGCGCCCAGATCGATGCGGACCCCACAGGCAACCCGCTCGAACGCCTGAAAATAACCGTCGACCGCATCGCGGCAAGAATCACCGCATGGGACCTGGTGGATGCCCTCGCACGCAGCAAGCCCGGTTATGCAGCGGTTATCGCCCGCGATCACGAGGCCGAACAACATTTCTTTTTCCTCGACCCGTGCAATCTCCATCCCGGTGAAGAGCAATTGGTTCTTGAGCGCGTTGTCGCTGAGCTTGAACATGCGCGCACCGCGCCCCAGCCGATTGCGACACCGTTTTCCGGCCGCGATGCAGGCCGCACCGCCGCACGTCGCCGGTGGCCTGATTGAAAACCTCGTTTGACGGCCCGCACCGCGGACAAGACGCAGAGCTGGCCGAGGTAGTTCAGCTGCAGCAACAACGACCCGGATAGATTGAGGCAGGGCCGGGGGAGCATTCCTGTTTAAAGTAATAAGTACTACTACCTATATTTAATTAAAAACGACATCCTTTTATTGCTTAATCATTCGGGGAATTTCGATCATGCGTACAACTTTACTTTCTGCTGCCGCAACCGCCACGCTGTTCGGCGCCACCCTATCCACGGCACAAGCCCAAAGCAGCGTTACGCTTTACGGCATCATCGATGCCGGCTTCACGTATAGCAACAATCAAAAAGGCGAAGCGGCCTATCAGGCAACCCAGGGTAATGTGCAAGGTTCGCGCTGGGGTTTTACCGGTCTCGAAGATCTCGGCGGCGGCAACTCTGTCAGCTTCAAGCTGGAAGACGGATTCAGCGCGGAGACCGGCGGTTTCGGTCAAGGCGGCCGCGAATTCGGCCGTAGCGCCTGGGTGGCATTGAACAACCAGGGTGCCGGTTCAGTGACGCTGGGGCGCCAATACAATAGCGCACAAGACTATCTGTCGAATTTGCAAATCAACGGAGTCGGCGCGTTGAGCCAATATGCCAACGCGATCTACGACAATGACGACCTGAATAATACTTACCGCACCCAAAATGCAGTCAAATACACCACCCCGACCTTTTCGGGCCTGACCGCGAATGCCATGTATGCCTTCTCGAATACGGCCGGCGAATTTGCCAACAACCGCGCCTGGAGCGCCGGTGCCGATTATGCGAATGGCC
>JAMFSV010000275.1 GCA_026225455.1 Burkholderiales bacterium | reverse complement strand
GTGTCGAAAGTTTGAATGTATCGGTGGCGAGCGGGGTGTGTTTGTTTGAGGCGGTACGGCAGCGGCTGGGGTGATTTAGCTACTGGCTAACACTGGATTGTTTCCTGTCTGAATGCTGATTTTTCCGACGACAAAAAGCCGCACTACCAATGGTTTCCATTGATGGGAGGCCTTGGCGTTAGTGCGGTTTGTGATTTTATGATCGGCATTGCCACGCTTTATGGCAAACTCACTGATCATCCAATACGGTACCTTTAGGGTTGGCTTTATCGGAAACCCGTCCCCCTCATCATCCCTTTGCGAGATTGCCAGCCATCATGACCGAACCTGCCGCGAAACCCGATTCCGCCAAAGCTCAATTGAACCCGCAAGACCGGGCGCATTTTCGTTTCCATCTCGCGCATGTGCATCTTTCTTCCGTCTTCGGCGACGACTGGTTTGCGCTTAAGGCCGAGGCATTCGCGCGTTTTTTCGGCACGCCGGTATTTTTAATCGCCCAAACCATTATCGTGGCGATCTGGATTTTGGCGAATGTGCTGGGTCTCACCAAGTTCGATATTTACCCTTTCATCTTGTTGAATTTGGCCTTCAGCCTGCAGGCCGCTTATGCCGCACCATTGATTTTACTGGCGCAGACGCGTCAGGCCGATCGCGACAAGGTTCATGCCGATGCGGATGCTTTGCATCGCGAAGCGTTGGCGCAAGCCAGCGAACTGCGTCAAGAAGCGGTGGCGCAACATACGCAGCAACTGATCGAGTTGCTGAAGCAAAATACGCAATTGACCGAAATCACGCAGCAATTGAGCCAGCGCATCGAAGCCTTGACTCTGGAAATGCACGGCAAGGTCCTGCAAAACCAGGCCAAGCCGGCGGGAAACTGAGCCTAAACCATTGCGGCGCGTCGCCTGATGAAACCCTTTTGCACCATCTTATCCGCGCTGGCCGCGGCACTCGCGTGCCTGGCGCTCGGCGCTTGCAGTACGCTCAGCGATCGCGGCGGGTATCTGGTCGATACCGGGCATCCGGCGCGGTATGCGGATTCTCGCGTGCAGTTTCTGGTGATGCATTACACCGCCTTATCGATGCAGGATTCCTTGCAGGTCTTGTCGCAGGAGGCGGTCAGCGTCCATTATCTGGTGCCGGATGCGCCCGAGTCGGCCGGCGGCAAATTGATCGCTTATCAGTTGGTGCCGGAAACGCAACGCGCCTGGCATGCCGGCGCAAGCGAATGGCAGGGCACGACTGAGTTAAACGGTACGTCGATCGGCATCGAAAACGTCAATCCGGGGTTTCGCGATACGCCGCAAGGGCGCGTCTGGTTTCCTTATTCCGCCAAGCAGGTCGAATTGATCATTGCTTTAGCCAAAGACATCGTGACGCGTTATCACATTGCGCCGACCCGAGTGGTCGGCCATAGCGATATCGCGCCGCAACGCAAGCAAGATCCCGGGCCGTTGTTTCCCTGGAAAGCGTTGGCCGATGCCGGTGTCGGCGCCTGGCCGGATGCCGCGACTGTGGCGCGTTATCTGGCTGGCCGGGCGCCGAATCTGCCCCTGCCGTCCGCCTCGATCAGTGCCTTGCAGGCCAAGCTGGCGCGTTATGGTTACGCGGTGCCGCAGACGGGTCTATTGGATGCGGCCACGACGCAGGTTATCGCCGCATTCCAGATGCATTTCCGGCCCGCCGATTTCTCAGGGGTGCCTGACGCGCAAACCGAAGCGGTACTGGACGCTTTATTGGAAAAATATGCCGGTGATTGGACTCCGCGCCCGCCCGCCGTTGCGCGCGAGCCTGAATAAAATCGCAGTTGGACCTGTAAGGGTGCCGGTGTCCTGCGCGGATGGATCGACTCCGATTCCGCCATGCATAGGCTCGGCCTGACGACTGGGCTCGCGTATCCGTTAGAATAGCGTCTTTCTATTTAGCCTGATGCCATGACCCAAGACGAACTCAAACAACTGGTCGGCCGCGCCGCCGCCGATTATGTCCGTGCCCAAGTCCCTGAAGGGGCTGTGGTGGGAGTGGGCACCGGTTCGACCGCCAACTGTTTTATCGATGCGCTGGCCACCGATAAAACGCATTATCGCGGCGCGGTATCGAGTTCGGAGGCGACCACGGCGCGCCTCAAGGCGCATGGTATCGCGGTGTTCGACCTGAACCATGTCGAAACGCTCAGTGTGTACGTCGATGGCGCCGACGAAATCAACGCGGCCGGTCATATGATCAAGGGCGGCGGCGGGGCGTTGACGCGCGAAAAAATCGTGGCCTCGGTGGCGGATCAGTTTGTGTGTATTGCTGATGCATCCAAATTAGTTGAAACGATGGGCCTTTTTCCACTACCGATCGAAGTGATTCCGATGGCGCGCGCCGTGGTGGGGCGCAAGTTGGCCGCCTTGGGCGGTCAGCAAGCGGTGCGGGTGAAAGCCGACGGTTCGCCGTATATCACCGATAACGGCAACCAGATTATCGATGTAAAGGGCCTGCGCATCGTCGACGCCATTGCGCTCGAAACGCAGATCAACAGTTGGCCCGGCGTGGTGACCGTGGGTTTGTTTGCGCGCCGCGGGGCCAATGTATGTTTGCTGGGAACCGAGCATGGAGTGCAGCGCATCGATTATGCGGTAGGCTAAACCGGCCGCATTCCGAAAGATGTTTTATCGACGCCGATGCCAAGTCGGCGTTTTTTTCATATAAGGCAACCCCCCGCCTTAAAACCGAAAAAGCCTCTTCACTTCATGATCAGTGAGAGGCTTTTCGTTAAAACAAGCATGGCAGGCTGGCGTTACCGCTTGCCGCTTGCGCAGCACCCGGAACACAGCTACAGCTCAGCTCTGCGGCGGCGGCACATAACCGGTGGCGATATCCGCACCGTCGCCGAAGAAGAATTTTTCGGTCTGCTTCAGCAAATACACGCGCGCGCGCGAATCCGCCATATTCAGGCGGTTTTCGTTGATCAGCATGGTTTGCTGCTTGAGCCAATCCTGCCACGCTTCCTTGGAAATGCTTTCGTAAATGCGTTTGCCGAGTTCGCCGGGGAGCGGGGCGAAATCCAGCCCTTCGGCATCTTTGTTCAGTTTTGCACAATGGACGATACGCGCCATGTTGACCTCTCTATATTGGGTAAGGAAAAACGCCGTGCGCTTGAGCGGGAAAACAGTGTTTCCCGCCGCACGGCCGGTAAAATTCATAGCGCTTTCATCAGCACCAAAGATTTGCGCTGCCAGTTGTAGAGCCGGCGGCGATCTTCAGGGAGATCGTCGACACTGACTTTGACAAAGCCGCGCTTCAGGAACCAATGTTCGGTGCGGGTCGTCAGCACAAAAATGCGCGTCAGGCCGCGGGCCCGGGCGCGTTGTTCAATGCGTTTCAGCAGGCGCTCGCCGTCGCCTACCCCTTGGGCGTCCGGGGACACCGTGAGACAGGCCATTTCGCCGAGTTTTTCCTGGGGGTAGGGGTACAGCGCGGCACAGCCGAACAACACGCCATCGTGCTCGATCACCGAGAAGTGGTCGATATCGCGCTCGATCTGATGACGGTCGCGCCGCACCAGCGTGCCGTCGGTTTCCAGCGGTTCGATCAGCATCAAAATCCCGCCGACATCGTCCGGCGTGGCTTCACGCAGGCTTTCGAGGTTTTCGTAGGAGATCATGGTGCCCACGCCATCGTGGGTGAACAATTCCAGCAGGACACTGCCGTCCAGCGAGAACGGGATGATATGGGCCCGCGGCACACCGCCGCGCGCGGCACGGATGGCGTGTTTCAGGTAAAAGCCGGCGTCGTCCTGCAGTGTGCTGGAGTCGTTGATCCGTTGCGCCTCGTCCAGCGACAATTCGTGCACCAGGCCGTCGTCGTCCGACACGATACCCGGCGTTTCGGTGATAAAAATCAGTTTGTCGGCGCGCAGGGCAATCGCCGCCGACGAAGCGACATCTTCCATCGACAAATTGAAGGCTTCCCCGGTGGGCGAAAACCCCAGCGGCGACAGCAGCACGATTTTGCGGCTGGAAAGCGAGTGGCGTATCGATTCCGCATCGATTTTGCGCACCACGCCGGTATGCTGGAAATCGACGCCGTCGAGTATCCCGACCGGGCGGGCCGTGACAAAATTACCCGAGACCATGCTGATGCGGGCATGAGCCATGGGCGTATTCGGCAAGCCCTGGCTGATTGCGGCTTCAATATCGAGGCGCACTTCACCGGCGGCTTCCTTGGACGATTCGAGCGCACTCGCGTCCGTGATGCGCATGCCATGCGAAAATTCGGATTCGACTTGGCGCAGGCGCAACTGTTCCTCGACCTGCGGTCGTGAACCATGCACCAGCACAATTTGCATGCCCATGGCATGCAATAGCGCGATATCCTGTACCAGCGCGTTAAGCATCCCGCCCTGGACCAGTTCGCCGCCAAATGCGACGACAAAGGTCTTGTTGCGAAACGCATGGATATAGGGCGCTACCGAGCGCAACCATTCGACGAACTGAGCTTGTTGAAAAGATTCAGAGTTGTCGGGCACGATGTCAATTTGAGAATTCATGGCGGGATTATAATGCGCCCCCATGCCGAATGTAGCCAAACCTAATTTACCTTCTTCTTCGCCTGATGCTGCGCAACAACGCGAGGCGGCGCCGTCGCGCCCATCGAACCCCGCGCGCAAGCCCTCAAGCAAGCCTGTAACCCCCGTCAATGCTGGCGTTTCGCCGGGCGGCGAGCGATCTCGACGGCCGGCCGTCCCCCCCGGCGCGAACGCGGGAAGCCGGCCTCGACCTGATCGACCCAACCCTGGAATCGACTCCGGAGCGGGACGTGCCCGCTCGCTGGAGGCGCGTCAGGCCGCCGCCAACCCGGTGCCGAGCGTGACTTTTCCGGAGGCGTTGCCGGTTTCTGGGCGCCGCGACGAAATCGCCGAGGCCATTTCAGCGCATCAGGTGGTGATTGTCTGCGGCGAAACAGGGTCGGGTAAAACTACCCAATTGCCGAAAATCTGCCTCTCGCTGGGGCGCGGTATCGGCGCCGGCGGCCACGGCTTGATCGGCCATACCCAGCCGCGGCGGATTGCCGCCAGCGCGACCGCGCGGCGCATTGCCGAAGAATTGGGCACGCCTTTCGGCGAAGTGGTCGGTTATAAAGTGCGCTTTAACGACAATCTGGCGGCCGGCGCATCGGTCAAATTGATGACGGACGGGATTTTGCTGGCCGAGACCACCTCGGACCCGCTATTGCGCGCCTACGACACGCTGATCATCGATGAAGCGCACGAACGCAGCCTGAATATCGATTTCCTGCTCGGGTATCTGAAGGAAATCCTGCCGCGCCGGCCTGACCTGAAGCTGATCATCACCTCGGCCACGATTGACGCCGACCGCTTTGCGCGCCATTTCGGCCACGAGGTCGCCGGTGAGTTGAAGCCGGCCCCGGTGATCGAAGTCAGCGGCCGGATGTTTCCGGTCGAGGTCCGTTACCGCCCGGTCAATGACCCGGTGCTCAAAACGCCCGATGGCAACAAGCCCAAACCGGACGGCACCCGGCTGCAACGCGAAGCTGACGGCAGCGGGCGCAGCCAGCGCGACACCGAGCGCGACCTGATCAATGCGATTACCGAGGCAGTCGACGAATTAAGCCGCGAAGGGTCGGGCGACGTATTGGTGTTTTTGCCCGGCGAGCGAGAAATTCGCGAAGCTTCCGAGGCGCTGCGCAAACATCATCCGCCGCATACCGAGATTTTGCCGCTGTTTGCCCGTCTTTCGGCGGCGGAACAGGAGCGGGTGTTCAAAACTTCAAACGGACGGCGAATTGTGCTGGCGACCAACGTGGCGGAAACCTCGCTGACGGTGCCGGGCATCCGCTACGTGGTCGATGCGGGCTTGGCGCGGGTTAAACGTTATTCGTACCGCAACAAGGTCGAGCAGTTACAAATTGAGCCGATTTCACAAGCCGCCGCCAATCAGCGGGCCGGACGGTGCGGCCGGGTGGCGGACGGGATTTGCATTCGGCTCTATGAGGAAAGCGATTTCCAGAGCCGGGTGCGGTTTACCGACCCGGAAATCCTGCGTTCGTCTTTGGCCTCGGTGATTTTGCGCATGAAATCGCTGCATTTGACCGAAATCGAGACGTTTCCGTTTCTGGAACCGCCGCCGGGCCGGGCGATTGCCGATGGTTATCAATTGCTCAACGAGTTGGGCGCGGTCGACGACAGCAATGCCTTGACGCCAACCGGCCGCGAACTGGCGCGCCTGCCGCTGGACCCGCGCATTGGCCGGATGATCCTGGCTGCGCGCGACCATCATGCGCTCAAGGAACTGCTGATTATCGCCAGCGCCTTGTCGGTGCAAGACCCGCGCGATCGGCCGGTCGAGGCTCAGGAAGCGGCCGACCAGGCGCATCGGCAGTTTGCCGACGAACGTTCGGAATTTCTGGCCTGGCTGAAAATCTGGGCCTGGTTCGAGGATGCGCTGACCCACAAGAAATCGAATCGTTTGCTGGCTGAAGCCTGCCGCGGAAAGTTCCTGTCGCAATTGCGCTTGCGCGAATGGCGCGATGTCCATAGCCAGTTGTTGACGGTGGTGCGCGAAATGGGCTGGCGCATGAACGAAGCCGAAGCGACCTTTGAGCAGATTCATTTGTCCTTGCTGTCGGGCTTGCTCGGTAATATCGGGCTGAAGGCTGACGACGAGCCGCATTATCTGGGCGCGCGCAGTATCAAGTTTTTCCTCTGGCCGGGGTCGACGCTGCTTAAAAAAGCCGGCAAATGGGTCATGGCGGGTGAACTGGTCGAAACCAGCCGGCTATTTGCGCGCTGTATTGCGAAAATCGAACCGGAATGGTTGGAACGCGTCGGGCCGCATTTATTGCGCAAATCGTTGTCCGAGCCGCATTGGGAGAAAAAATCGGCGCAGGTGGTCGCATTTGAGCGGGCGGTGCTGCATGGTCTGCCGGTTTATCATCGGCGCCGTGTCAGTTTTGGCTTGCAGGATCCGGCTCGCGCCCGCGAAATTTTTATCCGCAGCGCCTTGGTTGAAGGCGAGTTCGAGACCAAGCTGCCGTTTTTTGCGCATAACCGCAAGCTGGTGGCCGATATCGAGCAGCTCGAACATAAGTCGCGGCGGCAGGACGTGCTGGTCGACGACGAGCTGATTTTCGGCTTTTACGACCAAGCCTTGCCGCGCGGTATTTATACCGGTGCCGATTTCCAGAAATGGTATCTGGAAGCCTCGGGGCAGCGGGGTTCGCAGGCGGTGCTGGGCCACGACGGCCACGCACCCGGCCAAGCCAAGCCGCGCGATACGAAATTGCTGTTCCTGAACCGCGACGACCTGATGCGGCATGAGGCGGCCGGTGTGACCACCGACCTGTTCCCGAAGAAGGGCGTGATGGCCGGGGTCGAAATGGCGCTGTCCTATCATTTCGAACCGGGCTCGCCGCGCGACGGCGTGACGCTGGCGGTGCCCCTGTTTTCCCTGAATCAGATCGACCCGCGCCGCTGCGAGTGGCTGGTGCCGGGCATGTTGAAGGAAAAAGCGCATCTGCTGTTAAAGACCCTGCCGCAGAAATTACGCCGTCATTGCGTACCGCTGCCCGAATACGCCGCGCGTTTTGCCGAGCGGGCCGCGCTGGCGCAAGCAAAAGGGGTGATCATCGGTTTGATCGATACCCTGATTGCCGATCTGCGCGAGACCATCAAGCTGGACGTCAAGACCTCGGATTTCAAACTCGAAGCCTTGCCGGCTCACTTGTTTATGAATTTCAAGGTGATCGACGAGCACGGGCGGCAGTTGGCAATGGGGCGCAATCTGGCTCAATTGCGGGCTGAACTGGGGGCGCAGGCACAACAGGTGTTCCAGAAAATCGCCGCGGACTCGGTGAGTCGCGATGCGGATGCCGCGCTGCCTGCCGCGCCTGGTTTGGCTCGGCCGGGCTTGGCCCAGTCCGGCCGGGCTCCGGTTACCCCGGCGGCCGGCGGCGCTAGTCAGGCGGGTCATGCCCATTCCGGCGCGCCGGCTGCGACCTCCACCGCCTTGTACGAGCGCTTGACCACCTGGAATTTCGGCACGCTGCCCGAGTTGCTGGAAATCCGCCGCGGCGGCCAAACCATGTTCGGTTATCCGGCCCTGGTTGATCGCGGCGCGCATTGCGACGTGGAGGTGTTCGACTCGCCCGAGGAGGCGTTGCGAGCGCATCGAGCCGGCTTGCGCCGCCTGTTTGCCCTGCAATTGCGCGAGCCGATCCGTTTTCTTGAGAAAAACATTCCGGGCATGCAGCAGATGGTGCTGCATTTTATGGCCTTGGGCAGCCAGGATGAATTGCGTGACCAAATCGTGGCTTGTGCGCTGGATCGTGCCTGTTTGCAGGAACCGCTGCCGGTCGACGAGGCGAGTTTCCATGCCCGGCGTGACGAAGGGCGCAGCCGTTTGACCTTGCTGGCCCAGGAAATCGCACGTTTGGCGGGCGGCATCCTGACCGAATATGCCGCTGTGGGCAAAAAGCTGACACAGGCCAAAACCTTCGCCGGGGCCTATGCCGACATGCAACAGCAACTGCAAACTTTGATTTCCAAGCGTTTCCTGATCGATACGCCGTATGCGCAGCTCAGCCATTTTCCGCGTTACCTGAAAGGGCTGGCGTTGCGCATCGACAAATTAAAAGCCGATCCGCTGCGCGATACCCGGGCCATGGCCGAATTTCAGCCTTTATTGCAAAGCTATCAGCGTTTGCTGGCGCAACGGCGTGAATTCAGCGACCCGCGTTTGGTGGAATTTCGCTGGTTGCTGGAGGAATTGCGGATTTCGCTGTTTGCCCAGGAACTGCGCACGCCGATGCCCGTCTCAGTAAAGCGCCTGCAAAAGGTCTGGGATGCGCTGCAGCGTTAGCTTTGCGCGCCCAGATGGAATGCCCTGTAAGTCCGCCGTGAGCCCATTTATGTAACGGACCGCACGCTACACAGGTATAGTGCTGCGGACTTGGGCTTACGCGGCATACAATAGTCGACTAAATAGAAGATTTTCTGGAAATGATTTGATATGGGTAAAAGTGTAATGACCGCTGCTGTGGGCGGCAAGCAAGGTAGTCGAGCCGGTTCATGGATGGGGCGTGCCGCGGCAGTCGCCGGGCTGATGGCCATGAGCCTGTCGCTGGCGCATGCGAATAATGTGGTGGTATTAAATTCGGGGGAAGCATCGATCAGCTTGATCGATGAAGCCACGCAACAGGTAGTCAGTTCCTTTCCGGTGGGCAAGGAACCGCACCACCTGATGGCGACACCGGATAATTCGTCGCTGATCGTCGCCAACTCGGTATCGAATAATCTGGTGTTCCTCGACCCTAAAACCGGCAAGGTTCAGCGCTGGGTCGAAGGCATCGAGGATCCTTATCAAATCGGCATTTCACCCGACAAAAAATGGCTGGTGACTACCGGCTTGCGTCTGGATCGCCTCGATATCTATCATTTCGACAATGACAATCTGGTGCTGGCCAAACGCTTGCCGCTGGCGGTCATGCCCAGCCATATGGCGTTCAGCAACGATGGAAAAACCGTCTTTGTGACGCTGCAGGTATCCGGCGAGCTGGCGGCCGTCGACCTTGCCACCCAGACCGTGTTGTGGAAAATGAAAGTCGGCGAAACCCCGGCCGGTTTGTGGATGACGCCGGGCGACAAATATTTGCTGGTGGGCATGACGGGCGCCGATTATGTGGCGGTGGTCGATTGGCGTACCCATCAAGTGATCAAGACGATTCATACGGGCAAGGGTGCGCATAATTTCCGCTCGCTCGACGACGGCCGTCATGTGGTGGTATCGAACCGGGTCGCCAGCACCATCAGTGTGATCGATGAAGAGGCGTTGACCAATGTCGGCGATATCACCGGCTTGTTGCCGGGGCCTGATGATATGGAATTATCCGCCGACCGGCGTTTCCTCTGGGTGACATTCCGTTTTGCCAAGCGCGTCGGGATTATCGACATGAGCACACGAACCCTGGTCAAGACCATCCCCGTGGGGCGTTCGCCGCATGGTATTTATTTCTATGACCGGGCGCCGGTGACGTCGCCCAACGGCGCCTGAGATGGCACCTGCCGCGACGTCTACATAAGATTTGCACCCCGCCCAAGCGGGCGGGGAGGCGGGGGCAGCCCCGTATTTTTATTATTTGAAGAATTCGACAAAACGGATAGCTACGATGTTGCAATTCCTGCTGGCGCATCTGGATAACGGGATCTCGGCGGTACAAACGGCGTTGTACGTGGATATCCTGCAGCCCCTGATGTATCGCTTCGGCCTGATGGACTATGACGAGGATACTTACGACGCACTGTATTGGGTGATTGTGGGGGTGCTCGAAGTCTGCGTGATGTATGCCATCCTGCGTCCGCTGGAAGCACTGGCGCCGCTGGAGAAATGGACTGACCGCCGGGCGGTGCGCTCCGATGTGATTTATACCTGGATTGCCAAGCTGGGCATTATCAATATTTTCTTCTTTGTTTTCTTGCAGGGTTATTTCGATCACGCCCAGGAATGGCTGCGCCTGAAAGGCGTGGCCAATATCGATCTCGACAACCTGATCCCCGGCGTAACCTCGCAGCCGATCGTTGCCTTCGCCCTCTACATTATCGTGCTCGATTTCGCCGGCTATTGGTATCACCGCGGCCAGCATCGGATCGGTATCTGGTGGGAGCTGCACGCGGTGCATCATAGCCAGCAGCAAATGTCGTTGTGGGCCGACGACCGCAACCATCTGCTCGACGATGTGATCCAGGCCGCTTTCTTCGCGGTGATTGCCTTGGCTATCGGGGTGCCGCCGGCGCAATACGTGGTGCTGGTCGCGGTCACCAATCTGGCGCAAAGTATTCAACACGTGAACGCTCGCCTGCATTACGGCTGGCTGCTGGAGCGTGTCGTCGTCAGCCCGGCGTTTCATCGCCGCCATCATGCCATCGGTTATGGCCATGAAGGGACGCAATACGGGTGCAACTTCGGCGTGCTGTTTCCGTGGTGGGACATGCTGTTTCGCAGCGTGTCCTGGAACCGTGCCTACGAACCGACCGGGATCCGCGACCAGTTGGCCGTGCCGTCGGGCATCGGGCGCAACTATGGGCACGGTTTCTGGGCCCAGCAATGGTTTGGCCTGACCCGCTCGGGCGGGCGTCTGGTCCGGCTGCTGCGCGGCCAGCGCGAGGACGCGGGTCATGGCGGCGTGAGCGGCGGCCCCAGCGGCAACCCGCGCTCGGGAGCCGTTTAGTGCCGGCCCTCAGTAAGTTGCCATGAGCCCCTTTCTACGCTCGCTGATGCGGGCCTTGACCGGCCTGATGCACCCGCGTGTGCTGTGGATGACGCTGCTGCCTTTTCTGGCGGCGGGCGGCGTGTGGGGCGCGCTGTTATGGTTCAGCTGGTCGCAATTGATCAACCTGGTCCATCAGTGCCTCGATCAGTTTTCGCTGAGCCAGACGGCGTATCACGTATTGACCGCGATCGGCCTGGTGGGCCTGCATATGGTGATCGCGCCTTTTATTCTGGTGACGTTGATGGTGCCGCTGATTGTGGCGACGGCGCTGCTGCTGACGGCGGCGTGGGCCATGCCCAGCGTGGTCAGGCACTTGGCGCGGCAGCGTTACTCTCATCTCGAACGCCTGCATGGCGGCAGTTGGTACGGCGGCATTACGCAAGCCTTGCTCGCCACCTTGGTGTTCCTGGTCGTGGTGCTGGTGAGCTTGCCGCTGTGGCTGGTGCCGCCGTTCTTTGCCGTGATTCCGCCGCTGCTGTGGGGCTGGCTGACCTACCGGGTGATGAGTTACGACGCACTCGCGGCCCACGCCAGTGCGGCCGAACGGGCTACTCTCATGCGCCGCCATCGTTGGCCGTTGCTGGCGATCGGCGTGGTGACGGGCCTGCTGGGCTCGTTGCCGGCCTTGCTGTGGGTGACTTCGGTGGCGATGATCGTGTTGTTTCCTTTTGTGGCGCTTGCCGCAATCTGGCTGTATGTCCTGATTTTTGTCTTTTCAGCGCTTTGGTTCGCGCATTTTTGCCTGGGTGAGTTGCATAATCTGCGCAATGAGGCGGTACCGCCGTCGCGTTGAATTTTTCTGGAGTCCAGCATGGCCTTTGGCGTGATCATCATCGGCGACGAAATTCTCTCGGGCCGGCGCGTCGATAAGCATTTGCCGAAAATCATCGAGATTCTGGCGGCGCGCGGTTTGTCTTTGTCGTGGGCCGAGTACGTGGGCGACGATCCGGCGCGCATCACCGCGACGCTGAAACGCTCGCTGGCTTCAGGCGATATCGTATTTTCGACGGGCGGCATCGGCGCCACCCCCGACGATCACACGCGTTTATGTGCGGCGCACGCCTTGGGCGTGCCGCTGCAATTGCACCCGCAAGCGCGCGACTTGATCATCGAACGCATTCTGGAGATGAATCCGGGCGGCCCGGCTATTTTGGACCTGCCGGAAAACCAGCATCGCTTGAAAATGGGCGAATTCCCTGCCGGCGCCTCGATTATCCCCAACAGTTACAACAAGATCCCCGGCTTTTCCGTGGCTGACCACCATTTTGTGCCGGGTTTCCCGGTGATGGCCTGGCCCATGCTGGAATGGGTGCTCGATACCCGCTATGTGCACCTGCATCATGCCAATCCGCACGAAGAGCGCGCTTTCCTGGTATTCGAAATGCCGGAATCGACAGTGACCCCCTTGATGGAAAGCATCGAGGCGGATTTTCCGGGCATCCGCGTGTTCAGCCTGCCCAGTGTGGGTGACCCGCAGCGCGGCGGGATCTATGCCCGCAGGCATATCGAATTGGGTGTCAAGGGCGACCCTGAACGGGTCGCCTCTGCTTATCTCAAATTGCGCGACGGGGTTGCGGCGCTCGGCGGTGAAATTGTCGAGCCGGGGACACTGGACGACTGATGCTGCGGTTCAAGCGCCGGCTGCGACACGATTTAGGCGCTTAATTCGGGGCGAGTCGGCCGGCGCCGGCGACCCAGGTCAACTCAAGCACCGGCCCAGGGCAAACCGCGCCAACACCAGCCGCTGACCGTTTTGCGGTGTCCCGCACTGTCTTTATCGCCTTCAAATCCCTCCAGCAAGTCGAACGCGCGTACAAATCCGGCCTTGGCGGCGACTGCCGCGGCCAGTTTGGAGCGAGCGGCGCTGCGGCATAAAAAGAGTAGCGGCGTATCGGGATCGGCGACTTGAGCCAGTTGTGCCAGGAATTCGGCGTTAGGCACGCTGCCGGGATAGCGGATCCATTCGATATGAGCATATTGCGCTTCTGCGACCGTGGGCCGTCCGACCCAGTCCAATTCGGCCCGGGTGCGCACATCGATGAGCCGGGTGCGCGGTTCCGACTGCAGCAGTTCCAGCGCCTCGTCGGGGCTGAGGGCGCCGGCATAGGGCAATTGCAGGCTTTGGCGGCGCGTCTCGGCGGCGCTCAATAGAGATTCGATTCGGCTCATGGGAGGGCTCTGTGAGAGTGGAATTCTTATTGTAATCGTCTCACATAGAGAGGCCGCATTCCACGAAAGAGTGATTGCACCAAATAAGTGCGTTATGCTGTTACCTTGAATGCTTAGCACCATTTTTGGGCTGAACATCAGGTCTCTGTGCATCGCTGGGGCGCATAAAACGTTTCGGCACCGACACTGAGCACGGTAAATTCCCACTTTAAGCACGATTTTTGTATTGTCTGGTGCATCTTAAATCGTGCGGAACGGATCTTGCCCCGTTGTTGGTCAAGATGGCATGGAACATGCTTATTGAGACGGGTGGCTGTTTGCACCGCAGTAAATTTTACCTGCCGATGCATCCGGGTCGGCGCAAGTAGGTTAAGAGAGGCGGCAATCGCTGCTAGTGAGGCGGCATACGCTGCCAGTGTTCGTAGCTTTCCAGGAGAGAGGAATGAGTAAATCCGTGGCCGACGTCATGCAACTCGTCAAGGACGAGGACGTCAAATTTGTCGATTTCCGGTTCACCGACACGCGTGGCAAAGAGCAGCACGTTACGGTCCCCGTATCGGCATTCGACGAGGACAAATTCGAAAGCGGCCACGCGTTTGATGGTTCGTCGATCGCTGGCTGGAAGGGTATCGAAGCATCGGACATGCTGTTGATTCCGGACCCGAATACCGTCTACGTCGACCCGTTCTACGAAGAAGCGACCATCGTCCTGACTTGTGACGTGATCGAACCGTCGGACGGCAAGGGCTATGAACGCGATCCGCGCTCGCTGGCCAAGCGCGCTGAAGCCTATTTGAAGAGCACCGGCTTGGGCGACACCGCCTACTTCGGTCCGGAACCCGAATTCTTTATTTTTGATTCGGTGCAATGGAACGTGGACATGTCGGGCAGCTTCGTCAAAATCAATTCCGAAGAAGCACCGTGGTCGTCGGGTAAGGAATTCGAACACGGCAACACGGGTCATCGTCCTGGCACCAAGGGCGGTTATTTCCCGGTACCGCCCGTCGACAGCTTCCAGGACATGCGTTCGGAAATGTGCCTGTTGCTTGAACAACTGGGCGTACCGGTTGAAGTGCACCACCATGAAGTGGCGGGCCAAGGCCAGAACGAATTGGGCACCAAGTTCTCGACGCTGGTACAGCGCGCCGACTGGACCCAGATCTTGAAATATGTGGTGCAGAACGTGGCACACACTTATGGCAAGACGGCGACCTTTATGCCCAAGCCTATCGTTGGCGACAACGGTTCGGGCATGCATATTCACCAGTCGGTCTGGAAAGACGGCGTCAACCTGTTTGCCGGTAACGGCTACGCGGGCCTGTCGGAATTCGCCCTGTATTACATCGGCGGCATTATCAAGCACGCTCGTGCTTTGAACGCGCTGACCAACCCGACCACCAACTCGTACAAACGACTGGTGCCGGGCTTCGAAGCTCCGGTCAAGCTGGCTTACTCGGCACGCAACCGTTCGGCATCGATCCGTATTCCGCACGTACCGAACCCGAAGGGCCGCCGCATCGAAGCGCGTTTCCCGGATCCGATGGCCAACCCGTACTTTGCTTTCTCGGCCATGCTGATGGCAGGTCTGGATGGCGTGCAGAACAAGATTCACCCGGGCGAAGCCGCCGACAAGAACCTGTACGACTTGCCGCCGGAAGAAGACGCAAAGATCCCGACCGTGTGTTCCAGCCTGGATCAGGCCTTGGAATACCTGGACAAGGATCGCGAATTCCTGACCCGTGGCGGTGTGTTTACGGACGGCATGATTGATGCCTACATCGAACTCAAAATGACCGAAGTCACGCGTTTCCGCATGACGACGCATCCGGTTGAGTTCGATATGTACTACTCGCTGTAAGCCATGCAGCGCTCCGGGCTTACCTCGGCCGGAGCGGTGGCGGCTGTAGTACGTGTTTGAACAGAAGTAGAAAAGGGACGGCGTTGCCGTCCTTTTTTTTGAGTTGCCTCTTGTCGATACTGTGCTTGATAGATTCCAGCAGCAGCTTCCACAAGCTAGATGCCACAAGCGGTTGCCACCAGCGACAGACGTTGCCACAAGCGACGGATGCGCAATGACGCCGAAAATTCAGAGTCTGAAAAAATGATGGTACAAGACAGCAAGGCGGCCAACGGACGTGCACTCGAATCGTCGGGGTTGTTGCCCGGCTTGGAAGCGCTGCCCACGGTGGTACTGGTACTCGAGAAACGTAAATTGCGGGTGGCGTTTGCCAATGCCTCGGCTGAAACCATGTTGGATCTGTCGCGCAAGCAACTGATGCAATTGTCGTGGCCCGATTTATTTACCAATGCCGATGAGCTGGTCGAGGTGATCGATGCGATCGCCGACAATCGTTTTCAGGCGACCCATCTCGACGCCGTGCTCGAACGGCCCGGCCACGAACCGCTGCACGTGCATGTGGTGGTGGGATTTTTCGAGGCTCAGCCCGATTACGTCTTGCTCGAATTATTCGAAAACCAGCAGAAACTGCGTACCGACCGGGAAGAACGGATCCTCGATCTGAGCTCGGTCAACAAACAACTGATCCGCAATTTGGCGCACGAAATCAAAAATCCGCTGGGCGGAATTCGCGGTGCTGCGCAATTGCTGGAGTTTGAACTGGAACAACCTGAGTTGCGTGAATATACGCAAGTCATCATCAAGGAGTCGGACCGCTTGCAAACGCTGGTGGACCGCTTGCTTGAACCGCACCGCCATCCTTATATCGTGGGTGACGTCAATATTCATGAAGTGTGCGAACGTGTGCGCGCCGTGATTCTGGCCGAATTCCCGCGCGGTCTTGAGATCGAACGCGACTACGACGTAAGCGTTCCCGACTTGCGCGGCGACAAGGAACAACTGATTCAGGCTTTGCTGAATATCGTGCGCAATGCCGCAGAGGCGTTGCGTGAACGGATCGCTCAAGGCGATGCGCGCATCGAAATCCGCTCGCGTATTGCGCGTAAAGTCACGATTGCGAAAAAACTTTGCAAGCTGGCACTGGACTTGCGTGTAGTGGATAACGGCCCCGGTATTCCCGACCTGATACGCGATCGCATTTTCTATCCGCTGGTATCGGGACGCGAAGACGGTAGTGGTCTTGGGCTGACGCTGGCACAGACATTTGTGCACCAGCATGGCGGTTTAATAGAATGCGATAGTCGCCCCGGTCATACGGAATTTCAAATATTGCTGCCGCTCACGTTATGAGCCTTCGAAACCCTTGGAACCCCAAGGGTTTGGCCGAGCCCGACCTCACTGACAATTTATGAAGCCGATCTGGATAGTAGACGACGACGAGTCGATTCGCTGGGTGCTGGAAAAAGCCCTGGCACGAGAAAATTTCACCACCCGCAGCTTTTCGAACGTGCGGGATGCGCTGGCGGCATTGGAATTCGACAGTCCACAGGTGCTGGTTTCCGACATTCGCATGCCGGGCGGTTCAGGCCTCGATTTACTCGGCCGCGTCCGGGAAAAATTCCCCGGCCTGCCGGTGATTATCATTACCGCGTTTTCGGATCTCGATAGCGCGGTTGCCGCATTTCAGGGTGGGGCGTTTGAATATCTCGCCAAACCTTTCGATATCGATAAAGCGGTCGAACTGATACGCCGTGCGGTCGAAGAAAGTCTGCGCGGCGAACATGCCGATGAAGAACGCTCCACCGAAACGCCGGAAATGCTCGGTCATGCCCCGGCGATGCAGGATATGTTTCGCGCCATCGGCCGTCTGTCGAACTCCAGCGCAACAGTCTTGATTACGGGTGAATCCGGTACCGGTAAAGAATTGGTGGCGCGTGCGCTGCACCGGCATAGCCCGCGCGCGGCGGGGCCGTTTATCGCCTTGAACACGGCGGCTATTCCCAAAGACCTGCTTGAATCCGAGTTGTTCGGACATGAGCGGGGCGCTTTCACCGGCGCACAGGCGATGCGTCAGGGGCGTTTCGAGCAAGCGGAAAACGGTACGCTGTTTCTCGATGAAATCGGCGATATGCCCTTCGATCTGCAAACGCGTTTATTGCGCGTCTTGTCGGACGGGCAGTTTTATCGCGTGGGCGGACATAATCCGCTGCGCGTCAATGTCCGGGTGATCGCCGCCACCCACCAGAATCTGGAACAACGGGTCAGACAAGGCCTGTTTCGCGAGGACTTGTATCACCGCTTGAACGTGATTCGTTTGCGTTTGCCCGCCTTGCGCGAGCGCAGTGAAGATATTCCCCTGCTGACCAAGCATTTTTTGCAAAAGAGCGCGCGTGAACTGGGGGTCGATCCCAAACGCGTGACCGACGAAACACTGGCTTATATCGCGTCGCTGGGTTTTCCGGGCAACGTGCGGCAACTGGAAAACCTGTGTAACTGGCTGACTGTGATGGCGCCGGCGCAGACTATCGAAATCAAGGATTTGCCACCGGATCTGCAACATGCCGCGGGCGCCAATCTGTCGATGACGATAGACGAACCCGACGGCACCGGCGACCCGCGTCAGGCCTCAAGTGCGGCAGTCAACGCCGCGCACGCCGGGGCCGCGGACGCTGCGCGTGCGGTGGCCTCGGCGGGTAATTGGGAGACGGTTCTGCGCACCGAGGTCGCCAAGCTGCTGCGCGATAGTTCGCCGGAAGTGATGGATGCCATGATGCGGCGTTTCGAAGCTGCCGTGATCCGCGAAGCGTTGGATTTTACCCGGGGCCGCAAGGTGGAAGCTGCCGAACGTCTGGGTATTGGGCGCAACACCATCACACGCAAGATCCAGGAACTCAATCTGGAGCCTTGAGTGGATCTAGGTGGCTGGTTCAGGGCGTTGCTAGCGCCGTCGGCAAGAGGACGCGCCCCTTGTCCAGCTTGCTTTTGAACCGTGTCTAGCGCAACTCGGTAATCACGGGTGTGTGATCCGAAGGCTGTTCCCAGCGGCGCGGGGTCTTGTCGATGGTGCAGCCGATGACCTCGGCCGTCAGTGTCGGTGAGGTCAGGATATGGTCGATGCGCATACCGGCGTTGCGGCGAAACCCCATCATCCGGTAGTCCCACCACGAGAAGGTTTTTTCCGCCTGCTCGAACAGCCGGTAGGTATCGGTCAGGCCCAGCGCCTGCAATCCGGCAAAAGCCGCCCGTTCTTCGGGCGACACCAGGTTTTGCCCTTCCCAGGCCTTGGGGTCATGGACATCCCGATCTTCCGGCGCGATATTGTAGTCGCCCAGCAAAGCCAATTTGGGATATTGCGCAAGTTCCTCTTGCAACCACTGCTGCAAGGCTGCCAGCCATTGCAGTTTGTAGGCGAATTTCTCGGTGCCCGGGGCCTGGCCATTGGGAAAATAGGCCGAGATAATCCGCATGCCGCTGGCTGCATCACCCTCAATCCGGCCTAAGGTGGCTGCAATAACCCGCTGTTGCGGGTCTTCGAAACCGGGGATATTGCGCACCACGCTATCGGCCTCAATGCTCAAACCATGACGCACCAGGATGGCCACGCCGTTATAGGTTTTTTGGCCGGTAAACAGGCTGCTGTAGCCCGCCGCTTCCAGTTCGGCCACCGGGAACTTGTCGTCCGTCAGTTTTAATTCCTGCAGGCATAACACGTCGACCTGGCTTTCGTTGAGCCAGGTGATGACGTGTTGGAGTCTGACTTTCAGGGAGTTGACGTTCCACGTGGCTAGCTTCATTAATTTTTTCCTTTTTTTACGGGTGCGATGTTTAGATTGTGCGACTACACCGGCACTTCATCGGGATTGTGGGTCTTTAGCCAATCGGCGAGAGCTGCGTTGAGCCTCGATTGCCAGCGCGGTCCGGTTGCCCTGAATGCGTCCAGAATTTCGTTATCCAGACGAACCGTCGTCGGAGTCTTTGCGCTGCCGGCCGGCCGGCCTCGCCGAATGACCTTCTCACCATGGCGTAATTCGGCCCCCGCAGCCCATTCTTCGGTAATCTCAGGGGCCGCATCAGGATCAACCCAGGTGCTGGGCGAGTGCTTTGATTTCGCGGTCATTGGCTTTCCTCATGCTGATGATGCGGCGCGTTTTGCCGCGCGGCGTCCATACCAGAATAACTATGCGGCGGTCGAGCCAGCCTGCAGTGATAAAGCGCGGCTCACCGTAGTCGGCCCGATCGTCGGACCGAGTCAAATTGATTCCCTTAAAAACTTCGACGGCACGCTCGAAGGCCAAACCCCGCTGCTCCAAGGTTTTTGCTCGCTTTGCTTGATCGTAAGTGATCCGCACAGGAATTATTGTACTAACAATTATTCAATTGTGGAGCGATTTTTGTTAATACAGATAGGGTGTTCATACATGACCTCCAAATAAGGTAGGGCGGTTAACTGGGTGATTGAGCTACCCGTATCGCCGCCAATCCCAAAGCGTAAAAATGACGGGACACAATTCGCGTAAAATGCCACCGTAGCAGCGCTACCCGCTTGACCAGATCCATCCCCCTCCGATTCAGACATCAAGCCGCCCATCTCCATGACCGCCTCCAAATCCCTGACGCCGATGTTATGGCTGGTTGCCATCGGTTTTTTCATGCAAACGCTGGATTCGACCATCGTCAATACGGCCTTGCCGGCGATGGCGCATAGCCTGGGAGAATTGCCGCTGCGCATGCAGTCGGTGGTGATTTCGTATTCCCTGACCATGGCCATGCTGATTCCCGCATCGGGTTGGCTGGCGGACCGCCTGGGCACGCGGCGGGTCTATTTCGCGGCTATTTTGTTGTTTGTGCTTGGCTCGCTGCTGTGCGCGGCATCGCACAACCTCACCCAATTGGTGTTGGCGCGGATTCTGCAGGGCGCGGGTGGCGCGATGTTGCTGCCGGTCGGGCGGCTGGCGATCTTGCGTAGTTTCCCCGGCGACAAGATGTTGTCGGCGCTGAGTTTTGTGGCGATTCCCGGTTTGGTCGGTCCCTTGATCGGCCCTACGCTGGGCGGCTGGCTGGTCGATTTCGCTTCGTGGCATTGGATCTTTTTGATCAATATCCCGGTCGGCGTAATTGGCATGGCTGCCACTTTTATCTTTATGCCCGATCATCGCGGACCTTCGACGCGCTTCGACCTGAGCGGATATGTGCTGCTGGCGGTCGGTATGGTGACCATTTCGTTTGCGCTGGACGGTGTCGCCGAATTAGGTTTGCAGCATGCCACGGTACTGGTCTTGCTGATCCTCAGCCTGGCGTCGTTTACCGCTTACGGCTTGCATGCGGCGCGTCGTCCCGATGCCATTTTTTCGCTGGCGCTGTTTCGCATCCATACTTATAGCGTCGGTTTGCTGGGCAATTTATTCGCCCGGATCGGCACGGGGGCGATGCCGTATTTGATTCCTCTGCTGCTGCAGGTCAGCCTCGGTTATTCGCCGTTCGCCGCAGGCTTGATGATGTTGCCGGTGGCGGCTGCCGGAATGAGCATCAAACGCGCGGTGGCGCCCTTGGTCGAGCGCTTCGGTTATCGCAATGTGCTGGTCGGCAATACGCTGCTGGTGGGGGTGGTGATCGCCAGTTTTATGTTGATGTCGCGTGAGGAGCCGCTGTGGCTGCGATTGATCCATCTGGGGGTGTTCGGCGGCCTGAATTCATTGCAATTTACCGCAATGAA
This sequence comes from Burkholderiales bacterium, assembly GCA_026225455.1. Taxonomy (GTDB): domain Bacteria; phylum Pseudomonadota; class Gammaproteobacteria; order Burkholderiales; family Burkholderiaceae; genus LMUX01. Next base: position 879 of record JAMFSV010000275.1, on the reverse strand, counting down.
TACGCTGACCTTGAAAGATCTGGGCCGCGAGGGCGCGAGCAGCGGCAACAGCTTGTTTTCCGTCGTGCAGATGCTGGCAATGAGTCTGGGCGTGACGGTGGCCGGGGCCTTGCTCACCACCTTTCATGAAAGTGCGACGCAGAACGATCCGGGCCATACTTTGGCGGCTTTTCATTGGACCTTTCTCTGCGTCGGCTTGATCACCTGCGCCTCGGCCTGGATCTTCGGACAATTGTCACCCGACGTCCGGCGCGCGGGTCCCCACGGCGGAGCGGCCGAGGTCTGAGCCGTGTTGCTTAAGCCGGAGCGCCAAAACCGCTCAGGTCGCGTGGCGTCAGTTGGTTGCGTTCGCAATGCTTGAGGTAACGATGCAGCGCCGTGCGCCAGTTTTCGGTGGCGATCAGCTTGTCATCTGCATCGAGAAAGAGCAATTCTCCGCTGACCACGTTGAATGTATGCACCACGCCCGAATCCGGCAGTGTCTCGGGCGTGTGGCGCGACGAAGCGGTTTCGAATACGACGCTGCCCGCGCGAGCAATCCAGTCATGCTCTTGATATTTCCACGACCCCTGCAAGGTATAGACGATCACCGTTCCGGTGTGGTGGTGGGCCGGGAGTTGCATCCCGGCTTGCATGCGCAATGAACACAGCACTTCGCCGCGCACCGGGTCGATCCTGAAATATTTGATCTCGATGCCGGGCCGGTCGCGATACATGGAAATCCACGGCGTCGCAGCGTCGTTCAGGCAAGAGGTTTCTATCTGTTCAAAGCTCAGCATGATGGTGTCGAATCCTGTGGTGCAGTGTTTGGGGCACGGGTGAAATGCCGCAAAAACGGGGTATGGTTGCTGCATCATACCCGCAACGCAAGGCCGATAT
>JAMFSV010000274.1 GCA_026225455.1 Burkholderiales bacterium | reverse complement strand
GGGCCGCTAGTTTGCGGTGGCGGACACCTTGGCCGGGTTCCGGGCTATTTTGGATGGTGTTTGCGATGCCTGGCAGGAAAGCTCGCTGTATATGGTGGGCACCCTGGACGAGGCACGCACCCGGGAAACCGCCGGTGCGCCCGTCAACGCCGGCACACCGGTACCGAGTGCGGCGCCGAATGCAGCTCAAACTGCCGAAAGTCAAACCGCCAAGAGTCGAGCAGCATGAGCGCGACCCTGCATCTGAAAATCGCCACCCCGGCCAGCGTGTTGTTCGACAGCGATCAAGTGACTGCTTTGCGCGCCGAAGACGAAAGCGGCAGCTTCGGCATCCTGCCTGGTCATATCGACTTCCTCACGGTATTGACGCCCTCGGTTTTGCGCTGGCATGGCGCGGGCGGGCGGATGCAGTATTGCGCGGTCGAAGCGGGTGTATTGCGGGTCAATCGAGGCTGCGACATCACCATAGCCTGCCGCGACGGGGTACTGGGCGAGAGCCTGGAACAGCTCGAAACGCAGATTCAGGCGGCTCGCGAAAAACGTCTCGATGCGGTGCGGCGTTCACGGGTCGAGCAAACTCGAATTCACGCCCAGGCAGTGCGGCAATTGCTGCGTTATTTGCGCCCCGGGCCGACCGCGGCAAACGGCTTGAGCACAGGTGCAGCGGGACCTGACGATACGGATGCCAACTCATGACCTTTACCGACCCCAAGGATTCCGAGCCCGGCGCGGAAAACGACAAGCGCAACGCCGGCAAGAGCAGTACCGATGAGAGCCGTGCCGAAGAGGCAAGCGCCGGCGAGCGGGTCATCGCCGGCCGTATCACGCAGGCCGCGCAGCAGGCCATGCTGCGTCAGCGTCGCGGGTTGGAACAGCCCGAGCCGTCGCTGGGCAGCCGCCTGGGTCAGATGGGGATTCTCGGCTGGACCATCGTGCTGCCGACATTGTTGGGTCTGGTGCTGGGACATTGGCTGGACCGGCATTTTGCCAGCGGGGTATTTTTCTCCGCGCCATTGCTGATGATAGGCGCCGCTGTCGGCCTATGGTCGGCGTGGAAATGGATGCACCGTCAAAGCAGGAGTCAAGGATCATGATGCCGCATCTCGGCGCGACACTGCAAATCGCCTTGGGCCTGCCGTTGGGCATGGCGGCAGGTTGGATTTACTTCGGCACCTTGCATTGGAGCGTAAGTTTGTTGACCGGCGGTTCGGCCGGCCGCGCGATTGTTTTGCAGGTCGCGCGTCTTGGCGGGCTGGGGCTGATCTTCTTCGGCTTGGCGAAATTGGGACCGTGGATCTTGCTCGCCGGCGCGGCGGGTCTGCTGACGGCACGTTTTGTGATCGTGCGCCGGGTTCGGCTGTCGCCAGCGTCGGCGTCATGGCGGGCGCCATGATCCAATCGCCGCTCGCTTCCACCCCCTTATTTCATCTGGGGCCCATACCGATCACGGCGGCCGTGGTGACCACCTGGGCCATCATGGTTTTGCTGACCCTGGCCGCGGCCGCTTGTACGCGGCGTTTGTCGCTGCTTCCATCGAAAGCGCAGATGGTGCTGGAACTGCTGGTGGGGACTGTGGATCAGCAGATCGTCGATACCATGCAAGCGGCGCCGCGCCACTATCGCGCGCTGATCGGCACCTTGTTCCTGTTTATCCTGGTGAGCAATTGGTCGTCGCTGGTGCCTGGCGTCGAGCCGCCGACCGCCCATGTCGAAACCGATGCGGCACTGGCATTGATTGTCTTCGGCACCACGATTTTCTATGGCATACGCACGCGCGGAGTGCTGCGGTATCTCGCCACTTTTGCCGAACCGACCTGGATCATGATCCCGCTCAATGTGGTCGAACAGATTACGCGTACCTTTTCTTTAATGGTGCGTCTGTTCGGCAACGTGATGAGCGGGGTTTTTGTAGTCAGCATCGTGTTGTCGCTGGCGGGTTTGCTGGTACCGATTCCGCTGATGGCTCTCGACCTGCTGACGGGCACGGTGCAAGCCTATATTTTTTCGGTGCTGGCGATGGTCTTTATCGGCGCGGCCTTGGATGACAGCACCCCGCAAATCTTGGAAAAACCACAAGGAACATTATGAATAACCTGATCCAGATCGTCAGTATCCTCGCCGCGGCTATCGCCGTTTCGTTCGGCGCCATTGGTCCGGCTTTGGGCGAGGGCCGGGCGGTAGCGGCTGCAATGGATGCGCTGGCGCGTCAACCCGAATCGGCCGGGACCATCTCGCGCACCTTGTTCGTAGGCTTGGCCATGATCGAAACCATGGCGATTTATTGTCTGGTGATCGCCTTACTGGTGTTATTCGCCAATCCGTTTATCAAGTAAGCGCCGCCATCATGCATATCGATTGGTGGACCCTGGGCTTGCAGGGTATCAACGTGCTGGTTCTGATCTGGCTGTTGGCGCGGTTTCTGTTTCGGCCGGTCGCAAAAATTGTGGCCGAACGCCAGCAAGCCGCCGCCGCGCTGATGGCGGACGCACAGGCGGCCAAGGCCGGGGCTCTGCGCGAGCAAGAGTCGGCCGGCCGCGAGCATGCGCGCTTGCTCCAGGAGCGTGGCCAGATGCTCGACGCGGCCGGCGCCGAGGCCGCCAAACTGAAATTGACGCTGGATGCGGCGGCGCATGCCGAGGCTGTGCAACTGCGTGCGACTGCCCAAAGCGAGATCGATGCGGCACGCCGCAACGCCGCCTTGGCGCAGGGAGAACAGGCTACCCAGTTGGCGCTCGAGGTGGCGGCCAAGCTGCTTGACCGCTTGCCGCCCGAAGCGCGTATCGCGGGGTTTATCGACGGTTTGGCGAGCGAGCTGGCCAAGCTGCCGGAAAGCACCCGCGCGCAATTGGGCGCGGACGGCACGGGGCTGACGCTGATTGCTCCGCGTACCTTGAGTGCCGCTGAACTCGCGCTCTGCCGCGCCGAGCTGACGCGGGTATTAGGCCGCGAATTGCCGCTACAGCTTGCCGTGGATCCCGCGCTTATTGCCGGTCTGGAATTGGAAGCGCCGCATGCGATTGTGCGCAATAGCTTTCGCGACGATCTGGCCCATCTAAAAACCGAGCTACTCGCCCATGATCACGACCCCGACCCCGCCTGATACTACCTCAACCACTTCCGCCGCCTGGCTGGCGCGCAGCCGCGCGACCCTGGCCCAGACCCGGCTCGCCGCGCATGGCGTAGCGGTGGGCCGCGTCGAGCACGTCGCCGATGGGATTGCCTTGGTCTCCGGTTTGCCCGACGTGCGCCTCAATGAACTGCTGCGCTTCGAGGGCGGGCGCCTGGGTTTTGCGCTCACGCTCGATACCGATACGATAGGTGCGGTGTTGCTCGATACCAGTGATGCGATTGCTGCGGGCTCGCCGGTCAGCGGCACCGGACAAGTGGTGGAAGTTCCGGTCGGACCGGGTTTGCTGGGGCGGGTGGTCGATCCCTTGGGGCGGCCGCTGGATCGCGACGAGGCGGTGCCGGCCGAAGCGCATTTGCCGATTGAACGGCCAGCGCCGGCGATTATCGAGCGCGACCTGGTGGCGCAGCCGATGGCGACCGGCATCTTGCTGATCGATGCCTTGTTTGCCATCGGACGCGGGCAGCGGGAATTGATTATTGGCGACCGTGCCACCGGCAAGACTTCCATTGCACTCGATACCATCATCAACCAGAAAGAGTCGGATGTCATTTGCGTGTATGTGGCCATCGGCCAGCGTGCCAGCGCCGTACAACGTGTTATCGAAGCCGTGCGCACCCATGGGGCGCCGGAACGCTGCGTATTTGTGGTCGCCTCGGCGGCGGCATCCCCGGGTTTGCAATGGATTGCGCCGTTTAGCGGTTTTACCATTGCCGAATATTTTCGCGACCGGGGCCAACACGCATTGATCGTGATCGACGACTTGAGCAAACATGCCGCGACTCATCGCGAGCTGGCCTTGCTCACACGCGAGCCGCCCGGACGCGAAGCTTATCCGGGCGACATCTTTTATTTGCATGCACGCTTGCTGGAACGCGCGGCGAAATTATCCGCCGAGTTGGGCGGCGGGTCATTAACCGCGCTGCCGATCGCCGAGACCGACGCGGGCAATTTATCGGCTTACATCCCGACCAATTTGATTTCCATCACCGATGGGCAGATTGTGCTGGATGCCGGTTTATTTGCCGCGAATCAGCGGCCCGCGGTAGATGTGGGTTTGAGTGTCAGCCGGGTCGGCGGCAAAGCCCAGACCGCGGCCTTGCGTCAGGTATCGGGGCGCCTGCGGCTGGATTACGCGCAGTTTCTGGAACTGGAATTGTTTACCCGTTTCGGCGGTTTGACCGATGCCCGGGTCAAAGCGCAGGTGGCGCGTGGCGAACGGATTCGAGCGCTGATTTCCCAGCCCCGTTTTGTTTCCTTGAGGCCAATCGATGAGATCGCGATTTTAGCGGCGCTTGCCGACGGTGTATTTGATACTTTGCCGATT